>NZ_CP150274.1:6510672-6852807 GCF_037977055.1 Paenibacillus sp. FSL K6-1096 | reverse complement strand
CCGATGGCGAACAGGACCGGCGGAATGAAGGCGCCGAACAAGCCGAGCAGGAAGCCGAACAGCAGGAGCTGGCTCCACAGCAGACCGTTAAACAGGAAGTACGGCGGGAACAGGATGAACAGCAGGAGCATCCCGCCCGTTACCATCCAGGCGCTCCGGTAGGCCGGATGCGCAGACGGAACCGCCTTGCCGCTGAAGATAATGAACATGGAATAACTGACCGCTGACAGCAGACCGAGCAACAGCCCGAGCAGATTGAACTCTGCCGTACCCTGATTCAGGATACCCGCAGCCAGCAGGGTGCCGCCGAACAGCAGGATCAGCGTCAGCACAGTGATCCGGTCGGGACGCTGGCGCTTGCTTACCGCCTGGATCAGCACGCTGATCCAGGTGAACTGGAACAGCAGAATAATCGCCAGGGAAGCCGGAATATAACGCAGCGACTGGTAATACAGCAGACCGGTAACAACGGTTGGTGCGCCGGCCAGCATCAGCAGCAGCCGGTGCTTCCAGGTCAGCCGGGCCGCAGCCGGCTTGGAAGACTGGCCGGAAGCTGCCGATCCGCTGCGCTGCTTACGGTTTGCTCTGAGCTTGGTATATAGTGCCAGCAGCCAGGCCAGAATGCAGCCGGTTAACAGCTGGGTGCCCACAACTTCCCCAAGCTTGTAGCCTTGCCCGTAGGCCAATACAACAATTGTGGACAGAATGCCGTAGCTCATCGCGCCTACAAGGACGGAGAGTAAGTATTTCATATCTTTCATGCAGATGATGCCTCCTGAATCTTCTAATCTGAATAATGATTGTGTCAAGGACCGCTGTACGCAAAAATTCCTAACTCCGGGGACAGGGACCGCTGGTTCACGGTCCTTATCATCGTAGTTAGGAAGAGTAGGCTTCCTGTAGAAACCCCCGCCCTGTGCCATCTGACAATGGCTGCGGGGTTATACGAGAACAATATGGAGTTATGGAATCATTGCCGGTTGACGACTGTTCATATGTTACACGCGAAGTGAGCTGATGTCAATGCTTGATGGTGAAATTTTATATAGTTGTCCTTTAAGTATCAAAAAATTGAAACATCCCCAAGCCTCAAAACGTAGCAGTGTGTAACAGGCTTTTATTCCAATCATTTCTATGTGATATGGGTAATATTTAGGAGACTCCTCCGCTCCCCCCGCTCTGTATGAATGAACATACGTATTCCCCCAATATACTTAGATGAGGAGGTGCTGATCCTGAACAGATCCGGACCCTTGAAGCTCCTCGGCCTGGTTGCCGGGATTGTTATTTTAAATGTCGCTGTGCTGTCTCCCGGCCTGCTTGGTGTAACCATCGGCGGCGGGAGCGCGCTGGAGACGGCCTCCGGCGTAACCCTGCTGGTTATGAGTCTGCTGGCCGTACTATACGGGAGTTATACCTTACTGTTCAAGCCTCCGGCCGCCAAGCCGTCTGCTGTACACTATGATTCGCGGGAGGATTACATCGCCGGCCTGAACCGCCACCGGAATGTGAAGGTGCTGAAGGAGGATATCGCCCTTGCCCTGGATCAGATTGAGCGGATCGGCAGGAAGAAGGCAGCGCTGCTCCAGGTGCTGGGCAGACGGTTTGACACGGCAGAGCTCAGCTACCGCAAGTTCCATGCTGTCATTGATGAAGTGGAGAAGCTGTTCTATCTGAATATCCGGGGGATGCTGAACAAGCTCAGCGTATTCGATGCCGCCGAATTCGCCAGGTTCAGTGACAGCACCGCCGCCAGCCGGTTCTCCGGCTCCCTGATCCAGAAGAAAACAGCGGTATACCATGAATATCTCTCTTACGTCAAAGGCTGTCTCGGGGCGAACGAGGAAATTCTGCTGAAGCTCGATCAGCTGCTGCTGGAAATTACAGAGCTGGGGAGCGCCGGTTATGCGAATGTTGAAGACATTCCGTGTATGCAGGAATTAACCGCCCTGATCGGGCAGACGAAACTCTACCAGTAACGAAAGGAAGCTGAACCTATGAGGAAAGGCAAAACTCTGTTCATACTCGCAATTATAGCCGCATCCGTCTTCGCCCTTGTCTATTTCGGAATTACCTTAACCTCCAATCTGGGCAAATCCAAAACGGAAATCTCCGCAGAAGACGCAGACAAACGACTGAACCGGATCTATAAGGATATCAGCGTCACCAGCGCAGAGCCAGTCAAAGGGCAGATCGACCTTGATCCGGCGTCAGCCCTCGACTCGCTGCCCGATATCTCCAAGTTCCCTATCTCCGTTGACAGCACCACCAGCAGCTTCGTTGAAATCTTCTCCTCGACAGAGAAGTCAGGAACCGGCAACGACGGCTGGCTCAATGATGTGGCGGCAGACTTCAACGCTGCGGGCATCACGGTAGACGGACAGCCGGTCTCGGTGAAGATCCGCAATATCGCCTCAGGCACCGCCGCCGATTATATCCGGTCCGGCAAATATGTGCCTGACGCCTTCACTCCATCCAACGAGCTGTGGGGCGAGATGGTCAAAGCCAGCGGCGTCCAGACCGAGCTGGTTGCCAAGCGGCTGACCGGCAATGTGGCCGGAGTGGTGATGAACAAACAGAAATATGATCAGCTCGTTGACAAATACGGCGCGATCAATGTCAAGACGATCACCGATGCCATTGCGGGCAATGAGCTGGCGATGGGGTATACCGATCCTTTTGCCAGCTCCACCGGGCTTAATTTCCTGGTTACTGCCCTCAACACCTTCGATCAGAACGATCTGCTCGGCGATACAGCCGTTCAAGGCTTCGAGAAATTCCAGGCCAATGTGCCCTTCATTGCTTCGACCACCCTGCAAATGCGTGAAGCGGCGAAGTCGGGCAGGCTGGATGCCTTCGTCCTGGAATACCAGACCTTTGTCAACGCTAAAGATCTCAGCAGCGGCTATGTGTTCACCCCCTTCGGCGTAAGACATGACAGCCCGCTCTATGCCCTGGGCAATCTGCCGCCGGAGAAGCTGGAAATCATCAAGAAGTTCGGCGAGTTCGTCCAGCAGGAGAAATACCAGAAGACGGCCGCAGACAAAGGCTTCAACGGCTTGAATGAATATGTCTCGGAGCTTAAGCCTGTTGACGGCTCCCTGCTCACCTCGGCCCAGAAGCTGTGGAAGGAGAAAAAAGACGGCAGCAAGCCGATTGCCGCAGTCTTCGTAGCCGATGTCTCGGGCAGCATGGCGGGCGAGCCGCTGAACCGTCTGAAGGAATCGCTGCTGAAGGGCCAGAAGTTCCTGGGCAAGGACAACAGCATCGGCTTTGTCTCCTACTCCAGCGATGTGACCATCAATCTGCCGATCGCCACCTATGACACCAATCAGCAGTCCATGTTCGTAGGAGCGATTAACAGCCTGCAGGCTTCGGGCGGTACGGCTACTTTTGACGGAATGGTCGTGGCGATGAAGATGCTCCAGGAGTATCAGGCCCAGCACCCCGGGCTGAAGCCCGTGATCTTCGTCCTCAGTGACGGGGAGACCAACGAAGGCCATTCCCTGGATGAGATCCGCGGACTGATTGAGACCTACAAGATTCCGGTATACACCATCGGCTATAACGCCAACATCAAGGCGCTGGAGAGCATCTCCAGCATCAACGAGGCGGCCAACATCAATGCGGACACTGAAGATGTGGTCTACAAAATCGGCAATCTGCTCAATGTGCAAATGTAGTTCTATATGCTGAAGGAGGGTTCACATGTCATTTACCATGGAAATTCCCAGCCCGGAGAAGCTGAAATCAGTCATCGAGGAGCAGGTCCAGCCGGAGCCGGAGGAAGTCACCCAACTGAAGGAGCAGGCGATCAGCAACGTCAACAGCATTCTGGAGCTGGACTTCGAGTCGCTGGAGAAGCGCAAGGCTGTGCTGCAATCGATCGACAGCTTCGGGATGAGCACCATGCGGTCGTCTTCGGACAAGAACGCGCTGCTTCAGGTATCTGTAGGCAATCTGTCCAAGACCGGGGACGAAGGCGGGCAGGTCGCCAAGGGCTTAACCGAGCTGCATCACCAGCTCAAGGATCTGGACCCCAGTGCCGTGGATTTCGCCAAAAGCGGGATACTCGGCAGATTTTTCCACCCGCTGCGCAATTATTTCGCCAAATACCAGAAGGCCGATGCCGTGATCTCGGACATTATTCTCTCTCTGGACAAAGGGAAGGCCGTGCTGAAGAACGACAACACCACCCTGGAGATTGAACAGCAGACCCTGCGGGAGCTGACCAAACGGCTGAAGAAGGAAATCCAGCTCGGGATGCTGATGGACCAGGAGATCGAGAAGCAGATCGAGGCTGCCAGACAGCGGAGTGAAGACGAGGATAAGGTACGGTTCATTACGGAGGAGGTGCTGTTCCCGCTGCGCCAGCGGGTGATGGATCTCCAGCAGATGCTGGTGGTTAACCAGCAGGGAATCATGGCTATCGAGGTCGTGATCCGCAACAACAAAGAGCTGATCCGCGGTGTAGACCGGGCAAGGAACGTAACCATCTCTGCGCTCAAAATCTCGGTGACGGTCGCCAGCGCCCTCTACAACCAGAAGATTGTCCTGCAAAAAATCGAGCTGCTGAACCAGACCACCGATAACCTCATCAGCGGCACCTCCAGAATGCTGAAGGAGCAGGGCGCTGCCATTCACAAGCAGTCGCTGGAGACCAGTATCTCTGTGGATACGCTGAAGCAGGCATTCACTGACGTCCTCTCTGCCCTGGATTCGATCAGCACCTACAAGCAGGAGGCCCTGCCCAAGATGCGCGAGACGATCACCCAGTTCCGGGAGCTGGCAGATGACGGGGAGAAGCAGATTCAGCGGCTGGAAAAAGGCAATACGCTCGGATTGTAGCAGCGCAGCACCCGATATAACGTTAAAACAGAGCATTGCGGCAGTACGCCTATGCTCTGTTTTTAATGTCTACTTAGCTTTATTTAATATGCTGGTTACCAATCGGCTCAGTACCCCCTGATCGATAAAAGGAGCCAGGCTTGCCAGCACATCCGGGCTAAGACGCTTTGCCTCCACTCTGCCAAGCAACTGCTCAAGCTTCCCCCTGTCCAAAAAAGGGGCAATTCCGAGCAGCCGATTTGCATCGGCAAGGCTCTCTTCCACCCGGTCCACCAGACGGCCTAACGTTTCTCTGCTGATAAAGGGGGCCAGCGCTTGAATGGAATTCCAGCTTAAGCTGTCCTCTCTGGCTTGCTGCACCAGCAGGTCCAGATGCTCTCTGTTAAGAAACGGGGCAATCCCAACTAGATTGTTCACATCGCTGGAGCCGTCTGCCGACAGATCGACCAGCCGGCCTAAGGTGCTGCGGCTGACGAACGGGGCAAGTCCGGCAACGACATTCCAGGAAATTTCTTCTTTTTCTGCCTGATGAACCAGTTCATCTAATATATCTGATCCCAGGAACGGAGCCAGGCGCATGATCACATCCAGCCTAAGGGTACTGCTGTCTAATTCTTCTGTGACCTTATGCAAAGTGCTTGCTTTGACGAGCGGCGCTACCTCTATAAGCTCTTCTATTTCCGCCTTGCCGGTATTGACCATCTCTGCCACCTGGTCCGGCCTGTTCTCTGCAATTCTCTCAACAATCGATCCAAGGTGCCGCCGCTCCCTGTCTGCTTCATTGTCTCCTGCATTTAGAATATCGTCTACCGTTCTGCCGAATAACCCCGCCACCTGCGGAAGCGTTCCGATATCCGGCAGCGACTCGCCCCGTTCCCATTTCGATACCGCCTGATGGCTGACATTCAGTTGATCGGCAAGCTCCAATTGGGTCCAATCCTGGTCTTTGCGAAGCTTCGAAATATAAGCTCCAATCTTACGCAAGTCGAGCATGGTATACCCTCCAATGAACAAAATGTACAGTGCGCACTGCCTGAAATCATCATAGCATCTCCGCAGGACGCAATACTATCAAACGGTGGTTGAATGAGCTTATGCGCGTGATTCAACTGCCGGTAGAATGGCGCGGAATAAAATTTCAGTAAAAATTCCGTTGTATACTATTACTTATTGATGTATATTTATTCATTATTATTCATTCTGGCTGCTTACATACCAAGGGGAGGGGGATTTATCTATGCATTTCCTGAATATAAACCAGCTCACTTCAGAGCAGATCCTCGATATCTTCGAACTAACCGACCGGCTCCGGCTCAGCAAGCCAGAACCGCTGCTGGAGGGCAGGACCATGATTCTGTTCTTCCCTGAGACCAGTCTGCGGACCCGGGTAAGCTTCGAGAAGGGCATTAGCGACCTGGGGGGAGCTTATATTACGTTTCCGCCGGAGACGCTTGACAAAAAAGAGCACCCGGGCGATGTCATCCGCTATCTGGAGAACTGGGGGGACGGGATCATTGCCAGGCACCCTGACCTCAGCAAACTGGAGGCGCTGTCTGCATACGGCTCAATTCCTGTAATTAATGCGATGACCACACATAATCACCCGTGTGAGATTCTGGCTGACCTGTATGCGCTGCGCACCCTCCGGCACAATTACCGGGAGCTGACGTACACTTTCGTAGGACCGGCTGGCAATATATTGCGGACCTGGATGGAGGCGGCGCAGGTGCTGAATCTATCTTTTCATCATGTATGCTCTCCGGGTAATGATATGGGTAGCGTTCATCAGCGGAGCTACACCTTTCACACCAGTCTGGACAGTATTCTGCAGGAGAGTGATGTGATCCTTACCGATTCACTGCCCAGGGACTTCCTGACCCCGGAGTATCTCAGCGAATACCAGATCACCCTGGAACGGATGCAGCAGGCGCAGCCCGGGGCGCTGCTATGTCCCTGTCCTCCCTTCTACCGTAATGAGGAGGTCAGCGAGGAGGTTATCGCTTCACCTTATTTTGCCGGATTCGGATTTAAGCACAGCCTGCTCTATGTCCAGCAAGCCATTCTGCTCTACTGCTTATCTCATTGATGCTGCCTGGGCAAGAGTTCCTGCACGTCAGCTCATTTGCTCTTTCACGCAAGGCTTTTTAGTGCTTAAGCTGTATATGTCAAAATGTGAAATTTTCCGATAATTAGAACAGTATTTGCACAGTTGTTCAACACATTGGCTGAAGAGGAGAAATGATATGAAGGCTTTGCAGTTAATATCCAGAAAAACAGGTGTCCTGCTGCTCGTGCTGCTGGCGGTACTAGGTACATTCGGGGTCGGGGGGCAAGCGCACTCGGCAGCAGCAGACTCGGCGAAATCCTATGTGTACTATGTTTCTGACCAAGTTCTATACCGCGTATCGACAGATGGAAGTGAAACACAGAAGATCACTGAGAACTATGACGGCAACGGATTGGAATCAACCGGAAAATATTTGTATTTTTATTATGATAATGCAATGGGAATTCAGCGCCTGTCACTCAGCGAGCCCGATGCCTTAATTACCAGCTTCCTTGGAGACCGGAATATCCTCTATTACCTGTTCGATGGTCCGTACCTGTACTTCCTGGATGACACCGGACATATCTACCGCACTTTGAGCGACGCTGACGATGATTCACAGCTTACCCTTGTAGCAGACAATGCCGATGTGAATTTCAAGACCTTCACCGTCTTGAACGGGCGGGTCTATTATAATGCCCTGAAGAACAACACTACGAACTGGGTTGCCTCCAAGTCCCGCGACGGGAGCGGAGTCATTCAATGGATTGCCGGCGGAGCTATTCCGAAGGGCCGCTTCTATCATTCATACGGTAATAATATTAATCTTATGATTGATACCATTCCCAACGAGCAGGAGTATTCCCTTAACTCTATGGTGCTCTATAGCCTTCCCCTAACAGGAGGAGTACCTAAAGCAGCCAATGCCAAAAACCCGTTAGAATCCAACGCAGCAACCGGCGGGACCTGGTCCGACCATTATTTCCTGTTCAATAAAGGCATTAAAGTGGATGCTAAGGGCGAAGATCTGGACTATAACACAGGCAAAGGCTTCCTGATGGACAAGAACGGAAAGATCATGCAGCTCAGCCAGAACAGTGTGATCAGCATCAGCGAGATTGCCAGCAATAAGCTGGTATATTCAGATTCCAAAGGAAAAGCGTTCATCAGTACGCTGGCTAACGGCAAAATCACCTCCAAGGCTCTGCCGCTGTCGAATGTGAAGGACATCCGGACGGTCAAGAACGGAACGGCTCTTACTACGGTATTGTTCACTACAACCGATGCTTACGTCCTGAATGCCGATTCCACTTTAACCAAACTGGCGGGCGCAGAATCCGATTACTCGGTAATTATCGATGAAGTTCCGGGACTCTACTACATCAACGGTCTGGATAACGATTATCTCTACCGCTACAGCACTGACGGCAAAACAAAAACCAAGCTTTCCACAGGACCTGTAAGCTTTATCGCACTGGTCTCCACAAACTAATATGCACAGAGAAAAAGCCGGAATTTCCGTTAAAGGAGGTTTCGGCTTTTTGGGCAAGCGGAGTAGATAAAGTTCAATTTATAGCAGAGACTTCCCTATGACCTACGCTTTCTTGCAGTATACAATGAGTGCAGACATGATGGATTAAGACACTCATTAGAACTAAACAGGGAGCGTAGGGAAGTAATGAATATCGAAACAAAGCTTACCGGACCGGAGGAAGCCTATATTATCAAAAATATGTTGCCGCTCTATCTGCATGATCTGTCAGGTCATTACGGACTTGTGGAGGGTCATCTGCCTAACCGGCATGGCATCTTTGAGGACACGGATGAATACCGCACGCTGGCAGATCAATATGAGGTGCAGAGTGTTTGGTGGGACAAGCCGGGCATTCTGTACCCGTGGCTGATCCAGGTGAATTCGCTTCCGGCAGGCTTCGTCCGGATCGCTACCCCGCCTCACTGCGCGCCGGGTGTTGATTTTTTCGTGAATGATTTCTTTCTGCTGCAACCCTTCAGAGGCATGGGGATCGCGGAAAAGGCCGCGGTAATGGTGTTTGAGCAGTACCGTGGGGAATGGGAGCTATTCACTAACCCGGCAGAGAAAAATATCACCGGCCAGAAATTCTGGCGCAAAACGGTCTCCCGCTATACGCAGGGCAACTATTCGGAGCGAACCGGGGAGACTTTTGACGGGTATAAGCTTGTGTTCCGGTTTAATAACCGGGGATGAGACATCAGGCTGATTGAAGCGGCAAAAAGCTGACCCGCCGGGAATACCGGCAGTCAGCTTTTTACATGCAAGGTGTCAGGGCAGAAGTGGAATGTTAAGCTCCTTGACTTTCTTGCCTGTACCTATCTTCATTATCAAGTTCATCGACTTCGGCTGATCCAGCAGATTGCTGCCGTAGTAGTTTTCGAAGCCTTCTTCGGTTCCCATTCCTTCCGGTGACCATAGTTCGGTAGTCCCGTATTTGGTGACCGACTGAATTTTTTTCCCGTAAACCGAGCTAAATATCTTTTGTCTAATATTCCAAGTATTCTCAGACTGCTTCTTGATTTTGGCTACAGTGCGGATCATCAAGGGGGACATTTCAACCTGCTCCAGTGTCACTTGAACCCCCTCCAGCACGAAATCCTTCTGCGGCTTCACTATGACTGTCTGCTGCTGCTTGAATTTCGGGTCCAGCTTGAAGGGGATCTTGAGTCTTGGAGAATAATGCATATTCGCTACAATAGTGCCGGTCTTTGGATCTTTCAATTTCCCCGGGTCGACAGAGGCAATCTGGAAGCTTGCTTCAAGCTGCTCCGGGAAGGGCTTACTCCGGTCCAGATAAATGATGCCGCGTCCATAGTAAATGCGGTTCTCCAAAGGCCCGCTCTGCTCATCATGACCTCCGATCTGGTTGCTGCCATCCAGATAATTACCGGTTGCCAGATTTTTAATCCTCGCACTGCTAATGCTATAAATTTCCTGTCCTTCTGCAACGTTAGCCGTATACAAGAAGATGATTTTATTCTCATCCGCCGTTATTGCATTCAATGTAATCCGGTAGTCCCCGCTGGTTGCGCTCTGATTAATCTCCTGGATATAGCCGTGCCGGATCGCCGAATCCAGTGTGGACGCTTCAGAATCAAAAGAATAGAGCCGCTTGAACATTTCCAGCCCGCCCCAATTCACCGCTTCAGGGGGAGCCGCTGTCCGCGTGGCTGAATCATGAAGTACCGGGATGAAGAACAGAATAATCGCAACCATCGCGGCTGCCGCCATGCCGATTAGGGAGCCCCTGGTTAGCCAGCTCTGCCGGCTTCTTCTGCGTCCGTGTTCTATGCCTGCAACTACCGCCTGCCTGATTTCATGGCCACCGGCATCCGCCTGGACCGCCCTATGGATACGTCCCGCATCCGCCAGCATCGCCTGCTCTTCTCTGCTACTGTTCATTCCATTCACCCCGGTTCTTCATAATTTTTCTAAGCTGCTTCAGCCCCTTGTGCTGCCAGGTTTTGACCGTGCCCTCCGGCTTCTGCAGCAGCACGGCAATTTCGGCCAGGGTCAGATCATTGTAATATTTGAGCATCAGCACATGGCGGTATTTCACCTTCACCTGCGAGAGCGCCCACTGCATCTCCAGCGCGCCGGTATTGTTATGAACCACTGGCTCCTGCATATACTCGGCCGCTGTGGGGACTGCACGTTTCCTTCGCCGCTGCTCGTCAATACAGACATAGATCAATATTCGGATCAGCCAGGTTTTGAACAAGCTGGAGTCCTTCAGGGTTCTCCGTTTGATCCAGGCCCGGCAGGTGGTCTCCTGCAGCGCTTCCAGCGCGTCATGGCGGTTACCCAGATAGCTGTAGGCGATCTGATACAGCTGGTCGCTGTACTCCATGACCGCTTGTGTGAAATCCGCTTCTTCCAGCGGCACACTGGCAGCCACCCGCTTCATCTCTGCGCCGGACATCGTCATCTCTCCCTCTCCTCTCTCTCCAGTTTTACATGAATTAGACGGAGAGGTTATGCAAACAGTTTTACCTGCATCGAATAATTTAATGAAACTGGGGCGAGTGAACGGTGCTGTGATCGCTTTTTCGATTACATTCAGCCTACGTGGCGCGAACAGTCCAAATATGATCGCTTTTTCGATTACATTTGGCCCACGTGGCGAGCACAGTCCAAATGTGGTCGGTTTTCCGATTACATTCAGCCTACGTGGCCCGCCACGCACCTCCGCCGCCTTCGGCTGGCAGCACGCGCAAAAGGCCGCAACCCCCACACTCGGGAATATTGCGGCCTTCATATGTCACTCAGTAATCAGAGTACCCAGTTCCCCTTACGGAATACCGGCTCAACCGTACCGTCTGCCAGCTCCCCGTCAATATCAAGCTCTGCAGAGCCGACCATGAAATCAACATGTGTGAGGCTGACATTGGCTCCCCGGGCCAGCAGCTCCTCGCTGGTCATCGCGGTTCCGCCTTCAATGTTCACCGGGTAGGCGCTGCCCAGCGCGAAATGGCAGGAGGCATTCTCGTCAATGCCAGTGTTGTAGAATACTCTGTTCAGCCGGGAGATCGGCGAATCATGCGGTACCAGCGCGACCTCGCCAAGGTAGGAGGCCCCATCATCCGTCTCCAGCAGGGAGGTCAGATGCTCACGGCCGGACTCTGCGTCATACGCTGTCACCTTGCCGTCCGTGAACGTAATAGTGATTCCATCCACCAACCGCCCGTTCAGGTTCAGCGGAAGCGTGCTCTTGACAGTGCCATTCACGCCTGTACGATGAGGCATCGTGTAGATTTCCTCGGTCGGCATATTCGCCACAAAATAAACCCCGCACGCATTCTCTCCGCCGCCGCCCCGCCACAGATGGCCCTCCGGCAGCTCAACACGCAGATCTGTGCCCGGAGCACGGTAGTGCAGGCTTTTGTACCGTTTGGCATTCATCCGCTCCTGGCTCTGCTTCAGCTCGGCGATATGGCTGCGCCAGGCGGCCACCGGGTCCTCACTGTTCACCCGGTTCATGCGGAAGACCGCTTCCCACATCGCGTCAATCCGCTCCGCCTCCGGCAGGTCAGCGAACACCTTATCAGCCCAGGCACGGGTCGGCGCCTTGATCAGCGACCAGCTGATTCTGCTGTTGCGGGTGTAGGCCTGATACTTCTTGCGTGCTACAGCCGCAGCCTTCACCGCAGTGGAGACCTTCGCGGAATCGATGCCCCGGAACAATTCAGGGTCCGGCACTTTAATATGTAGAATCGCTCCGCCTTCCTCAGCGAAGCCTTCCATCATATCGGCATGCCACTGCGGATAATATCCGAATGAATCTTCAGGTGCCTTCTCATACCGGATGCGTGTAACCGCCTCGTCATCCCAGTCCACCATCACATATTTGGCTCCGGCCTCATAAGCCTTGCCCACAATCAGCCGGGTCAGCTCCGCCGTCTCCAGCGGCGCGTGCACCATCAGCACCTGCCCGGGCTGCACATTCACTCCAACCTTCACTACCAGCTCTGCGTATTTCTCCAGCATCTGCCCGAAATCGTTCATGTCTTTTTTCCTCCGTATCTTCGCCGTCTCTGTATGATTCTGGACTGCATCTAACATGCCCACCTGCTATTTTAACGCAAAATGAACCAGGTAGCGATGCATTTGCGCGCATAACCGGAGAAACACCGCCTTCTCTTATGTACAGAGTTACCCGGAAACGGGACCGTGAGGCATAGCATCCTGCTTCCGGGAACGCCGTCTCTACTGCTTATCCACCTGAAGCAATTGGATGGTCTTCACTTCATACGTATGCCCAATCCTCGCCTCGTCAATGACCTTCAATTTCGTCAGGCTGGCCACCTTCGCCGGGTCCGTCCTGGAGAGCAGCCTCCATAGCTCAGGATCAGCCAAGGTCTGATAGAGCTTGTCATCATCGTATTCCTTGCGCTGCTGCGTCACCAGCTTCACCTTGTACCCGCCAATGACGGATTCTGTCTGGCCTGCTTCATTGAAGTAGGCCAGAATGTCCTGCCGGAGCCCGGCCAATTCTTTCTCCAGCTCCTTATGCTTGGCCTTCAGCTTATAATACTGCTGCACCTTTTTATCCATACTATTGCTCACGCTCCTCTCCACACATATCTATGCCTGGACAGAACAGTTAGAATGAATAAATCCCTTGAGCCGGATTTGGTTAAATTCTATAATAAAGTGGTTATGACAAAATCAGAGTGCAGGTGAACTCATGTTTCAGACGTATTTATTTCCTATCTCCTATGCCTTCATGGCATTCCCGGTCGCAGCACTGTTCTTCACCCTGCCGTTCCTTATCGTTCAATACCGCCGGCATGGCTACATTAACAAGATCCGGGCCCTTGTGCTCTATCTGCTGCTGCTGTATCTGCTGAACGCCTTTTTCCTGGTGCTGCTCCCTATGCCGGATTCCAGACACAACGCCGCACCCGCCGGAAGCATGATTCAGCTTGTGCCGCTGCAGTTCATCCAGGATATTCTCCACAATACCGAGATCACGCGCAGCGATCCTTCCAGTTATCTGAATGTGCTGACCGGAGCGGATTTCCTGCTGGCGGCCTTCAATGTGCTGCTGACGGTGCCCTTCGGCATGTTCCTGGGATACTACTTCCGTACGCGCTGGGTGGTGTGCATTGTGCTGTCCTTTGCGCTGTCGCTGCTGTTCGAAATTACGCAGATCACCGGCATCTTCGGGTTCTTCGACCATCCTTACCGGATCTTCGATGTCGATGACATGATTACGAATACGCTGGGCGGCATCGTCGGATTCCGCATTGCACTCTGGATCTCCGGGCTGCTCCCTCGGATTGAGAAGCTTGACAGCCGGGAAGACTTATCCGCCAAAAAAGTAACCTACACCCGCCGCGCCCTCGCCTGTATGCTGGATGCGTTCCTGCTGCTGATGGTCACGGTGCTGCTGAATCTGCTCTCGCTGAAGGTCACCTTGTGGGCGGTAACAACCGTGTATTTCCTGAGCGTCCCGCTGCTTACAGGCGGCCGGACCTTCGGCAAATGGATCGTGCGCATCCGGCTGCAATCGGAGGAAGCCGGTCCGGCCAAGGCTTGGATGGTCTGGGTGCGGTATGGAGTGCTCTACGGTATATTTGGCGGAATCAATGCCCTGACCCCGAACTCCCCCCTGATACTTAGCCTGGGTACAGCACTCTCTGCCTTACTGAGAATCTCCGTCGTTGCAGCGGACCTGGCCTTCTTCATCCATCTGGTGATGCGGATGATTAAGCGTGAACGCCCCCTGTTCTACGAGGAATGGAGCCGGACCCGCAACGGAATTACCTGGCCCGACCAGCATCTGGCAGCGGCTAGTGGTGAAGGTGAACCACAAGAATTACTAGAGAAAGAACAGAGGTAAACAACTATTATGAATAAGAATTGGCAGGAATGGATCGTTGAAGCAGATATCACTGCAATGCATCAGGAAATGCAACAGGGAGGATTAACCTCTGAGCTGCTGGTCAGCTTATACCTGGAGCGGATCAACCAATTTGATGGCGTGCTCCGTTCGGTGCTGGAGATCAACCCGGATGCGCTGGAGATTGCCCGCAGGCTGGACCAGGAACGCCGGGACAAGGGTCCGCGCGGCCCTTTGCATGGTATACCGCTACTCGTCAAAGATAATATTGGAACGTCAGACAAGCTGCATACCAGCGCAGGAGCTGTAGCCTTGGCGGATCATATTCCCGCTGAAGATGCTGTAGTCATCGCCTGCTTAAGGGCAGCCGGAGCTGTAATCCTCGGAAAAGCAAACATGACGGAATGGGCCAATTTCATGTCCCCCACCATGTGGGCCGGCTACAGCTCACGCGGCGGACTGGTCCTTAACCCTTACGGGCCTGGAGAACTGTTCGTTGGCGGCTCCAGCTCGGGAAGTGCCGCGGCCGTTGCCGCCAATCTTGCCGCCGCTGCGCTGGGGACGGAAACCTCAGGCTCGATCATCCATCCCGCAGCGCAGAACTCTATTATTGGCCTCAAGCCTACATGGGGACTGGTCAGCAACGAAGGGGTGATCCCGGCGATCCGCAGCCAGGATAGCGTGGGTCCGATGGCACGGACGGTCAGGGATGCCGCTCTCCTGCTGCAAGCAATGGCTGAACCTGGGTTCCCGGATTCCTCGGCCATACCGGATTACTCTGCCAGTCTGGACCAGAATTTCATAAGAGCCAAACGAATCGGAATTCCGAGATTCTACTATAGAGAGCTTGATGAGGAAGCGCTGCAGATGATGGAAGCGGCCATTGCGGTCCTTCAGGGGCTTGGGGCAGAAATTGTTGATAAGGTGGAGCTTCCCTGCGAGCAGGCGGAATGGAAGAGAACCGTTCTGCAATATGAGTTCAAAAAAGGACTGAACAGCTATCTGGGCACCCTGCCGCCTGACGCACCCGTCCATTCACTCGAAGAGCTGATAGCCTTCAATCGCCTGCACAGTGACCTGACACTGAAATATGGTCAGGAAATATTGGAATGGCTGGATACGTCCGGGGAGGGAATCACCGGGCAGGAGTATGTGGATGCGCTCCATGCTTCCCGTACACTGGCTCGTCAACAAGGGATTGACTATGCCCTGGAGCATTACCAACTGGATGCCCTCCTGTTCCCCGGTGGCCACGGGGCCGACCTGGCGGCAAGAGCCGGTTATCCGCTTCTTACTGTTCCGGCCGGCTACACCTCGACCGGCATCATCGCACCGGGAGGTTATAGCACCAAAGGGCCGCAGGGAATTACCTTCTGTGCCTCAGCTCACAGCGAGGCCACCCTGCTGGGAATGGCCTACGGCTATGAGCAGGCCACGAAGCACCGGCGTTCCCCGCATCTCAATAGGGTCGCCGCAGAAGAATAGACCGGCAGTTAACTGCCGGACCGCCGCAACAGACATAAGGGAGCTGTCCCAAAAGTGACAGCCCCTTACTGTAGGAATAATATAAGCGGAAAACAGCATACATTTGCTGGCGCGCAGGCGTGAGGTCTGAATGTATGCGAAAAACAGCATACATTTGCTGGCACGCAGGCGTGAGGTCTGAATGTATGCGAAAAACAGCATACATTTTGCTGGTGCGTAGGCGTGAGGTCTGAATGTATGCGAAAAACAGCATACATTTACTGACGCGCAGGCATGTGGCCGATGGCGTAAAGTAAGTTGTGTACCAGAATTTGGAGCCTAGTCAGGCACCAAAAAAGTAGGGTATCCTCGGGATTGCGAAACCACCAAGGAGGAACCCTACCAATGAATATTTTACCCGAAAGTTCTCTGAATAATCTATTTGAAAAACTTGTTAAAGACTTCATGAAAGAGAACATGGAATCACTCCTGCGTGCCGAAATTCAGGGGTTTATGGACAGTGAAGAAGCCGGTGCCAATAATAGTCGTAACGGATACTATACACGGGATCTGCACACGAGATACGGCCATATTGAGGATCTTCAGGTGCCCCGGGACCGCCAAAGCCTTTTCCAGACGCAACTGTTTGAGCCGTACCAGCGGCGGGACGGATGGTTAGAAGAGGCCGTCATCCAAATGTACAAATCAGGCATGGGTACGCGGGATGTGGCCCGGTTCATTGAAAGTATGTTTGGCAGCCACTACTCCCCCACCACGGTCAGCAATATTACGGCTACGGTGCTGGACGATATCCACCAGTGGCAGAAACGTCCCCTGAGCAAACGGTACTCCGTCATCTACTTGGATGGGCTGTACGTGAAGCTGAAACGGGGTACGGTTCGTGGCGAAGTGGTCTACTTTGCGATGGGAATTGACGAGGAGGGACAGCGTCAAATTCTCGGGTTCTACGTGGGCGGCCAAGAGAGTTCGAATGGCTGGCGGGAGGTACTCAAAGACCTGTACGACCGCGGAGCGCAGGAAGTCCTGCTGGGTGTGTTTGACGGGCTACCAGGTCTGGATGCGGCGTTTAAAGAGACCTATCCTCAGGCAGATGTACAGCATTGCGTAGTGCACAAAGTGCGGGCCACGTTCCCTAAAATCCGGATGGAGCACAAAACCGATGTCATTGAAGCGTTGAAAACCGTATATACCGCACCGGATGAAGTGGTCGCCCGGGCGAACTTTGATACGGTCAAAGCGAAGTGGAACAAGCTGTATCCGAAGGAAATGAGGTCCTGGGAGGAACAGTTATCCACACTCCTGACGTTCTACAAGTATCCGGAGTCGATCCATAAAGCGATCTACACGTCGAACCCTATCGAGCGCATGAACAAGGAAATCCGCAAGCGCCTGAAACCGATGAACAGTCTGACGAACATGGATGCGGCAGAGAAAATCGTGTACCTGGAGATGCTGGAATACAATGAACGTCATGCAGGGCGGGTCACCCAAGGCTTTGGCGTGGATGCCGTTAAAAAGAAGCTAAAAGAGCTATTTGAAACACGCTACCCCTCTTTGCCCGCACCGGAAGAGGCGTAGCAGAGAAATCCAGTTTCTGGGGGTCGGGGTTCCCCCTCCCCCAGAAACACTACACCCCAACCCGTAACCCGGGGAGGTACTTCTACTCTCTTACACAAACTTCTTGACGCTACCATGTGGCCTGAATGTATGCGAAAAACAGCATGCATTTGCTGACGCACAGGTATTATCATCGATGGGAACAACGTTCTGTTGCGGAACATCCCCCTCCCCCAAGTGCTCATGTTGAATCTACTCCAGCATAAGGAGCTATCCCAAGCAGCCGTTTCATGCCTTTTGGGACAGCTCCCTCTTTTATAGAACCAAAATGCTTATCCCTCCGCCTCATCCGCCAGATGAAGCACTACCGGACAATGGTCGCTGCCCAGCACATTGCATTCAATCCCGGCGTCCAGGAGACGCGGGGCTAATCTTGCGGAAGCCAGGAAATAGTCGATCCGCCAGCCGACATTCCGCTCTCTGACCTTCGGCATGTAGGACCACCAGGTGTACGCGCCTTCCAGCTCGGGATAGAAATATCTGAACGTATCGATGAACCCGGCTGCCAGCAGCTCGGTCATCTTGCCGCGCTCTTCGTCCGTGAAGCCCGAATTCCCCCGGTTCGCCCGCGCATTCTTCAGGTCGATGTCCTGGTGGGCCACATTCAAGTCCCCGCAGACCAGCACCGGCTTCTTGGCATCCAGCTTCAGCAGATAGGCGCGGAACTCATCCTCCCACTCCATCCGGTAGTCGAGCCTGGACAGATCCCGTTTGGCATTCGGCGTATATACATTCACCAGATAGAAATCTGCGAACTCCAGGGTAATAATCCGGCCCTCGTCCTCCGTCTCCCGGTCCAGACCATAACTGACAGACAGCGGCTTCACTTTGGTGAAGATGGCGGTGCCGGAGTACCCTTTCTTGAGGGCATAATTCCAGTACTGCGCATATTCCTCCCCGTGATCCAGCACGATCTGCCCCTCCTGGAGCTTCGTCTCCTGCACACAGAAGATGTCGGCCGCGCTCTCCCGGAAGTAATCATTGAATCCTTTGGTCACACACGCTCTCAGTCCATTTACATTCCAGGACACCAGCTTCATGTTGTTATTCTCCTACCTTCGCTACTAGACTTCACTCTAGTGTACCATACGCTCCCCTAATAGAATGCAGGGACAATATACTAAATAGCAACCCGCCTGTAAAAATGTGTAAATCTCCTAAGACATTCGTTACAGCAATCATAGATTTCGCGAATATAATATTCTATCAAAGGCAAAGGAGGTCATTACAATGGCTATCTTGTTACCGCAGCAATTCTTCAATCTGCCTGCTTCGGTGGGTAAATCTTTCTATGAAAATCTCGCAGGAGGGATCAATGCAGCAGTGACTGTAAATAACAACTCCGGCTTCCCGGTGGATCTTGTTATTTACCGGGTCAACGCTCCAGTGGTCACTTATATTATCCCTGCATTTAACAGCCTCACCCTGTCTGTCCATGCACTGCTTGTAGCCGGACTGCTCAGCACGGCTGCCGGCGCAGTGTTCGGAACAATTGAAGTGGCAACCTCTGATTTCTAAGCAAATGGAAGAGTATCCCCCTCTACTCTCTCATTAACATTCCCTCCTGGCATCCCTGGCTGCCCTTCAGCCGGGGATGTTTTTTGCGCGGGTCCAGATGCTGCTGTTGTTAAGAGACTGTTCCCGATTCCGGCATAGGTCCTGTATACACAGATTGCGGGCGGAAAATCCGGTTATTCACCGCCTGCTCCAGAATATGGGCCGTCCAGCCGACGATCCGCCCTGCGGTGAACGTAGGCGTAAAGAGCTCAGGCTCCAGCTCCAGCGCCTTCAGTATAGCCGCGGCGTAGAATTCCACATTCGTGAACAGGCGGCGGCCCGGCTTGTATTCCTCCAGCAGCTTAATGGCGGTTGCCTCCACATGCAGGGCCAGATCATAGGCGGCATCCTTGCCGGTCATCTCCCGCGTGGCCATCTGCAGCGCCTCGGCACGGGGGTCCTTCGTCTTATAGATCCGGTGCCCGAAGCCCATCAGCTTCTCTCCGCTCTCCAGCCTGCTCCGCAGCCAAGGCTCGGCACGCTCCCTGGTTCCGATCTCTTCCAGCATGGATATCACCTCATAAGGTGCCCCGCCGTGCAGCGGTCCCTTCATTGCGCCAATCGCTCCGCCTACCGCCGAGCAGATATCCGATTCGGTCGAGAGCACTACACGGCCCGCAAAGGTTGAAGCATTCATGCCATGCTCCATACATAGGATCTGATAGGCACTGAGCGCACGCACATGGGCTTCTTCCGGCAGCTTCCCGGTCAGCAGATAGAGATAGTTCGCGGCATGGCCCAGCTCAGGGAGCGGCTGCAGCGGCTCCAGGCCCTGAAGTCTGCGTGTCCGATACGCAATGATGCTTGGCAGAATGGCCGTCAGCCGCACAGCCTGTTCCAGGGTGGGCGGCCAGGTGGCATTCCCTTCCGTTCCAAGCGCAGCCACTGCACTTTGCAGCACCAGCATCAGCGGCACAGACGCCGGAAGCAGGTCAAGGAGCCGGCAGAGGTAATCGGGAAGCACCCGCTCCTCCGCCATTTGCGCCTTCAGTTGCCTCAGCTCCTCTGTACCGGGCAAGCGCCCGTTCCAGAGCAGGTAGGCGGCTTCCTCATAGCTTCTGCTTACTGCAAGCTCCTTGGCCCAATAACCGCGGTACACCAAATATCCTTTCTCCCCGTCTACTAATCCGATTTCTGTTTCTCCGGCAACGATGCCTTCGAGTCCGGTTACCTTTACCATTTCCACTTAACCCCTTTTACGCTCCCGCAGGAAAGAATTCAACATATAAGGAGTATAAACTGCAAATTTGATATTGCATATTTATGATTTTTTATTAATCCATAAAAGAAATCTTTCACCCCTCCACCTCAGGCTTCATCAGCTGCCGCAGCTTGGCTTCGGTATTGGATTCTCCGGCAGGCGTGTACACACTGCAGCGAAGCTCCGCCGGGCCCTGTACCTGGAGCGAGGTGAGATGAAACAGCATTTTGCCCGCTTTGGCGTGGCGGAATTCCAGGACCACATCCGGGGCGGAGCTGACCCGGCTCTCTTCCCACAGCGGAGGGAAATCCGGGTGCCGCTCCTTCATTCCCGCAATGAACTCGTCATACCAGCGGTCCTCCAGATATTGCCCGTAATAGGCGCGGAAGATCGCCAGGTAGCCCCGGACGAACTGCTCCCAGTTCACCGCCAGCCGCCTGAATTCCTTGCGCTCAAACAACAGGGAGATCATATTGCGCTCCTGTGGAGGCAGCTTGGCAAAATCAATGAACACATGCGCTGCCGCTTCATTCCAGCCGACGATGCTGCAGTGCCGGTCGGAGATGATCGCCGGGCAGGTCTTCAGCTCCTGCAGAATCTTCTGCAGCGATGGAGTAATCACCGACTGCTCCTCCCGGGAATAGTCGGTGCTGCTGCCTGGCCCGGCCTCCAGCGCCAGGGCGAACAGGTAGCTGCGTTCATCCTTGGTCAGCTGCAGGGCTGAGGCCACACAGTCCAGGACGGAGGAGGACACTTTAATATCCCGTCCCTGCTCCAGCCAGGTGTACCAGGTTGCGCTGACGCCGGCGAGCTGCGCCACTTCCTCGCGCCGCAGCCCGGGTGTCCGCCGCCGCGAGCCTTCCGGCAGACCTGCGGACGCCGGGGTAATAGCCGCACGTCTCGATTTGAGGAATTCGGATAAAGCCTGAAGCCGGTTCTCGCTTGACATATTGGGTTCCTGCCTTTCGCTGCTCTTCCTGATAATGTAGTAGTAATTATACTAGTATAAACTACAACTTGTAATAGGATAAGCAAAATGAAAAAATGAAGACATCCAGTATAAACAGGAGGAATTGAAATGGAACGTGTAGTGATTACAGGGATGGGCGTGATTTCACCGCTTGGCAATACCGTAGAGCAGTTCTGGAGCCGCCTGGCGGCAGGCGAGTCAGGAATTGTTCCCATTACTTCATTTGATACCGCACAGTTTAGCACCCGGATTGCCGGGGAAGTCCGGGGGTTTGACGCGGAGGCCCGGTTTGGCCGCAAGGAGGCCCGCAGGATGGACCGGTTCAGCCAGTTCGCGCTGGCCGCCGCTGAGGATGCCTGGGCACACTCCGGGCTTCAGCTGGATAAGGTTGACCGGGAACGCCTCGGCGTCTATGTAGGCTCAGGTGTCGGCGGTATCCAGACGCTGATGGAGCAGGGGGAGCTGCTGCGCTCACGCGGACCGGGGCGGGTCAGCCCTACTCTGATTCCAATGCTGATCTCCAATATGGCAGCGGCGGTGATCAGTATCAAGCTGGGGGCACTGGGCCCCACGCTCTCGCCCGTGACCGCCTGCTCGATCGGGAACACGGCGATTGGCGAAGCCTTCCGCCTGATCCGTTACGGCGGCGCCGATGTTATGATCGCCGGAGGGGCCGAAGCTGCGGTGACGGAGATCGCCTTGGCCAGCTTCGGCAATGCGACTTCGCTGTCCTCCCGCAACGAGGAGCCGCAGAAGGCCAGCCGGCCGTTTGACCGCAGCCGGGACGGGTTCGTCATCGCCGAGGGCGGAGCCATTGTGATTCTGGAATCCCTCTCCCATGCTCTGGCGAGAGATGCGGTCATCTACGGCGAAATCACCGGCTATGGGGCCAGCTCGGATGCCTACCATATAGTAGCCACCCACCCGGAAGGGATCGGCGCCTACCAGGCGATGAAGCTGGCGCTGAACGAAGCCGGAATCACCCCCGGGGAGGTTGATGTCATCAGCGCACATGCGACCAGCACGATTGTGGGCGACCGTTCAGAGACACTTGCCATCAAGAAGCTGTTCGGTGAAGAGGCCTACCGGATTCCGGTCACTGCGAACAAATCGATGACCGGTCACGCCCTCGGGGCTGCCGGCGGTCTGGAGGCCGTTGCCCTGCTCCTCAGCCTTCAGCATGGCCTCATACCGCCAACGGTCAATCTGGAGCAGGCCGACGAAGAGTGCGATCTGGATTATGTGCCGAACCGCGCCCGTGCAGCGGAGCTGAGGATCGGAATCTCGAATTCTTTTGGCTTCGGGGGGCATAATGCCGTAATTGTACTGCGCAGGTACGAGGAGTAAGGCGATTGGAATCAAACAGCAAACAGCGGACCCTTAGATTCACCGCGGGTCCGCTGTTTGTCATTTCACATCCTATGGAGGTCAGCTCCAATCTACTCCCGGGACATTTGGCTTCCCCAGACCGGAACGCCGTCTGCCGACAGCACTGTGAAGGTCATCACCTGGCCGGCGGCAGCCTCACTCCACTCCCGCAGGAACACGCCGCTGTACTCTTCACCTTCAATTGTCAGCTTCGCTGTATGCTCATTGCTCAGGCTCCAGGTCCCGGTCACTGAACCCGTTATGGTTCCATCTGCATTCAATGTAACGGGCTGAGATTCCGTAATCTCAGCCGAAATCTCCTTGCTGTAGATCACCGCCTGATATTCACCGCTTACTTCCCCGGCCGTGTATTTGCCGATCTTCTCTCCCCCGTACCGGTACGGCGCGGCCACCGGCCAGCCTGCTTCGTTCATGAACATCTGGTGCACCCGCACCTCATGCTGCTCGCCGCGGCCCGGGAACCGGGTGTGGAAGATCAGATAATAATTGCCGCTCTCCTCATCATAATAAGCGGAATTATGCCCTGGGGAGACATAACCCTCTTCGGTTGCAGCGGACTCCTTATCCGTATTCAGGAATTGATGATTCCCCATCAGCTTGACGCCATAAGGGGCATATTCCGGATCATCGAACAGAACACCGGCTGTTCCTTGCGCATCCAGCATAGGTCTGCCTGCGGAATCTTCAAACGGCCCATCCGGCTGTCTGGAGCGGGCAACCCGGATGTTGTAGCCGCCATTCGCATCCAGACCTCCGTAAGACAAGAACAGATAATAGTAATCCGTCTCCGGGCTGTACAGCATGTACGGGCCTTCGATCCGGGCATGATTCCCTCCCAGCAGCTTCTTGCCGTAGCCCTGGCCTTCCAGCGGGAAGCCGGTCGCCGGGTCCAGCTCCAGAATGAAGATCCCCCCGGAGTAGGAGCCGTAGACCATCCACAGCTTGCCGTCCTTGTCGAAGAACACATCAGGGTCGACTACATTCGGCTTCTGCGTGGCATCATACACCTCTCCGTCATCCCCGATGCCGGACATGCCCGACTTCAGAATAATCCCCTTGTTCTTATAAGGCCCCTCAATCTGATCCGCTACAGCAATCCCAAGCGCCGACAACGGGGAATCTCCCCTGCAGGCATCGTAATACATGTAGAATTTACCGTCCGCTAATTGAATAACATCCGGTGCCCACAGCGTGTCCGATTGCGCCCAGCTCAGCGTCTCGCTAAGCTCCTCGGTAACATTCGGAATCAGCACATTATCATCGGTCACGCCTGAAGAGATCTGGGTCCAGGACATCAGGTCCTTCGACTTGGCCGAGGCCAGATGGGAGCCGAATACGTAATACGTATCCTCCACCCGGATCACAGACGGATCATGAACCGACACATTCGCGAATACCGGTGCGCTTTCCGGACTCTCCCCGCCGCAGCCCGACAGCAGGGACAAAGAGATCAGCGCCGTTAAGGATGTCTTTCTCATCTCATCACAACCTCTCTATGTATACCCTTACATTTTGCTGCGAATCAATGGATTAGTCAATACTTTTATTTATAATAGTTCGTATTAGTTTATATTTATATGAAATATAACTAACTCTACCGCCCGCATCATTTCCCGAAAAGCGCAAAAAAGCGCCAGACCCATAAAGGTCTGACGCTGAGTAAACTCTATTGTCCGGTATAGATTGCCGGTATATTCTTAAAAGTCGCTGCTGTCCTTCACCAGAACCGGCTCCGGGTAAGCGTTGCTGAGCACGCGGCGCTGCTTCTTCACAACCTCAGGCGGCTCTACCGCAGGGGCCATCGGATGCATCAGCCAGGACTTCACCAGATGGGAATCCGATACCTTGTACATCGGAGGCTCCTTCTCCAGATCGACTGCCATCGCATACGAGCTGCGCAGCGCGAAGGCATCGCCCTTAGGCGGCTTGATGAGGTCGGGCGGAGTTCCAGGAATCGCAGTCAGCATTGTACCCTTGCTCTCCAGACTTGGCATGGAAGCCAGCAGGCCCCAAGTGTACGGATGTCTCGGATCGTAGAAGATTTCTTCCGCTGTGCCCATCTCAACAATCTGTCCGGCATACATAACCGCTACGCGGTCAGCCATTCTCGCCACAACCCCCAGGTCATGGGTGATGAAAATGATGGCCGTATCGATCTTCTTCTGCAGGTCCTTCATCAGATCAAGAATCTGCGCCTGAATGGTTACGTCAAGCGCCGTGGTCGGCTCATCGGCAATCAGCAGCTTAGGGTTCGCGGCAAGTGCCATCGCAATAACGACACGCTGGCGCATCCCGCCGCTGAATTCATGCGGATACTGCTGGAAACGGCGTTCCGGCGACGGAATACCTACCAGGCCAAGCAACTCAACCGCACGCTTATAGGCGGCTTCCTTGGTGATCGTCTCGTGCTTGAACAGCACCTCGGTGATCTGCTTGCCGACCTTCATCATCGGATTCAGCGAGGTCATCGGGTCCTGGAAGATCATGCCGATCTCCTTGCCGCGGATCTTCTGCATCTGCTTCTCATTCTTGGGGATCAGATCTTGTCCATCGAACAGAATCTGTCCGCGCTTATATTCGCCCGCAGGCTGAGGAACCAGCTTCATCACGGCCTGCGAGGTAACGCTCTTCCCGGAACCGGATTCGCCGACAATCGCCAGTGTTTCCCCTTTATTAACATGAAAGCTTACACCACGGATTGCCTGTACTTCTCCTCCGCGTGTTCTGAATGATATAGCCAGGTCTTTTACCTCTAAAAGGCGCTCCATCCTGTCACCCTCTCTGCTTCTTTTCAAATGTAATCGTCTTGCTCACTAACCCAAAAACACGCAATACTATTATTTTATCTATCGGAGGGGGGTGCCGTCAAGCTGTTTCTGAAAACGCCACCGCAACCAAACATTTCGTGTCATTTATATGTAAGTTCAGGCTAACTCCGTAAGGTGCTGAAAAGACCGGAATCTCCGCAGAGACCCGGCCTCAATTATGCTATGATACCAATTCAGTGAACAGTCTCCAGGACTCGGTGAGATTGTCATGCGCCCAGCGCACATGGTTCTCATCCTTATACTGGCGTGAGTAGCACTCAACGGCGAGGATCAAATCCAGGTGCAGGTCATATAACTGCTTCCGCAGCATTTCATTCCGGCTCGTAAAAGTCAGACCGTACCCTTCATGGAACGCCGGCGAGTTCTCGAAATGCCGGAAATAATACTCCTGCAGCACATCGCCCCACATTGCCCGCTCCCAGTCAATAATGGACACAACGGCCCCGTCCTGCACGAAAATGTTGCCGTTCCACAGGTCCCAGTGCACAAGGCGCGGCTGACTCACTTCATCAAGCGCAGGCAAATAATGCTCCAGCACCTGCTCGAATTCAGGAAGAGAAGCGGGCAGACGGGCCCCCAGCCTGTCCGCATCCTGGAGCACATTCAGCAGCATGGACCGGAAGGTCTCCCTCCAGGAGTGTCCGTTCGCGCCCGGTACTTTGCCGAACAGTCCGAAGGCCGGCCCCTCAATCTCATTAATTCTGCGCTGAAGCCGTCCAACCTCGAATTCGATGGCAGACTGCTGCTCCGCCGTCAGAGTCTCCTTGATCTCGTTGTACGGCTGCCCTTCCACCTTCTCCAGGAAGAAATAAGGAGATGTTATCAGCTTCAGAGTCTCATCATAGCTGTAGACTTCAGGCACAGGCACTCCGCCCGCAGCACGCATCAGCCTCAGCGCCTCCACCTCGGCCCGCATAATATCCTTCTCATAGCTTAAGACTTCCGTCTCCGGTGCAGGAGCTACCTTCAGGATCACTGACCGGCCATCGCTAAGCTCCAGATCATATGCCGTATTGAAGAACCCTCCGGTCAGCTCCCGGCTGCCTGCAATCCTTACATCGTTGCCAAAAGCAGCCGCCGCCAACAGCCGAAGCTCACTGTCCTCCAGCTTAACCTTGGTGAAGCTCTCCACCCGTTAGACCCACCACATCTCGGAGACAGGCTCCTCAATCAGCACCTGCTGGAGGTTGGCGACCGCCTTGGAGAAGCCCTCTTCGATCGACATCAGGCCGTCTTCGTGTTCAATACTAACCACATAGTCGTATCCGACAAGACGCAGCGCGCTCATCATATCCGCCCAGACCTTGACATCGTGTCCGTAGCCTACGGAACGGAACTGCCAGGCACGGTCCAGCATCTTCGTATAGGACTGCATGTCGGTCAGACCATGCTTGTTCACATTGACCGGGTCAATGACGGTATCCTTCGCATGGAAGTGATGGATGGCCCCTTCGCGGCCCAGAATATGAATAGCCTGGACCGGATCAATGCCCTGCCACCACATATGGCTAGGGTCAAGGTTGGCCCCGATCGCTTCCCCGGCAGCTTCTCTAAGTCTGAGCAGGGTAGCCGGAGTGTGCACCGAGAACCCGCCATGCAGCTCAAGACCAATCTTCACATCATGTGCAGCAGCGAAGGCCGCCTGCTCGGTCCAGTAAGGGATCACCTTGTTCTCCCACTGCCAGTCCAGAATCTCCTGGTAATCATTCGGCCAAGGAGCCACCGGCCAGTTCGGATATTTTGCACCTTCATGGTCGCCGGGACAGCCGGAGAAGGTATTGACCACCTTGACGCCCAGCTTATTCGCCAGTTTAACCGTGTTCACAAACACCTCATGATCCTTATCTGCCAATTCCTTCTGCGGGTGCAGCGGGTTGCCGTGGCAGCTTAGCGCGCTGATCATCAGTCCGCGTGATTCTACCGCATCCTTGAAGGCCTTCAGCGCAGCTTCGTCCTCCAGCAGCTCCTTCGGATTGCAATGGCTGTTGCCGGGATAACCGCCGGTGCCGATCTCTACAGCCTTCAGCCCTTTAGAAGCCACATAATCCAGCGCGTCCTCGAACCCCCGTCCGCCGAACAACACCATAAATACTCCAAGTTTCATTTGCAGATGCCACCTCTCCATAGGTTACATTGTGTACAGCTAGTTAAGCTCCGTACGTGTCGAAATTCTTCACCGTCTCATTACGCTCTGCTGCTTCAAAGATCGCCTCAATCAGCTTCAGGACGCGGAGCACCTCGGCGTTCTTGACAATCGGCTCTGCGGTGCCCTCGATCACTTCAGCCAGATTATTATAGAAGCTGGACGGAAGCTCTGAGGCGGCCGGCAGGTCCTGGGTGGTTGTCGCGCCTTCTGAAGGCGGAGCCATGGTCTTGGTCAGGCCCACACCGGCACGGATCGGTGTCGGTTCGATTTTCTCCGATTCGTGGTTGGGGGCTACAATTCTTCCCCGCAGCGACCAGTCTTCAATGATCGCCGTCCCCTGCGTGCCCTTCACATACCATCTGGGCATGGTAATGAAATTGGTCGTGCCGACCTCGACAACCGCTCTGATCCCGTTCTCGAACTGCAGGATTGCATCGAAGCCGTCATCTACATCATTGCCCAGAATAAAGCTCAGATTGCTGCTGACACTGGTCACCTTGCTGTCGATCATGAACAGCAGCTGGTCCAGCAGATGCACGCCCCAGTCCAGCAGCATCCCGCCGCCCTGCTCCTTCACATGGCGCCAGTCCCCGGGAATTCCGTTGGCTCCATGCACGCGGGATTCAATCTGAAAGAGCGAACCAATCGTTCCCTGCTCATACATCTCCTTGATTACGCGGAAGTCCTCGTCCCAGCGTCTGTTCTGGTGCACCATCAGCACCCGGCCCGCTGCCTTGGCGGCGGCCTGCATCTCAGTGAATTCCGCCGAGGATAAAGCAACCGGCTTCTCGCAGACAACATGCTTGCCCGCCTGGAAGGCGCGGATGGCAATGTCCTTGTGCACATCGTTCGGGGTTGCGATCAGCACAATGTCCACCGCCGGATCTGCCAGCACCTCCTCATAGCTGGAATACGCGGTATACCCTGCCTCCGCCGCCAGAGCGCGCCGCTCTTCCAGCAGATCGTAGGCGCCTTGCACCACTACACGGTCACTCTCTTTGACCAGCTGCGTATGGTAGCTGCCCATTCCGCCGTAACCAACGATAACTACAGTATGTTTGATTGAACTCATGGATTCCACTCCTGTTTTGTCTGAATAGTCGCGTGAACCGGTCAGGTGCTCTTAGTTGTCTTCGCTTCCGTCGAAATACACGGCACGGCCGGTACGGGCCGATTCGTATACTGCCTCCAGAATCTGGGTAACGACATAGGCCTGCTCCGGCAGAACTACCGGGTCCTTGTCTTCTCTTACCGCTTCCAGCCACAGGCGGGCTTCACGGTCCGCTTCATTCTCGGCAGCACCGCTGTAGAAAGCGACTCCGCCGGAGGACAAGTCTACCTTGGTCTCATAGAGGCGTCCCGCGCGCTCCCCGTTCAGACGCAGGCCGTCCTTCATGTCCGCTCCGCCTTCTGTACCGGCAAGCAGCGTCTTCGCTTCGCCAAATTCGGACACATTAAGCGCCCAGCTCGATTCAAGTACAATTGTAGCACCGTTCTCCATCGTAATGAAGCCGAAGGCGGAATCTTCAACCTTGAACTGCTCAGGGTCCCACGGGCCAAAGGCGTTCGCTGCATTCTTGCGCTGGCCCAGCTTGTGGAAGGTGGAGCCTACAACCATACGCGGCTTGTAGTTATCCATCAGCCAGAGGGTGAGGTCAAGCGCATGGGTACCGATATCGATCAGAGGGCCTCCGCCCTGCTTCTCTTCATCCAGGAACACGCCCCAGGTTGGAACCGCACGGCGGCGCAGCGCAATTGCTTTGCCATAATAGATATCGCCGAGCTCTCCGCCCTCGCACAGCCCCTTCAGATATTCGCTGTCCGCACGGAAGCGGTTCTGATAGGCGATCGACAGCTTCTTGCCTGTACGCTTGGCGGCATCCAGCATCTCTTTGGCCTGTGCAGCCGTCTTGGCCATAGGCTTCTCGCACAGCACGTGATTGCCGGCTTCCAGTGCAGCAACCGTAATCTCGGAGTGGCTGTCATTCGGTGTGCAGACATGAACAATGTCGAAGCCGCCAGCCCCCAGCATCTCACGGAAATCGGTGAACACCGCAGCGCCTTCTGCGCCGTAAGTCTTAGCCGCCTCCTGGGCGCGTTCTTCCACGATGTCGCAGAACGCCACCATTTCAGCATCCTCCTGGCGGGCCAGGCTTGGCATATGTTTGCCGTTTGCGATACCACCGCAACCGATAATAGCAATCTTGAGTTTGTTAGACATGAATACTTCCTCCTTGTTTCTCGTAGGTTCTGATCCAGTTCAAGCTGTCCTCTACACTTGCAAGCGGCGAACGGCTGCAGAAGTCCTGCTCCACCACTGCCCACTCCACACCGGCCGCAGCGGCCGCTTCAATAACTGCACCCAGTTCGACTTCACCTTCACCCAGCACAACCGTCTCCGGGGAGCCGTCTTCGCGCTTCTTCAGGTCCTTCAGGTGGATGATCGGCAGACGTCCTGCATACTTATGGATATATTCTGCCGGATCATACCCGCCATAATACACCCAGCAGGTATCCATCTCTACCTGCAGCTGCTCTGCAGGCACCGTATCGAACAGATAATCGAACGCAGGCTGTCCCTCAACCTTCTCAGTGAATTCAAAATCATGATTATGATAAGAAAGAACCGCTCCGCCTTTCAGGCACTTGTCCCCGATAACACGCAGGTTAGCTGCCACTTCAGGCCAGTTGCGCTGTTCTTCCGTCAGATACGGCACAATCAGATTACGGTTGCCGATCTCCAGGTTGAAGCTGATCTCCTGCTGCGTATCATTCAGCATCGCCTCATACGGGCGGTGAGCTCCTACAGCAACGAGTCCTGTCTCTTCCAGCAGCGCCTTCACTTGGGCGGCAGTACGGCCGAAGTAGTTGAAGAACTCTACGCCACTGTAACCCATCTCAGCCACCTTGCGGATCGTTCCTTCGAAATCCTGTTCCAGTTCTTCTCTTACCGTATACAGCTGAAGTCCTACCTTCAACATTCCTTGTTCCTCTCCTTATATGATCCGGAGTCATCCTGATCCTGCCGCTGCCGCATTCCTGAACAAAAGGGCTGCAAACGCCGGAGGGAATGAAGTGCTTAAACTTCCACCCATCGCTTCCAGAGTTTGTCAATGCAGCGAATTGCGCCGCAATACGGCCTCCTCCACATCATTTGTATGTTTTTTGCTTAGGTACATGGTAATATGAAAGCGTATATAATAAAATGAATAATATGATTAAAACATGAACAATCTGCTTATCATTTCATTCATCCGGGAGGACTCATGACACAAACCGCAGCTTGCCATATTCTATCCGCCGGATTCTCCTTCCACCGCAAGCCGTTTCATATGTCGCGCAGCGAAGGTGTGCAGTATTATCTGCTCCGGCTCCAGACCGAAGGGCGCAGCCGGACCAAGGAGAACGGCGCCATTACCATTGTCGAGAGCGGGGATCTGATGCTGTTCGCCCCGACCGATCCCTACTACTTAAGCATTGACAAGGAGGTCTACCCTGTCGGCAAACCGCGCATCGAGAGCGGGGATTACCATATCTTTTGCAGCGGCCCCTGGATTGAGGAATGGTGGGGGCGCAAGGCGCGTCCTGCTGTACTCCGGCTGCCGCTTAGCGACCATATTCTGGGACTGTTCCGCCAGCTGGTGCTGGAGCAGCGCCGCCTGTCGGATTCCTCGCCGGAGATTTCCGCTTGTTATCTGCAGATTCTCTGCATGGAGATTGACCGGCTGATGACGGACCAGCCCGTGATTTCCCCGAAGGCTTATCTGGCTTACCGCATGAAGCAATATGTTGAGGAGCATGCCTCTTACGCCTTCCGGCTGGAGGATGTCGCCAGCCATGTGGATATCTCGGTCTCCCGCGCGGTGCATCTGTTCAAGGAGGCGTTCGGCACGACAATTGTGAAATATGTAAATGATGTCAGGCTCGACATGGCCCGGGAGAAAATCACCTTCAGCCCCATGCCGCTGGAGCATGTCTCCGAGACCTGCGGCTTTGCGAACTATACGTACTTCCACCGCGTGTTCCGCAGCCGGTTCGGCATGTCACCCAAGCAGTACCGCATTCACAGCAGAGCGCAAGCCTAGCCTTTAGGATGCCTGAAGACATGGATAAGGAGCGCCATCCTGGAAGATCCGCTCCTTATGCTTGATTCTATTCAACTGTTGTTGCTTGCCCGGGGTCACTCTGACATGCTGGGAGATGGCGGCATAATCCTGGTTCTGCCTGCGGTTTCTTTCCGCGCACCAGGCGCCGGAGCGCTCTGCCTTGCGCAGGGCTTTTTGCGTTCGTGTACGTGCCATAATCGGCTGCACTCCTTGTCATACTGGATTCAGTGCGGTGAGCACTGTTATTTTAATTTTAACACACTTAGAGGTAGGTTGCCCGGCAGAGTTCATTATATTCATTTGCTGCCAAGCCTGTTCATTGAGCGGCAAGCCCGCCTTGCGGGAGGACTGCTTATTCTAGTATTCTTGATGAATACTTAGAATACCAAGAAACGCAGAATCAGGAGGAGAAATACAATGAGATATGATGTACTGTATGACGGTGCCTTCGCGATGCTTAAGGTATTGCTGGAGCCGGGTGAGAGCGTGAAGGCCGAGATGGGGGCAATGGTCGCCATGTCGCCGAATGTGGAGCTGAGAGGAACGGTTGACGGAGGCATTATGCGCGGTCTGGGCCGGATGCTGAGCGGGGAGAAGTTCTTCTTCCAGGAGCTGACCGCCACGCGCGGACAGAGCGAGGTGCTGCTCTCCCCCGGAGCCATCGGCGATATTCAATCCATTGAGCTGGACGGCTCGTACAAGCTGATCGTGCAGAAGGACGGCTTCCTGGCTGGAACTCAGGGCATTCAGGTCAATACCAAGATGCAGAATCTTGCGCGCGGGCTATTTTCCGGCGAAGGGTTCTTCATTCTGGAGATCAGCGGCAAGGGAACCGTGTTCCTCTCCTCCTTCGGAGCCATCCACGCGGTGAATCTGGGACCTGGCGAGGAGATCATTATCGATAACGGGCACCTGGTGGCCTGGCCGGATTATATGCACTATAAGATAGAAAAAGCAGCCTCCGGCTGGCTGAACAGCTTAACCAGCGGCGAGGCGCTGGTCTGCCGGTTCCGCGGCGAAGGCGTGGTGCTGGTTCAGACCCGGAATCCGGGAAGCTTTGGTACCTGGATCAAATCGTTTGTACCTAACCGCCCCTAGGTACACCCGGAGCCGGCTCCACGAAGCCGCACAGCGCGAAGAAGCGGGCTGAATCATCAGCCCGCTTCTTCTATGAACGCTACCTCTTCAGCACCGCTTCTGTTAAGAGACGGCCCGGCAGTCCTTCTCACCCTTGCAGCCGGTTTCCTTGCAGCTATGATAAGTGCCTTTGAAGTCCAGGCGGTGATCGGTCACGAGGAAGCCGTATTCACGGGCTACCCGCTCCTCCAGCTCCGTCAGCCAATCCTCCTTGATCTCCTCCAGCTTCCCGCATACATTACAGATCAGGTGATGATGCATATGCTCGTGATCCTCGCCGCGCAGGTCATAACGGGCCACGCCGTCGCCGAAATTCATCTTCTCGACAATATGAAGCTCACACAGCAGCTCCAAGGTACGGTATACAGTTGCCAGTCCAAGATGCGGATAACTGCGCTTGACCAGCATGTATACTTCCTCTACGCTCAAATGCTCCTTCTCCTGATCCAGCAATACACGCAAGATGGCCTCACGCTGGGGAGTCAGCTTATAATTATGCGCCGCGAACTGCTGGCTGATATTTGCTACTGGGTTCACCCGGGTTCCCACCTTTCTGAAAAGAAGAACAATTCCCGCCAATAATTAGTAATCGTTACGATATAAGCATATCAAACTTGCCGCCTAATGAAAAGTCCTGCTCCTATTATACACCACCGGACTCTTTTCCCATATCTTATAGAAACAAATCTCCAAAGTGAGGATGATCCGGATGGTGAAAGTTAACTCTAAACCGTGGAAGCCGCTGGTTACAGGGCGCGTGCTGCGCCAGGTTGCCGCAGCCATGCTGCCGTTCTACCGGAGAATTGCCGCAAGCCGCAGCTATGCCCGGGAATGGACAACCGCTATTGTCTCGGCGGACCTCGACCTGATGCGCAGCTTGCTCTCCCGTATCCCGTCTCTGGAAGGCGTAGATAATTACGGCACGAACGGCATCGGTTATTTCATCTCTTTTCCGTTTCCGCTGCCTATCGCATTCTACACCAACGGGACCACGATTCCACCGGGAATGGCCCGTTACACCTTCAATACAGATGCTCACCGCTGTATCGCGCGCGCTGTTATTCCGCTGTACCGGGAGCTGGCGCGTAACCGCAATTTCGCGGAGAGCCTGGCGGCCGCAATCCGGCGAAACGATATCCGTGCGGTAAGAACGATGGTGCGCAGCCTGGTGAAGACAAGTGCACTTAAATCTGTAAGTATTGAAGAGAACGGGCTGGCCCTGCTGTTCCGCACCCGGTTCAGTAAATACCCGTACCGCAATCTTCTGTTTCAGGAGATGATGTAGCTGCTGGACCGCCTCAGACTGCAACCTTTTGCCGGCCTGGTTCGTATAGGGGTAAATACAGGCCGGAGCGGCCAACTTAACCAGAGGTGATTGCAGGATGATGATCAACAAGAAGGCCATTGCAGCGCTGACCGCGGCCACCCTTCTCTCGCTTACACTAGGCGCGCAGAGCTTCGCGGCAGACAGCAGCTTCAAGGATATCGGGAATGTGACCGGCAAGGACAAGATCAACACTCTGAAGCAGCGGGGTCTGATCAAGGGCATCTCGGATACCCGGTTTCTCCCCGGAGGAACCGTAACCACCGCCCAAGGCATGCAGTTCATCTCCGGCGGTCTCCAGCTTAGCCTGGCGGCTATTGATTTCAACAAGGCGCCTAAGGCCAGCGCTATTTTCCCCAAAATCAAGGACACTGCCTGGTATGCGGAAGCGTTCATTAATGCTCATTACAACGGTGTCGACATCCCTACGGATATTGATCCGGCCAAGCCGATTACCAAGGAACTCTTCACCAGCCTGCTGGTTCAAGCCGTGGAGAAGGCCGGCAACCTGCCGATGATTAACCTTGTTCCGGCGGATATTGCCGATGCCGATGCGCTTAATCCTTCTTATCAGGGCAGCATCCAGCGGTCGCTGAAGTACAAAATCAACACGCTTGACGCAAGCGGCAAGTTCAATCCGAAGAGCCAGATCACCCGCGCGGAAGCTGCCGTTATGCTGTTCAATGCCCTGGACTATCTGAAGTCCGTCAGCGATGGAGGAACACCGCAATAATATCCACCCCATAAACAGCCAAAGGCAGACCGGATTCTCTCCGTTCTGCCTTTTCCTGTGTCTTCTACTTCCGTGTTACTCTTCCCCGCTCAGCCTGTTCAGGAACTGCAAGGCCCGCGGATTCTTCGTCTGCTCCAGCACCTGCTGCGGCGTACCCTGCTCCAGAATGACTCCCTGATCCATCAGGATGATCCGGTCAGCGACATCGGCTGCGAACTTCATCTCATGAGTGACAATGACCATCGTCATCCCTTCCCGGGCCAGCTGTCTGATGACCTTCAGCACCTCGCCGACCAGCTCGGGATCGAGCGCCGAGGTCGGCTCATCGAACAGCAGCACCTCCGGCTCCACCGCCATCGCCCGGGCGATGGCCACGCGCTGCTGCTGGCCCCCGGACAACTGGTGCGGATAAGCATCGGCCTTGTCCGCCAGACCTACTTTGTCCAGCAGAATTAAGGCTTTCGCCTTCGCTTCCTCCTTGGACCGCTTCTGTACCGTAACCTGTCCCTCCATCACATTGCCGAGCGCAGTCATATGCGGGAACAGATTGTAGGACTGGAAGACCATTCCGGTCTGCTGGCGCAGGGACAGCAAGGTGCGCTGGGGAATTTTACCGCCGGGGGTGAACTCCAGCTTCACGGTATTCAGCGTCAGTCTGCCCTGATCCGGGATCTCCAGCAGATTGAAGCAGCGCAGCAGGGTGGTTTTGCCGGAGCCTGAAGGTCCGATAATCACCATAACCTGACCGTGTTCCACGGTGAGATCGACGCCCTTCAGCACCTCCAGCGGACCGAAGGACTTATGTAAATCGCGTATTTCTATCATCCGTATGCCTCCTTAACCCGCCGTATACCGGTCCAGCCGCTTCTCCAGCGCATTCTGCAGCGCCGACAGAACGGAGCAGAACAGCAGATAGAACAGCGCCGCTTCACAATAGAGCAGCAGCGGCTCGTAGGTGGTCGCGGTGATCTGCTGGGCCTTTCTGAATATCTCTACATAGGTGATGCTTGCTGCAAGTGAGGTGTCCTTCACCAGACTGATGAATGAGTTCGATAGCGGCGGCACCGACACCCGGACAGCCTGGGGCAGAATGACCCGGCGGAGTGCTTGTCTGCGGCTCATGCCGACAGAGAACGCGGCCTCCCACTGGCCTTTGGGGATGGACAGAATGGCTGCCCGGATGATCTCCGAGGAATAGGCCCCGACACTGAGCGTGAACCCGATCACCGCTGCCACGAACGGCTCCAGCACAATCCCGGCGGCAGGCAATCCGTAGAAAATAATAAACAGCTGCACCAGCAGCGGCGTCCCCCGAATCACCCAGACATAGAAGCGGGCGATCAGCCTCGGGATTCTCCAGGAGGACAATCGCGCAAGCGCGGTGATTACCGCCAGCACCAGGCCCAGGATGAAGGATACCAGTGCAAGCGGCAGGGTAAAAGCTACCCCGGCTTTGAACAGAGGCAGCAGCGAATCCAGGAAAATTTGCAATTGACGGTCATCCATCATTCCGATACCCTTCTTGGTCCTGCAGGGCGGAAGCCTGCGGCTCCACCCCGGTCCAGTTCGTTATTTTATTTCGATACATCTGCGCCAAAATATTTCTCGGAAATCTTCAGATAGGTTCCGTCGCTCTTCATGTCAGCCAGCGCTGCATTCACTGCCTGCACCAGCTCGTCGTTGCCCTTCAGGAATACTGCTGCACTATGCGAGCCTTCGGCAATCTCATCAACCTGCTTGATTTTGACATCCGGCCTCTGCTTCTTCAGGTCGAGATAAGACAAGCCGTCATTGACTGTGGCATCAATCCGCCCCGAGAGCAGCAGGTCGATCGCCTGGTTGAAGCCTTCAATGGATACGATCTCGGCACCGTTGTCGGTAGCGATTTTGCCGAGATTGCTGGTGAGCGACTGTCCGGCCTTCTTGCCCTTCAGGTCTGCAAAGGACTTAATGTCCTGGTTATCCTCCGGCACAATCAGCACCGCCTTGGATACAATGTACGGATCGGAGAAATCATATTTCACCTTGCGCTCGTCCGTAATGGAGACTTCATTGAAGATTGCATCGAAGCGCTTGGCATCCATTCCGGCAAAAATCCCGTCCCACTGGGTTTCAATGAACTCCGGCTTCACACCCATACGCTTGGCCACCTCTTCAGCAATCTCGACATCGAAGCCTGTCAGCTTGCCGTCCGCATCATGATAAGTGAACGGCGCATAGGTGCCTTCCGTTCCGATCCGCAGCTTCCCGCTGGCCTTGACGGCCTCCAGGCTGTTCTCCGCACCTGGTGCCGCGCTAGTCTGTCCCGCAGATTCAGACCCGCCATTCCCTCCAGTTGCTGAATTTTTAGTATTGTTGTTGCCGCAGGCTGCAACCATAATCATGGTCAGGAGCAGCACAATCGTCAGGCTTAATTTTTTCATTCGATTTATCCCCTCTCACAGCTTCTGTATAGGTACCGTGTGACCGGCAAAACGGATAGTTACACCGGCCTGGCTCCTGCGCCAATGACTTTTTCCGATTATATTAATCGGATTTATAACATATTCCATTTTCTAGTTTAGCTTACCCCGAAATGCTTGTTGGCATCACGGTACAACACAAAAACAACGCCCCTCCCTTAACAGGAGAAACGCTGCTCTATGCTTTCTGGGCTATGACAATTATCCGTGCGGGATCTCAGCCACCGCCCGCTCTTTCTGGTGTTCGCCTGCGGATTTGCGGCCCCGGCGGAGCAGAAGTCCAAGCACGGCGCCCCCCATAGCTACGAACATCATAATATGGAAGGTATCGGCGAAGCCTTGGGACAGAACGGTCTGCTTCGCCAGCTGCAAGGCTCCCTGGGAGGCTCCGGCGGCACTTTGGCCGGCTGCGGCTGCCGCTTCCTTCATCTCAGTCGCACGGGCCGTTGTTCTTGCCGTAAGAATCGTAACCAGTGTAGATACGGCAAGTGATGTAATAACCTGCTGCATCGAATTGGTCAGCGAAGTGACCCGGTTCACCAGGTGGCTCGGCGCTTTGTTCAGCAGATGCGTATTCATCGGCATCATCATCATTCCCATACCGGCACCGCACATAATCAGCGGCAGGATCAGATCGCGGCTCTGCGTGTTCAGATCGACGTGGGAATACTGGAATAATGCGCCGGAGACCAGGCTGAGTCCGCAGACGACAAGCCAGCGCACCCCGATCCGGTCGAACAGAATACCGGCGATCGGCATCATAAGGCCGGAGGCAATGGCTTGCGGCAGCAGCGTCAGTCCGGTATCGAAGGCACCGAAGCCGCGGGCCTGCTGCAGGAATTGCGGCAGCAGGAACAATGCGCCATACAGGCCGAACTGGGCAATCCACTGGACGATAATGCCGGTTGTGAAGTCAACGGACTTCAGAATCCGCAGCTCCAGCAGCGGTGTTCTGGAGCGCAGCTCGGCGATCACGAAGGCGATCAGGGCAACGGCTCCAAGCAGCAGGCCGGTCAGCGTCTTGCCTGAGGTCCAGCTCTGCGCCCCCTGGCTGACCCCGTAGGTGAGTGAAGCAAATGCCAGCGGCCCAAGAATGATCCCGAACTTATCCATGCCCGGGACAGCGCTCTTCGCCGCACCCGGCAGCTTGCGCAGCCCGATCAGCACACAGATAATGCCAATTGGAATATTGATCAGGAAGATCCAGCGCCAGGAATGATATTCCACCAGCCAGCCGGACAGCACCGGGCCAATTGCCGGGGCGAACAGCACCGGAATCCCCATAATTCCCATGACCACGCCGACCTTGCTCTTCGGTGCCAGCCTGTAGACGTAGGCCATCCCGACCGGGAGAACACAGCCCCCGCCCAGCCCCTGAAGGACACGGAAGGCGATCAGCCACTCTGCACTGCTCGGGGTCGCGCACAGAATAGAACCTATAGTAAAAACAATAACCGCTGTCAGGAAGACCGTCTTGGCTCCGAACCGGTCAGACAGCCAGCCTGAGAGCGGAATGACTGAAGCCTGGGCCAGCATATAGCCGGTCACCACCCATTGCAGCGTATGCAAATCCGTCTTGAAATCCACCACCAGCCTGGACAGGGCCACATTCATTGCCGTGCTGTCCAGAACAACCATAAATACGCCGGCAATGATCGCCAGCAGCGGCACCAGAATGCCGGACAGGCGGAAATCCGCGTCCTGCTTCAAGGTCTGATCCATATCTCTTCTCCTCCTGCGCTGTCCGCGGGCTGCATTGACCGGCGGGCAGGTTTATCTATATAATGGGTGAACGGACAACTGTCCGTTGTTGCATTTTATAGTCTACGGACAATTGTCCGTTCTGTCAATTCTTTTATTTGTTTTTCAGTAAATTGATCATTCATTTTCTGAAAGGGGACGTCATGAAGAAACCAGAAGCCATGCCGCCAGCTGATGACAACACACGGGGGCCTGCCGATCCCTATGTCGAGCGGATACTCGAAGCCGCCCGCCAGCTGTTCAACGAGAGCGGCCTGGAAGCCGTCAGCATGTACAGCATTGCCAAACGCGCGGGGATTGGACAAGGGTCACTCTACCGCCGCTTTACGGATAAGGGAGAGATCTGCTCGGCCCTGCTGAAGGGGAGCGCAGATCAGTTCCTGTCCGGTCTGGAGCAGCAGGTGGCTGCCGCTCCAGCTGAAGAGCCTGCGCTTGCACAATTGCAGCACAGCATAGAGCAGGTGGCTGATTTCATTGAGCAATATGCCGAGCTGCTGAATATGATCAAATCCGAGTTCACCGGGAAGAAACAGCTGACGCAGTTTGAGCATCCTTTTTTCCAGCGGCTGGGAGGAATTATGAGTGTTCTGCTCCAGCGGGCTGCGGCAAACGGGGAAATTATCGACATTGATCCGGCGTTCGCCAGTCCGGCGCTGATCGCTGTACTCAGTCCGGACCTGTACCTGTATGAGCAGAAGCGGCATCAGTCCTCCAAGCTGGATATCTCCCGGGGAATCGTCACTTTATTTGTTACCGGCCTCACCGCGCGCTGACCGAAGGCTCTTTACAACCGGGAATTTTATGGTATATTAAGTACCAATTACGAATTCAATAGCACCTGTTTTTTCACTAGGGGAGTCGGACGACTGAGACGAAGCTTGCGCTTCGGACCCTTGGAACCTGATCTGGGTCATGCCAGCGGAGGGAAGTGGAGCAGAAGAGTGTAGTAGTGCCGTGCGTTCTGCCGCCGCAGCTGACTGTACCTTCAGCCCCATTCATGTCCTCCGGGAATGAACGGGGCTTTTTTGTTGTTCGTATGGCTGTTATCCCATGCCGAGGAGGGCTGCATCCGGTCTTATGATTAATATTTCCAATCTCGCTTATACCTTCAGCGCTCCCCCATCCGGCCCTCCGGTGTTCTCCGGGCTCTCCATGCAGGTGCGCCGCGGGGAGTTCATCTCAATTGTCGGGGCCAGCGGCTGCGGCAAAAGCACCTTATTCCGCATCATCGCCGGCCTGCTGGAGCCAAGCAGCGGCACCGTTACGATGAACGGGGAAGTTACAGCCTCTGCGGCCGCGAGACTGGGCCAAGTCGCATATATGCCGCAGCAGGATCTGCTGCTGCCCTGGAGAACGGTGCTGGACAATTGCCTGCTGCCCTGGGAGCTGAAGCGCCACTGCTCCAAAGCAGCAGCTACGGCTGAGATCCGCGCCCTGCTGCAACGCTTCGGGCTGGCGGAGGCAGAAGCCGCATATCCGCATGAACTGTCCGGCGGGATGCGCCAGCGGGTGGCAGTCCTGCGTACGGTCGCTGCCGGGAATGAGCTGATGCTGCTCGATGAGCCGTTCGGAGCCCTCGATGCCATAACCAGGCGCTCTCTTCAGCTCTGGCTGCTGGAGCTCTGGTCTGAGCTGGACAAAACCGTGCTGTTCATCACCCATGATCTGGAGGAAGCGCTGCTGCTCAGCGACCGGATCTATCTGATGACCGGGCGGAGCGGGGACGGAATCCGGGAATACTCCCCCGGGCTTCCCCGCCCGCGCCATCACAGCCTGAGCTATGAACCGCAATTCGCCGCGCTGCGGCGGGATCTGGAGCTGATGCTGTATGAACACCGCAGCTAGAAGACTGCTCAGGAGTTACGGTCCCTCTGCCCTGCTTACTTGCTTGACGCTTGCGCTCTGGGAGACGGTGGCGCGCCTGGGCCTGGTTCCCCCGTTTATTCTGCCTGCTCCGTCCGCCATCTGGGTGGCATTAATCGAAGACCGCCGCCTGCTGTTCGGCCTGCATCTTCCTGCCACGCTGCTGGAGGTGCTCACAGGCTTCGCACTATCCGTAATCTGCGGATGTCTGCTGGGAACGCTTATGCACCTGTTCCGTCCGCTGGCCACAGCGCTGTATCCGCTGCTGATTATGAGCCAGACCGTGCCGCTGATCGCCCTCTCCCCGCTGTTCATCATGTGGTTCGGCTATACCTTGTGGAGCAAGGTGGCAATTGTATTTTTGACTGCCTTTTTCCCGGTGGTTATCGGCGCTTATGACGGGTTGTCCAAGAATACGGATGCTTACAGCCACCTGCTGCTGACATTAGGCGCGAACCGCTGGCAGATCCTCCGCAAGGTGGCCGTGCCTCTGGCCCTGCCCTCCTTGTTCTCCGGACTGAAGCTGTCGGTGGTGTATTGTGTGATCGGTGCAACGCTCGGGGAATGGCTGGGCGGCAGCCGGGGACTCGGCTATTTCAGCCGCCGGATGGCGGGGAATCTGCATAGCGCCGAGATGTTCGCGGCGGTGGTGCTGCTATCTGTTATGGGCATTGCGCTGTTCCTGTGTGTCGCCGGGCTGGAGAAGATTATTCTGAAGAAAAGAGGACGTTATTTATGACCCCATTCCGTTACAACCGCTATCTTAAAAGCAGCTTATCGAGGCCATTCCATTGTCTGATCTATGCATTAATGCTCTTTGCGCTTATGCTTCTGGGGGGCTGCGGCAATCCGGATCAGCCGGAGGCTTCCGGCTCTCAGGCAGAAGCCTCTGCCGCCCCCGAAGCCGGGACCGGCGGAGCAGCACACAAGCTGTCCATTATGCTCGACTGGTATCCGAACGCCGTCCATTCCTTCCTGTATGCGGCACAGGCTGAGGGTTATTTTGCCGAAGAAGGGCTGGACGTGGACATTCAGATGCCTGCTGACACGAATGACGCATTGAAGCTTGTTGCAGCCGGCAAAGTGGATCTGGCGCTCAGCTATCAGCCGCAGGTGCTGCTGGCCAGAGATGAGCAGATTCCGGTTCAATCCATCGCCGCCCTGGTCCGGCACCCGCTGAACCATCTCATGGTTGCAGAGGACAGCGGAATCACCCGCCCTGCCGAGCTGTCGGGCAAGCAGGCCGGATATTCCTCTGTTCCCCTGTATGAAGCCATGCTCAATACGATGGTGAAGAGTGACGGCGGAGATCCGGCAACAGTGAAGCTGGCCGATGTCGGCTTCGATCTGGTTCCTGCGCTCTCCACCGGCCGCGTGGACGGAATTATGGGCGGCTTCATCAACCATGAGCAGCTGATCCTGGAGAAGGAAGGCCACCCGGTCCGCTCCTTCAACCCCGTGGACTATGGAGTTCCAGATTATTATGAGCTGGTGCTGGTCGCCAGTGAGCAAGGGTTAGAGAAATCCCGGGACGAGTACAGCCGGTTCGTGAAGGCCATCCGCAAAGGCCAGCAATTCGTCGCCGCGAACCCGGACGCGGCCCTGAAGCTGCTGCTTGCCCATCAGGAAGACACCGCCCCGCTGGATGAAGCGATTGAGCAGCGCAGCCTGGAGATTTTGCTCCCGCTAATGGATGCAGGCACACAGCCTTTCGGCCACCAGGAGGAGGAGTCCTGGGAGAAGGTCGGCAAGTGGCTGAAGGAGAGCGGCCTGCTGGCTGGGGATGGCGGCAGTAAGGATGCTTTTGTCAATCTGGCAGAATAAACCTAATAACCCTTAACAGGAGGAATCATGATGTCATTTCTAACCAAGGTACGCCAGACCAACCCGCTGGTCCATAATATTACGAATATCGTAGTCGCGAACTTCACTGCGAACGGGCTGCTTGCCCTGGGGGCCTCCCCCTTCATGGCCGATGCGCCTGAAGAGGTCGCGGATGTGGCTGCAATGGCCGGAGCCGTTGTGCTGAATATCGGCACGCTGAATGATGCTGCTATCGCGTCCATGCTCAAAGCCGGGCAGGCGGCGAACCGGCAGGGCGTCCCGCTGGTGCTTGATCCCGTCGGTGCAGGCGCTACCGCTTACCGCACGGAGGTAACCGCGAAGCTGCTGGGCGGGCTACAGCTCACCGCACTGCGCGGCAATGTCGCCGAGGTGGCCAACGTCGCCGGGGAGAGCTGGGCCAGCAAAGGCGTCGATGCCGGGGCAGGCGAGGGCGATGCTGTAGCCTTAGCAGTCAAGGCTGCGCAAAAGCTGAACTGCGTTGTGATCATTACCGGCCAAGAGGATGTGATTACAGATGGCACGCGCACTTATATTGCCAGCAACGGCCATCCCATCCTCACCAAGGTTACAGGCACCGGCTGCCTGCTCAGTGCGGTGGTGGGTGCATTCCTGGCTGTAAGCAGCGGTAACGCGCTGGAGGCTGCAGCCGAAGCCCTCTCGTTCTATGGTGTAGCTGCCGAGCTTGCAGCTGAAGCGGCGGAGGGACAGGGTCCGGGCAGCTTCCAGATTGAATTCCTGAACCAGCTGTCCCTGGTAACGCCGGAGCTCTATAGCAGCCGTTCCCGGCTGGTCCTGCTTGGACAATAGAACCTTACTTGCCAAAGGAGAATGTACACAAGATGAGCATCAGTATAAGCAAAGCATTGACCATCGCCGGGTCTGACAGCGGCGGAGGTGCAGGGATTCAGGCGGATCTGAAGACGTTTCAGGAGCTGGGCGTGTATGGCATGTCCGCGCTGACCGCAATTACTGCACAGAATACGCTTGGCGTTCACGGAGTCTATCCGCTGGACCCTGAAGCGGTGGCGGCACAGCTTGAAGCGGTCGGCAGCGACTTGCCGCCGGATGCCATTAAGACCGGGATGTTATTCAGCAGCGGGATTATCCGCGTGGTCGCCGCCAAGGTGAAGCAATTCGGCTGGCAGCAGCAGCTCTTAATCGATCCGGTCATGGTTGCCAAGGGCGGCTCTCAGCTGCTGCTGCAGGAAGCGGTGGAGGCGCTGATTACCAGCCTGCTGCCGCTGTCTCTTGCCATCACGCCCAATCTTCCGGAGGCCGAGATGCTGACCGGCATGAAGATTCGGAGCCACGGGGACAGAGAGCAAGCGGCCAGAGTCCTTCATGCGATGGGACCGGAATATGTCATCCTGAAAGGCGGGCATGGCCCGGAGGGAGATGAAGCAGTGGATCTGCTCTACGACGGGCAGGAATTCAAGTATCTGTCCAGTCCGCGGATCGAGACCCGGCATACCCACGGTACCGGCTGCACCTTCTCGGCGGCGCTCACGGCAGCGCTGGCGGGCGGGCGCTCCATGCCGGATGCTGTCCAGTTAGCCAAGGATTTCATTCAAGCGGCCATTGAGGACAGTCTGAGCATCGGGGCAGGCCAGGGGCCGACCAATCATTTTGCATACGGAAAGCGTGTGCGGTCAAGGGGGGATCAGCGGTGAGCCGGATCAACAGCGAAGAAATACGCAGACTGCTGAAGCTCTACTTCATCATGGGCAGCGTCAACTGCCGGCTCTCTCCGGCAGACACCTTGACAGCAGCGGCAGAGGGCGGGATTACCCTGTTCCAATTCCGTGAAAAGGGTCCTGCCGCCCTTACCGGCACCGCCCGGCTCACACTGGGGAAGCAGCTCCGGCAGATCTGCCATGCCCATCAGATTCCCTTTATCGTCAATGATGATCTGGAGCTGGCTGCCGCGCTGGATGCGGACGGCATTCATGTCGGCCAGGACGATTTGCCCGCCCGGCTGATCCGGGAGCGGCTGGGGAATCACAAGATCATCGGGGTGTCTGCCCACAGCCTGGCGGAAGCGGAGCAGGCAATCGCAGACGGCGCGGATTATCTGGGGGTCGGCCCAGTGTACCCTACTAACTCCAAAGACGATGCCCAGGCCGTCCGGGGAACGTCAGTCATTGAGGAGCTGCGGCGCTGCGGACTGTCTATTCCTGTAGTAGGGATCGGCGGAATCACCGTGGACAATGCTCCCCCGGTCATCCGCGCCGGAGCGGACGGGATCTCTGTGATCTCGGCCATTGCCGGAGCGCAGCAGATCCGCAAGACGACCCGGAGCTTCGCCCAGCTTCTGGAGAGCGAATTTGCGGGACGATAGAGGTAAATCTGTTGAACGGTGAATGGTTGGGGGGACTCGCTCCCTCTCTATGCGGCCCCCCCATCGCTCTTCAGCCGTCTGCTTTCTGGCGGCGTGTTCAGTTTTCCGCACACATCCAGCCTGTGGACCCTTACGCGGGCCGGATGTGTGCGGTTTTTCGATTACTTTCCGTTCACACACCCCACGCTGGCCCAATGTGATCGGTTTTTCGACTATATTCGCCCTGCGCGCCACGCCTGGTCCAATTGTGATCGGTTTTTCGATTAAATTGGGCCCACGCGCCGCTCCCCGTCCAATTGTGATCGGTTTTTCGATTACATCTGCTCCACACGCCGCTCCCCGTGCAATTGTGATCGGTTTTTCGATTACACCTTAGTCTCCGTATTCCTAAGCACCCGCATCTGCCGGAAGTCCGCACTGCGGGTGCTTGTTGGTTATACCTGCGGCCGCAATCTGCCCATCACAACGGTATTATAGAATTGCCCGTCCGCCAGCCGTTTGTCTCTGCGCAGGACGCCTTCGACCTCAAAGCCGAGGCTGTGATACAGCCGGATCGCCTTATCGTTCGTCTCCAGCACCTGCAGACTCAGCTTCTCTAAGCCTTCGTTGTCCGCCCACCGGATTACTTCCTGGAGCAGGCTTCTGCCGATGCCGTAGCCCCAGAACTCCCGGAGCACTCCCACTCCGAATTCGGCCCGGTGCGCCAGCCGCTGCCACTCGCTGCCTTCACATCGGGCGAAGCCGGCCAGCCTGCCCTGAACGTCAGCGACCAGACACAGATTCCTGCGATGCTCCGTATCCGCTGCGATCAGAGATGCCCATGCCTCCGGGTCCATGAATCCCTCGCCCGGCACCCGGTCCAGATACTCCGTCTCCCCGTCCACCTGCAGTCTCAGAGCGGACAAGGCTCCGGCATCCTCCGCCACAGCAGGTCTTACCGTATAACGCAAGCCCTTATGCTCAATAGCCAGAGTCTCAATTCTCATTGCATCCTCTCTCCTTCCAGGCGTATAATGCCCATGACACTTGAAGCAATAAATGTCTTACTATTCCAATGTTAGCTGGTGATGAATGAATGTCTAGCGGTAACAGGCCCATGTCCGGCCGGGGGCCGGGTCACGGCCCTCTGAAATTCGACGATACTGACGTCAAGCTGAGCCTGTCCAAAGCGCTGCTGCTCCGCATCGTCAGGTATTTCCTGCCCTATTGGGGGCAGACCCTGCTGGTGATGCTTGTGCTGGTGGTATCGGCAGTGCTGGGGCTGCTTCCCCCGATCCTGATTCAGCAGATTATTGACAAGGCGCTACCCGGCAAAGACCTCCACCTGCTAGTTCTGCTCATAGCCGCTTCGTTAGTTACAACAGTTGTATCTGGCCTGCTCGGCGTGCTGCAGAATTACTTGAACTCTTTTATCTCCCAGAATATTGTCCATGACATGAAGAATCAGATGTACCGCCACCTGCAGGGCATGCCGCTTCAGTTCTTCGCAAGTGTCCGGCAAGGGGAGATTATCACCCGGATGACCAGCGATATTGCCGGAATTCAGGGTGTGTTCAGCAGCACCGTGGTCAATTTTGCCAGCAACCTGTTCATACTGGTGTCTACAGCGGTCACCCTGTTCCTGATGAACTGGAAGCTGGCGCTGCTCGGCGTGCTCATTGTTCCCCTGTTCATCGTACCTACCCGCAAGATGGGGAATGTGCGCTGGAAGATCGCCAAGGAGACGCAGGAGAAGCTCTCCGAACAGAACCGGATCATCGAGGAGACTCTTAGCCTTAGCGGCTATATCCTCATGAAGCTGTTCACACGGGAACCCCGCGAGCTGGAAAGCTTCCAGGCGGTGAATGCCCAGACCACACGGCTGCAAATCCGCGAATCCATGGCCGGCCGCTGGTTCATGATGGTCCTCACCACCTTTACCAGTATCGGGCCGTTGCTGATCTATCTCTACGGAGGGTATTTGTATATTCAGGGCGAACTGACGATCGGCGCCATTATTACCTTTGTAGCCCTGCTGGGCCGGCTCTATAGTCCGGTTTTGCAGATGACCAACCTGTATGTGGAGGTGAAGCGTTCAGCGGCGCTGTTTGAGCGGATCTTTGAATATTTCGATATGGAGCCGCTTATTGTGGATTCACCGCTCGCGCTGCCCGGGCATGCGGCCGGGGAAGATATCCGCTTCGAGCAGGTGAGCTTCGCCTATCAGCCGGACAAGCCGGCACTTAAGGGCATCTCCTTCACCGCCGCTGCCGGATCTCTGACCGCGCTGGTCGGGCCAAGCGGATCTGGCAAAACAACCATAACCAATCTCATCCTAAGGCTATATGAACCGGATGCAGGGGTCATCCGTATCGGCGGCAGGGATATCCGTGAGTTCACTCTTCATTCCCTCCGCTCGCAGATTGGCCTGGTTACCCAGGATACATACCTGTTCAACGGAACGATCCGCGAGAATCTGCTCTATGCCCAAGCCGAGGCCACCGAGGCCAAGATGATCGCCGCATGTGAGGCCGCCTACATTCATGAGTTCATCATGCAGCTGCCTGAAGGCTACAGCACGGTGGTCGGCAACCGGGGCATCAAGCTGTCCGGCGGCGAGAAGCAGCGCCTCTCGATAGCCCGCGTCCTGCTCAAGAACCCGCCGGTAATCATTATGGACGAGGCTACCTCTTCCCTGGACACGGTATCTGAGTATTATATCCAGCAAGCCATGCAGCAGCTGATGCACGGGAAGACCAGTATTGTAATCGCCCACCGCCTCTCCACCATCATGGCCGCCGATCTGATCCTGGTCGTGCAGGACGGCACAATCGCAGAGTCAGGCCGTCATGATACACTGCTGGCTGCGGGCGGAGTGTACAGCGATCTGTATAACAAGCAGTTTCGGACAAAAGAGTAGGCAGGTTGCTTATATGTAAGTGTAACAGCTTGGCCGGCCCTTCAATGACGGAAACAAGGGATTCCCGGGAGTTGAACCTCAACCTCCGGGAATCCCTTATTTTTGCTGGCAAGCCTGCCTATTTCGCAGTCCGCAGCGGCTTCAGCTTGTCCATCCAGCCATTAAGCTGCCCGGCAGTCTCTGTCTCCCGCAGCAGCCGGGCATATTCATCCACGAATCCGCCATCTCCGGCCATCTGCCCCGCCCATTCATAGAACTCCTCAAACCGGGTCAGTGCCTCCGAACGTTTCCCAAGAATCAGATAGGCGTTCAGCAGCTGCTCCAGGGTCTGCTCTGACGGGTTGTTTTTGTACTCCTGCTCGCTGGACAGCAGCTGACTGTCAGCATACTGTCTGGTAAGCGCCTTGTCCGGCACATACTCCAGTCCGTTCAGCTGATAGACTCCTGTGAGCGCAGGCCCCAGCGGGGACTGGGCTGCGAACGGAATCGCCAGCAGATCCTCGCTGCCGTCCTGGTCCACATCCTCATAGCTGACGCTGACCTGGTCGTTGACGGTAACCTGCATGGCATCGTCAATCTCCTCTACGATAATGGATGCGTACTCCGGCCGGTTGTCCATCAGGCTGAACAGGAAGGTATTCCGGTTGTTCTGCACCACCGCTTCCGCCCACATCTCCTCAGCCTCATTCCAGATGCTCCCGCCTTCGAGAACCAGTCCGGCTTTCTTGCTGTCGAAGACCATCTTACCCTCTTTGACTATGGCAAACTGCGTATATGCGAAATCTCCCTTGTTCCAGTAGTACACCTGAAAGACCTGCCCGTTCAGTTGTACCGCATCCATATGTACGAAGCCAGGGTACTCATCGGCAATTTCTGATGAAGCTTCGGCAAGCGCTGCCGCCGCTTCATCCTCCACCAGCGTATCCTGTGTTGCCGCTTGTGAATCTGCTGAAGGGGAAGCTGCCGGCACCGCTGACGGACTGGACGCCTTGCCGCCGCCACCTGTCCCGCTGCACCCCGCTATCAGCGCTAATGCTATCAATAAGCTAATAATCCGCATGTCATCCTCCTAAAAGTTGTGATCGCAGGTTATCCCTCCAGTCTGGTATGGAGCTCGGCCAATTCCTCCAGGGTTAGCATTCTCCATTCTCCCCGGGAAAGGCCACTAAGTGTAAGATGCATAATCCGGATACGCTCCAGGCGCAGCACCCGGTAGCCCAGCGCTTTGCACATCCGGCGGATCTGCAGATTCAACCCCTGGGTCAGCACGATGGAGAATTCCTTCTCCGCGAGCTGCCGGGTGAGACAAGGCCGGGTCCGGGTTCCCAGAATCTCTACACCGTCTGCCATCTCCTGCAAAAAATCCGCTGTGACCGGCTTGTCCACCGTAACGGTGTACTCCTTCTCATGATGATGCTCCGCGCGCATCATCCGGTTCACAATCGAGCCGTCGTTGGTCATGAGAATCAGCCCTTCCGACTGCTTGTCGAGCCGCCCGACTGCAAAGATCCGCGAGGGATAGCCGACATAATCCACGATATTCCCTTCCACCTGCCGGTCAGCTGTACAGGTAATCCCGGCTGGCTTGTTTAGGGCCAAATAGACGCGTTCCCCCCGGTCCGGGGTAACCGTCACGCCGTCAACGGCTACTATATCACCCGGCTCCACGATAGCCCCCGCTGCACAGCCAGTTCCGTTAATCGTGATCCGCCCGGCGGCAATCAGGCGGGCTGTCTCCCGCCGCGGGTACAGGCCCGTCACGCTGATATACTTGTCAATTCTCATGATTGTCCCTGCTTCCGCACCATAATCACCATAGTATATAAGGAACACCTGATACGCTTCCAAATCAAATCTTACCATGATTAAGGAGGCTCTGTCAGGCGAAACTGCAAACAGCCTGCGCGGAGAAGCTCCGGCAGGCTGCATCAAGCGTAATCATCAAGGGCTTAGAATGGCTTACTTGGGCTGAATATATCCCTCAGCCTTAAGCAGCTCAGCGATCAGCACCGCACCGCCGGCAGCCCCTCTAACCGTGTTGTGGGACAGGCTGACGAATTTGTAATCGTACAGCGAATCCTCACGCAGACGTCCTGCAGAGATGCCCATGCCGTGTTCAATATCACGGTCCAGCCGGGTCTGCGGACGGTTCTCTTCCTCGAAGTAAGTGATGAACTGCTTAGGCGCGCTCGGCAGACCAAGCTGCTGCGGACGGCCCTGGAAGCTGCTCCAGCGTTCGAGAATCTCTTCCTTGGAGGGCTTCTGCTCAAAGGAGGCGAAGACTGCCGCCATATGGCCGTCGGCTACAGGCACACGGATACACTGTGTAGTAATAACCGGCTGCTCGCTTGGAACAATGCCCTCTCCAGTAACCTGGCCCCAGATCCGCAGCGGCTCCTGCTCGCTCTTCTCTTCTTCTCCGCCGATAAACGGAATGACGTTATCCACCATATCCGGCCAGTCGGTGAAGGTCTTGCCTGCGCCCGAAATCGCCTGGTATGTCGTAACGACTACCTTGGACGGCTTGAACTCATGGAGCGCATGAAGGGTAGGCATGTAGCTCTGGATGGAACAGTTCGGCTTCACAGCGATGAATCCGGTCTCTGTACCCAGGCGTTTACGCTGCTGGGCAATAACCTCAAGATGCTCCGGGTTGATCTCAGGGATCACCATCGGAACATCCGGCGTCCAGCGGTGCGCCGAGTTGTTGGAGATTACCGGAGTTCCGGTACGCGCATAAGCTTCTTCCAGCGCCTTGATCTCTTCCTTCTTCATATCGACAGCACAGAAGATCAGGTCTACATCCGCAGCCACCTCTTCTACCTTGGAGGCGTCCTGAACCAGGATGCCTTTGACCGCCTCAGGCATAGGCGTGGACAGCTTCCATCTGCCCTGGACGGACTCCTCATAGGACTTGCCGGCCGAATTGGCGCTGGCCGCGATAGCCGTTACCTGAAACCATGGATGATTCTCAAGAAGTGCAATGAAACGCTGGCCGACCATTCCGGTACCGCCAACAATACCCGCTCTCAACTTCCTTGACATAAGACATTCAGTTCCTTTCAAGCAGCGCCTAGGTAAAGGTGCTTTTTAATAACCGATTATAAATGATAGCGGCATGTTACACAATATGTGATTGTAAAGTAACTGTTTCCTGTCCGCTGATCAGAAATTACCGGCCGAGTCCCAGACGCTTCGCCAGCTCGCCCAGATCCTGGCCCTTCAGCGCCCCTTCGACCAGAACCGGCAGCTTCGCCGGCGTACAGGCGAAGCAAGGGGTGCCGTCACGGCTAAGCTGGGCGGCCAGCCGCTCATCGTAATAAGGCTTGCCTTCATCAGACAAGGCCAGCAGCGTCATGGTCCGCACACCCGATTCGCGCAGCTCGCGCATCCGGCGGACCAGTCCGGCCTGATTGCCGTTCTCGTACAGGTCCGAGATGATGATGAACAGCGTCTTCTTCGGCTCTTCAATGAACTGCTCGCAGTACTTCACAGACTTGTTAATATCTGTGCCGCCGCCGAGCTGAATGCCGAAGAGCATATCAACCGGATCATTCGCGCACTGCTCGGTCAGATCCACCACCTCGGTGTCAAAGGCCACGACCCGGGTGCTGAGCGCCGGGATGCTGGCGAAGATCGAACCGATCACGGAAGCCCAGATCACGGAGCTGGCCATCGAGCCGCTCTGGTCAATGTCCACGATCACTGTCCATTCCTTGCTGCGGCGGGCGCGGTCGAAATAGAAGAAGCGCTCAGGGATAATGATCTGCCGCTCGGCGTCGTAATGCTTCAGGTTGCGCTCAATCGTCCGCTTCCAGTCCAGCCCGCTGAGGGAAGGGAGCGGTGAATGCTGCCGCTTGTTGAGCGCTCCGGTGACCGCGCGGCGGATGTCGGTCTCCAGCAGCTTGACCAGCTCATCCACCAGCGCCTGGACAAGCATTCTTGCCGTTTCTTTGGTTTTCTCGGGAATCTTGCCCTTTAGTGCAAGCAGCGTGCCGACAAGCTGGATGTCAGGCTTCACGGCAGCCAGCAGCTCCGGCTCGAAGAGCAGCTGCTTCCAGCCTTTGCGCTCCATCGCATCGTTCTGTATCACCGAGACCACATCCTCCGGGAAGAGACTGCGCACATCACCGAGCCACTTGGACAGATTGATCGCGGAACGGCCGGAGCCGGCGCCCCGGCGATTTGTGCCCATGCCTGCGTTGCCGTCTGCCCCGCTTGCACCCGTCTCATTATATATGGCTTCCAGGGCGGCATCCATAATCATCTCTTCTTCGCTAAGCAGCTGCCCGCCGCCTGCGGAGCAGGCGGACAGGGAGGCTTCCGCCTCCTGGCCCAGAATCAGACGCCAGCGTGAAATGACGCTGTCCAGCCCGGTATCCTTCAATTCCCCGCCTGCCATCTATAGATCATCGAAGTCAAAATCGTTCAGATCATCCAGCATTTTGGCTTCCTCCTCCTTCAGTTCACCTGTCAGAATCTCAGCGGCCTGCTCGCTGTTCACGCCCCACAGCTCGCCCAGCAGCTCGGAGATCATCGTCTTCTCCCGCGGAGAGAAGGTGCTGAACGCCCGGCGCAGGAAGACCAGGGCGCGCTTGAACTCCTCATCCTCCAGCGCATTGATATAATCATTCAGCTGCTCCCACAGGCTCATCCTGGACAGCAGGCCGTAGCGGTTGCGCATGGACAGGCCCTCGAACCAGCCCGCCCCCAGATCTGCCGGAATGCCCGGCGACAGGCGGCGCGATACCTCCGCCGCCACCTCTGCGGCAGAGATCGCCGCACGCTCCATCAGGATCGCGCAGGCGAAGCCGGACAGGCGCGGGTTGCGGTCATCCCGCTGGGCCAGCTGCAGCAGCTCCTGCAGCCACAGAGCGGTATCAGCAATCTCATCATGCTCCTGCGAGATGAGATTAAGATCATTCATCGCCGTAATCATCAGCGAAGCCGCCTCGTCATTGCAGCCGCTGGCATCCAGCAGGAACAGGCAGCCCCGGCGGAACAGCTCCTCCAGCAGCGGTACGAACGGAGCGGTATCCACCTTACGGATATCGCCATAGCCGATAATCTTGGACAGCTCCCGGGCAGCAGCCGCAATCGATACCACTTCGCGGCTGTCCACCGCAAGGCTCTGCAGCACCCGGCTGCTCTCCTCCATCTGCGAGGTCATGGCGCATTCGCAGGCCGTCACGATCAGGGCTGACGCCTCGCTGATCGAGCGGCATTCCCGCAGCTTCTCCCGCAGTACATAGGCTGCGGCCACTTCAATCGTCTCGCCGAGCAGGGTGGACTCCACGACCTCAATCTCCACCTCCGGCGCCCATTGAAGAACCCAGTGCTCCGCCCAGGTCGCTCCGGTCTGGCCGGTCGGCACATTGCGTGCAAAGTGGATGCCCAGCAGCTCCAGCCGGTGGAACAGCACGGAGCGGTGCAGATCAAGATAAGCCGCTTCCTCACTCGACACGCGGCGGTTCTCACGCAAGTCCAGCGCCAGATCGGCCGCTACAGTCGATTTGTACTTCTCCAGCTTGTAGCGCTTCAGCAGCCGGTTCAGGTCATCCTGGATCGGCGTCTGGCTGACGCCGTCCGCCAGGCTGCCGATGCTCGTTCCGACATCGACCCGGGCCAGTGCATCGGCCACGGCGGCCAGATCGCCGTGGCCGAGCAGCGTCTGCGCGGCATCGCGCAGATCGCGCAGCACCGGCGCGCTGCCGCCGTGGAGCGCCGCGAGCGACTCGGCCAGCCTAACGGCCTCGATCACTTCGGCTGTAGAGCGGTGCGTCCCGGAGCGGCGCACCAGCCGGGCCACAGAGGACAGGTAGCGGTGGGGCAGCTCCTCCGGCCGGCCGGAGGCCATCAGCTCCCACATCAGCTGGAAGTAATGGGGAGCTGCGTTGCCCGCACCATACCCCGACATGCTGGAGAGCTTATAATACGAATAAGGCATCAGCGTCAGCTTGGTGGCGGGGGAAGGCAGTGCCGCAAGCTCCTCATCGCTCATGGCATCGCTGAGATCGGTTAACGCAGCCGCATGATAAGCGCCGCAGATCACCACAATCTTCTCCGGCCGGTGGCCCTCGCTGATCTTCTGCAGAATCCGCCGCCGCATATATGACTCCCGCAGGGCATTATAGGCGTATTCGCGCGGCTGCTCCGCGCGTTCAGCAGACTCCGACAGCCCGCGCATCTCAGCCGAGAACGCCAGGATCGCTGCGCGGTATGCTCCGCTGCTCATGTTGTGCTCGTAATTGCGCTCCCAGTACATATCATAGTCATGTTCACCGGCAAGCCGGGCAATCCGGCTATAGACCGACTCCGGCTCCCGGAGTTCGTCCTCCGCCGGCTCGCCCTCTTCATGCGCAGCCGGCTTAAGCTCCGGACGCTGCGGATGCTGCGGGACACCCTTACGCAGCCCCTCCTGGAGGCCCAGCGTCACGGAGGAGGGAAGATCGATGAATTCGGCCTCCGCCCCATTCGCCTGCGCCCACTTCATCCCCTGATATTCAGGGGAATACACCGCGAACGGCCATAGCACGGTCCGCACCGGAACCTCTTCCGTGAAGGCCAGAATCGCTATCGGCGGCTTCGTCTGCGCATGGGTCAGATGGCGGATCTCTGCGCTGGCATCACCGGGGCCTTCAATCAGCACAGCGGTCGGCTGCAGCTCGTTCAGGTAGTCCAGCACATGGCTGGCCCCGCCCGGAGAGAGATGCCGCACCCCAAAGACATGGACGCCGGCAACCGCTGCCCTGCTCACTCGTTCATCTCCCTGCAGGCTTGATAGAGTCCGCGCCAGTCCGCTCCTTTTTTCTTCATGACGTTGTCCAGATATTCCTTCCAGACCAGCTTATCCTTATCATCATCCTTCACAATCGCTCCTTGAAGCCCGGCCGCCAGATCTTCATCCGTCAGCTCACCGCTGCCGAAGCTGGCCGCCAGTGCCATACTGTTTGTCAGCAGTGAGATTGCTTCAGCCGTAGAGATGACGCCAGCCGGAGTCTTGACCTTCTCCTTCTTATCAAGGGTCATGCCGCTGCGCAGCTCGCGGAAGATTGTTACGACCTTCAGCAGCGCCTCGTCAGCCGGAACCGCCGCCTGAAGCTCATAGGAGGAGGCAATCTCCCCCACCCGCTTCTTCACGATGGACAGCTCCGTCTCCAGGTCGGACGGCGCTGGCAGCACAATGATATTGAAGCGCCGCTTCAGAGCCGCAGACATCTCGTTGACGCCGCGGTCGCGCGTATTGGCGGTGGCGATAATGGAGAAGCCCTTGCGGGCACTGGTCTCCTTGCCCAGCTCCGGTACAGAGATCGTCTTCTCCGAGAGGATGGAGATCAGCGCATCCTGAACCTCAGACGCGCAGCGGGAGATCTCTTCAAACCGCGCAATCCCGCCGTCCTCCATCGCCCGCATAATCGGGCTCTTGACCAGCGCCTCCGGCGTTGGACCGTTGGCCAGCAGCATGGCGTAGTTCCAGGAATAACGGACCTGCTCCTCGCTGGTTCCGGCGGTTCCCTGAACAACCATGCCGGAGTTGCCGTAGATCGCTGCCGCCAGATTCTCGGACAACCAGGACTTCGCCGTGCCCGGCTCCCCGATCAGGAGCAGGGCCCGGTCGGTAACGAGTGTGGCTACCGCCATCTCGATCAGCCGCGTATTGCCGATATACTTGGGGGTAATCACGGTCTTGCCCGCCTTGCCGCCAGCGATGAATGTAAGGACGGAACGCGGGGACATCTGCCATCCGGCAGGAATACGCCCGGAATCCTCCTTGCGCAGCGCCTCCAGCTCTTCGCGGTACAGGATTTCAGCCGGCAGACGCATGTAATCCTGAAGCTGACCTTGTTCTGTTGACATATATACACCTCTCCTTTATCGATCCCCGTCCAGCCGGGTCAACTTCTTTTTAATATAGAATGCACTTGTATTTTTCTGTTATGGGATAGCCGTGACTCCAGAGAATGTTTGGACTTTCGGCCGCTGTTGTGTTTAAATTTCCTGAATCAAACCGCATGCCGCGGTAGAAATTCAAACACAAAGGCGGACGCTATCGCTCCTACAGTTCCAAAATTCCCCTCCGTCACTTTTCCTTTTACGTATACTTTTACGTATATTTAACAAGATCATTCTCTACAGTCCTATGACTCTAAGTAATGCAGCCCTTACAGCTTACTCACCAGCTGATCGTATATATATTCCAGCTGCCGCTTGCATTCATATTTGAACCGGGGCAGAATCTCCTTCAGCCGGTCTGCATAGCGGGCCGGGAAACGTTCCATCATCCCGAACAGGTAATGGTCAAAGGTATACAGATTGCGGACATTGTTCTCTTCAAGCGCGGACATCAATAGCTCCAGCCGCTCCGGCTCAGGGAGGTCTGCCCGCTCCAGTCCTTTGAAAATATTGGCGAGACGGTCATAGGTGTACCGCTTGAACGGCCCTACCAGCTTGCCCTTCAGGTAATCCTGCACTCCCTGATGTCCGGGCCGGGCAAAGACGCAGGCCAGATTCAGGGCATCCTGCTTAATGGACCAGTCCAGCCACCGGGGGTCCCATTCTGCCGCAACCTCCTCAGCCGACAGCATCTTCTTGTTATACTGCCTGACACCCGAGGCATCCCATCGGACCTCATAGTCCCAATAAAGGTCTACAGCTTGCTCCTCAATCGTATGGACCAGCAATTGCGAGCGCTGGGCCGCCTGCTTGGCGGCCTGGCCGATCAGCTTAGTGTCGGTGAGCGTTCCTCCGAACCGATCGAACACCTCCTGAGGGCTGACCGTCCGCTTAGCGGCATGGAAGTAATTCGGCAGATGCCGCACGCTGCGCTGCGCCAGCTCCGCGAGCTCTTCGAGCGCGGCGCTATCCGCTGATTCCTGCTTGTATCGGGCCGCATGGTCAAACAGAGGAACCCAACCCAGTGATATATAACGATTATACTCCTTAAGGACATAACTAAAGATTGCATCCAGTTCAGGAGTTTTTACGTGGTAAAGCGTAATCAGGAAGGGAGTCAGCTCCTCCCAGGCCTTCTCGGTAACCTTCTTGCCGGCCGTATTCTCTGGTGCGGCCTGCAGCTCCTCCATGAACAATGCTGTCACCCTGGCATACACCTCAGCAGGAGCACCGTCTGCCAACACGCCGGCTAACATCTCGCGGTCCTTCTTCTGAATGAACGCCTCAATGAGCCGCTCTGCCCCTCGTGCCGATCCGCCTGCCGCCAGCGCTGTGTACGCAGCTTCACGGATGACCTTCTTCTTGTCGGCTGACCATTCCAGCAGCGCGTCTGTATATTCCTCATAGCCGCCAAGACACTTGATGGCAGCCGCCCGGATCTCATCGCTGCCGTTCTCGGCGGCATGAACAATGACATCCAGATGGCTGGAAGCGCCCGCAGCCGCTATCGCCTCCAGCTTGCGCACCTCGCTCCGTCCCCCTGCGGGATTGAAGCTCTCCAGCAGATAGCTGCTAATTTCCGGACCATAGGAAGGAAGAATCTTGTTCTTGGCATATTCAGCCAGCTCCGAATACGGGTCATTGAGCGCAGATACGGCCACTGGCAGCAGGCGCAGATCCTGAAACACGCCTTCCTTGAAGGCATCCACAACGACCTCATACCGGCCGCTCCCCGTCGTGCTGAGCGCCTCAAGCACAGGTGCCAGCTTCCGGTAAGGCTGCTTCGTCTGCAGCGTGAAGCTTCGCACAGGGATAGGGCCGGGAGTGCCCTCGGCCTGAACCGTTCCCTGCGTATACAGCACGGACTCCAGCAGCAGTGTAACCTCTAATAATGCGGCGCCCGGGGCAGCCCCTTCAGCACCTCCAGGCTCCAGCAGCGTCTCCACTCCCTCTCCAAGCTTCTTGAAGACCGGGGAACGCTCTCCCAGCTGCTGAAGCTGCGGAAGCAGACGCTTCAAGCGGAAATCTCCGGCGGCCAGCTCGCTTCCGGCTATATATAATCTTCTGAATTCCTGATGAAGCTCCTGTAATAAAGCTGTACTCATGGACGGTCCTCCCTAGTGATTATGATTAGTTGATGGTGCTGAGCAGATGCTCCAGCTGCCGTTTGGCTACGAACGGGTATCTCGGAGCGACAGCCTCCAGCCGGGAACGGTAGCCGGACGGGAACCGCTCCATCAGCCGGGTCAGCGGTGGGCTGAACTGGTTCGTATGCTCGAAGCTGCCGTTCTCCAGGGCCGCCATCAGCAGCTCAAGGCGTTCCGGTTCGGGAACTCCTGCACGTTCAAGTCCTGTAAAAATGTTAGAAAGAACCTCGTCATCATTGGGCTGCGGGGGTGTCTTCAGCTTCTTCAGCAGATAATCCCTCACGCCCTGATGTCCCGGCCGGGCGAAGCTGCACACCGGATTCAGCGCGTCCCGCTGAATGAACCAGTCCAGCCAGCGCGGGTCCCAGGAAGCTTCTATCTCCTCGGGGGTCATCCTCTGATAGGTATCCACTGTCCTGTAGTTGTATGGTGCCCGGGGATTAATAATCACCCGGTCCAGAATGTCAATCAGTGCCTGTTCCCGCTGTGCAGCTTCCTTCTTCACGAAGGAGAGCAGCCTGGCTTTAAAGCCTCCGGCAAACTGGTTATATATCTCACGCGGATTCATCATCCTGCGGGCCGCCCGGAAATAATACAGCAGATAGTTATAGTCACGCTCTGCCAGTTCCTGCAGCTCCCTCAGGCTGGCCTCTGTCGCTGATGATTGCTTGTATCTGGCTGCCAGAGTAATTAGCAGCCTCCAGCCCAGCGCCAGGAAGCGGTCATACCCGCTGATCACATAGCTGTAGATTTCATCGAGCTTGCGGCTGCGGGCCATCAGCAGCGCTCTCGTGAGATGCTGTATCTCTGTCCAGGCCGCCTCTGTCTGCTGCGGATCTCCGTTATCCTGCGGCGCCTGGCGGAGCTTCTCCATGAACAAGTCTGCCAGCTTCTCCACGGCCAGGGCAGCGGGCCGGTTAGCGAGTACCTCGGCAACCATCTCACGGTCCTTCCCGTCACAGAAAGCCTCGTAGAGCCGCTCGGCCCCCTGCTCGCTCCCGCCTGCTGCCAGTCCCTTATAAGCCGCTTCGCGAATCGCCTTCTTCTTGTCTGCGGCCCACTCCAGCAGGACGGGCGTATATTTCTCATCCCCTGCCAGGCAGGGGATAGCGGCCACTCTGACCTCATCGCTGCCGCTCTCCGCAGCATGATAAACCGTCTCCAGATGCCCGGCGGCACCTGTGTTAGCGATGACCTCCAGCTTGCGTGCCTCGCTCCGTCCCCCGGCCGGATTGAAGCTCTCCAGCAGGTAAACGCCAATCCCCGGACCATAGGAAGGAAGAATATGCTCCTTCACATAGTCCGCCAGCTCCGAATACGGGTCATTCAGTGCAGAGACAGCTAGCGGCAGGAGGCGCAGATCCTGGAAGACGCCTTGCTGGAAGGCATCCTCGACAATCTCATATCTGCCGCTCCCTGTCGTGCTGAGCGCCTCCAGCACGGGTGCAAGCTTCCGGTAGGGCTGCTTCGTCTCAAGACGGAAGCTCTGCACAGGCAGGGGGCCGGGAGTGCCCTCCACGTTCATGCTCCCCTGGGTATACAGCACAGACTCCAGCAGCAGCGTATGCTCCAGCAATGCAGCACCTAGGGCAGCTTCGTCTGCGTCCGCAGGCTCCAGCAGCGCAGCTGCTCCCTCGCCAAGCTTCTTAAAGACCGGCGACCGTTCCCCAAGCTGCTGAAGCTGCGGGAGCAGCCGCTTCAGGCGGAAATCTCCGGCCGCCAATCCGCTTCCGGCGATATACAGTCTTCTGAATTCCTGATGCAGCTCCTGTAATAACGCTGTGCTCATGGACGTCCCTCCTGTCAATACAATAGACGGATGATCTCTTCGCCCTTAATGACCGTAAGCGGCTGAACACGCAGGCGTCCCTGATCCAGATCATGCTCGAACATGACCAGCACCGTGCAGTCCTGGCGGGCTTCCTCCGGCAGCAGCGGCAGCAGAGCAGTGCTGCCCTGCGGCATGGACGGAAGATCCTCCAGGAGCAGACGGGTCCCCTCGCTGTCAGTCATAACATATTGGCCGTTCTCAGTTATTCCCAGTGACGCGGCGTGAAGCAGCAGCACCGGCTGCTTGTCGCTCAGCGGATTCTTGATCTGATTCTTCACCTTCTTGACCGCCTCCGCATAGGAGCGGTGAGCCTGGGAGGCTACGCGCGCAAGATCAGCACTCTGCACCGCTCTTGTGGTCATCGCCTCGTAACGAATCCGTGCATTCATCCCGCCGGGATAGGTATAGAGCTGGGGAACGACAGCGATCTCGAAGAAGCTGTCCTCCTCGCGCATCAGCTTGGCCGCCTTGTAAGGACGGTAATTGAAGGTCCGGTGGATCTGGCCTCCATCCGCCGTAAGGTCGAGCCAGTACCCGAGATCCACGAATTCCTGGCGGGCGGCATCATTGTAGCTGTAGAAGGATAACTGCAGCAGCTCCGCGCCCTCCTTCACCATCCCGTATTCCTTCAGCTCACTCAGCTGCCAGGCATGGCCCAGCCATTCATCGATGGTGGATTCATGATCCAGCGCCAGCTCAGGGTCCCCGCTCCGGGCCTGCAGATAGGCGCGCCCTTTCTTGATGAATGCGTGAAGCCGGGTCAGCTGCTCCATCGCATATGTATAGTTCTGTTCCTGATCCTTCCCGGAGAACATCAGGTTCGCGAAGCGGCGCAGCTCAATCTGCGCACCGGACAGATAATAGTTGCCAAGCTGCTTCACATGCCCCTGGATCGTCTTGGCCGCAGACTTGTCGATTGTGGACAGGCCGCTGCGGACGAAGGAGAGCACCAGCTTTTCCAGCAGATCGAGCCCTTCCAGCTGTGCGTTTATTTTCTTCTTCAGGGCAGATTTATTGACCTTCTTCGGCTTGGGCTCTGCGCCTTCGGCCGCCTGCTTCGCCTTGTTCTCCTCCCGCTTCTCCGCCTTCTCACGTTTCCCGGCAATATCCTCGGGTACCGGAGCTGGGGTGAAGGTCAGACCGTCCGTGTACGCATACAGCAGACCTAACGCATGCTTGCAGGGGAACTGGCGGCTGGGACAGCTGCAGCGGAAAACCGGGCTGTCGGGGACGACGAAATCAACGGAGCATTCATAAGGCGTCTTGCCGCTCCCGGCGCATGTGCCGAACAGCAGGTCTCCATTCTCGGATTGGTGGAGCTCTATGAAGCTCTTTTTGCGGACCAGCCCCTGACCGTTCTTGATGGCGGCGGCATTAGGCGCAAGTGAATCGACGTACGTTGCAGTAAGCTCTGGCAAATCTGATCCCTCCCGGCAAAATTAAGATACAGGCAGTATGAGTAAGCCTGCATGAAGCTCATCTATTCATTACCCAACTTGACATGAAAAGATCACAAATAGGATCACATGTTTGCATTTATATTAGCAAATCTGTCCAGCTGTTCCAATTATGCAAGCGCTTCCACAATAAAAACAGTAAATAGGTCCTATAAAATATGAAGCGTTGGCCCTGGTTAAACCTCCTGTATCAAGTGGAAACGGCATTGCCGTCCTTTATAAGGACTGCTCCGTTTCAGCGCGAAATATAAGGATAAGTTATCGTGTGGAACATATAAAATAAATTCTTATATTTTGAAAAGAAACGGCCGCCCTCCTGCCGGAGAGCCGCCGCCTGCGAAATAACCGTAACCTTCTATTATTTGAACCAGCCCTTCTCCTTGAACCGCGTAATCGCCTCAATCCGGTTGCCGACATCCAGCTTGTCCAGAATCACCGAGATGTAGTTGCGGACCGTGCCGGTGGTGATGTAGAGCTGGCTCGCAATCTCCTTCGTATTCTTGCCGTCGGCGATCAGCCCCAGCACCTCCTTCTCGCGCTGGGTCAGCGGGTTCGCTTCATTGCTGTAGGCCTCGTCCATCAGCTCCGGCGCATACATCCGTTTGCCGTCCATGACACTGCGGATCGACAGCGCCAGCTCCTCGCTTGGGCTGTCCTTGAGCAGATAGGCATCCACTCCGGCTTTGACCGCACGCTCGAAATAGCCTGCCCGGGCAAAGGTGGTCAGAATCATGATTTTGCACCCTGCCCCTTTCAGCGCCTCCGCCGCCTCCAGCCCTGTCATCGCAGGCATCTCAATATCCATAATACAGATATCCGGCTGGAGCTGCTTCACCAGCTTGACGGCTTCTTCCCCGTCGCCCGCCTTGCCCACCACCTGCATATCCTCCTCCAGGTCGAGCAGCGCCGAGAGCGCCCCGAGCAGCATCCGCTGATCCTCCGCGATCACAATTGATATCATTGCGCGTTCACCTCCATGTCCGGCTGCTGAGAAGCATTCGGCACCTTAATAACCACTGTCGTTCCTTCCTCCTGAGTCACTTCCATTGAACCGTTGACGAATTCCAGCCGTTCCTTCATACCCTGCAGCCCATGGCCCTTATGGTATAGCCGGTTCGCCTCAATGCCCCCGCCGTTGTCCATTACCTTAATGACCAGCTCCGTCCGGGTAGATTCCATCCCGATCCGGCAGAGGGACGCGCCGCTGTGCTTCACTACGTTCGTCACGGCTTCCTTCATGCACATGCTCAGCACATTCTCGGTAATCAGCGACGTATGCGACAGATCCGGCTCTCCCTCCAGCACATATTCAATTTCTGCCGCCTGGAGCAGCTGCCGGATGCGCACCAGCTCGTCTTCCAGCCGGATGCCCCGCATCTGGGTAATCATCTCCCGGACCTCCTTCAGCGCACTACGCGCGGTGTTGCGGACGTCATTGATTTCGACCAGCGCCTGGGCCGGATTCTTGGCGATCAGCTTGCCGGCCAGGTCACTTTTGAGTCCGATCAGCGACAGCCTCTGTCCCAGTGTATCATGCAGATCCCGCGAGATGCGCTGGCGTTCCTCCATAATGACCAGCTCGGAGATCCGTTTGTTGGCGTCCTCCAGCTGTCCCTGCAGCCGGTCCTGGTTATTGCGGTTATAGGTGGTGACCGGGAGCAGCACAACAGCAATAATACTGACCAGCACGAAAGGCAGCTGCGAGAGGAACACAGGATTGCGCATAATCAGCTCATAGTTAATCGATACAATCGTGGTGAGCAGATGGATGGGATAGAGCGTGAAGAAGGCAGTTCTTTTCTGGATATTCCCGATGAAGAAGGCCAGGAACAGTGCAAAATACATATACCCGAACAGCAGCGTCATCGTGATCGAGACCACCATCTGCCCGACCGTCCAGAAATAGACCAGCCAGCCCTTCGACTTGAACGACAGCACATAACAGGCGAAGAAGCAGATTATCATCACAAAGCCGTACACCCAGCGGTCCGCTGAGGAGGAACGGAAGATGAAATAGAAGGGGAGTATATAGAATACGACCCATACATAAGGGCTCAGCCCGGTGCTTTTATGAAAAATGTGATGCCACTTCTGCATGTCAGCCATCCTTTTGCCAGTAAGAGTATACCCCCATTTTAGCACATATCTTCCCGCAATCTGCAAGAGGGACCCTGGCTTCATATCAAAAGAAAGACCCGCTCCGGCCTCCTGCACGCCGGGGAAGTCTTTCTCGCTCGTAACCGTTCTATTCACTCTGAAGCCCCGGCTTGATCACCTTCAGCCTCTCAGCTGCGGCGGGCTTGCTCTGGCGCTGGAGCTGCTTCATTTCCCTGAAGCTGACAAAAGCCTTGCGCTGCTCATCCCACAGACGGTATTTCAGCGCCTGGAGGCTGGTGCCGAGCGTGATGGTGGTTGCTTTTTGCAGCGGCGGGGTCGCGTTGTGGGCCAGCTCCAGATTGTAATTCGGCACCTTCGGGCTTAAGTGATGCACATGGTGGAAGCCGATATTGCCGGTGATCCATTGCAGCAGCTTCGGCAGCTTATAATAGGAGCTTCCCTCTACGGCCGCGTTGATATAACTCCATTCTTCATCGTGCTCGAAGTAGGTATGCTCGAACTGGTGCTGTACATAGAACAGCCAGATGCCCAGGAACCCGGACACGAACACAATCGGCAGCTGCACCAGCAGGAACGCCTGCCAGCCCATGGCCAGAATCAGCCCGGTGTAGAGAGCAGCGATCAGGACATTTGTCAGATAGGTGTTCATCCGTTCCTTGCGTCTGGCCCCTTTGACGTTGAACCGGTACTGGATCAGGAATACAGCAATCGGTCCGAGGATGAACATCACCAGCGGGTTGCGGTAGATCCGGTAGAAGAGCCGCTCCAGCGGCTTCGCCGCCTTGTATTCGTCCACGGTCATAATCCAGATGTCGCCGATGCCTCTTTTGTCAAGATTGCTGCTGCCGGCATGATGGATCGAGTGGCTGCGTTTCCACTGGCGGTAAGGGACCAGAGTCAGCACACCGGTGAGCGTTCCGAGAATATCATTCGCCTTGCGGTTCTTGAAGAACGACCCGTGGCAGCAGTCATGAAAAATAATAAACGTGCGGATCACGAACCCGGCCGCCGGAATCGCAAACAGCAGGGTAAGGCCATAGGAGACGTTTAGGCTAAAATAGGCAGCGGCCCATAACAGCACCAGCGGCACCAGTGTATTGATCATCTGTCTTATGCTCGTCTTGCGGCTCGTTTGTTCGTAGGGAGCTACACTTTTTTTCAGGCTGGAAAGCCCGGGAAGCTGGGGGGTGGTCATCGGGATCGGTTCCTCCTCGGATGCATCCATTCTAGGGACACTTCATCTACTTCCATTATAAAGAAGAAAGTGTCACCCCCGTAAGTCATAAACATCAACCCTGGTGTATGACATTTGTCATAGTTGGTTTGTAACTTCAATCAAACCTGCTTCACATGCTCCTCACGGTACTCCGTTGGCGTCTTGCCGGTCGCCTTCTTGAACACCTGCGTGAAATACCTGGGGTCCTGGTAGCCGACAAGCGGCGCGACCTGGTAGACCTTCACACTGCTGCTGCGCAGAATGTACTTGGCCTTCTCCATCCGGCAATGGGTGACGAATTCCAGAAAGGTGTAGCCGGAGATCTGCTTGAACAGAGTGCAAAAGTGGCTGATGCTAAGATCCGCGACCTCAGATACTTCCTCAATACTGAGATCCTTGTGGTAATTGGATTCAATATACCGTTTGGCCTTCTCGATGATGCTCCGCCCGTCCTCCCGGGCTGCGGTTTTGTGGCTCTGCTCCAGCCATTCGCGGAACTCTGTTTTGAGCGCCTCAATCATTCCCGACAGCGTACCCAGATCGTTCAGCTTGGTCAGCAGGCTCTCCACCGACCACTCACCGTGCGTGTTCAGATGCTCGAATTGCCGGTACAGCACCACGCTCAGCTCCAGAATCAGGTGGCCGGCCAGCTTCTGCGGCAGAGCCTGGGCTTCAATGAAGACTGCCAGCTCATCGAACAGCGTAAGCATGCGCTCCAGGTTCAGCGTGCGGATGCTCTCCATCAGCGCCAGCTCCAGCTCCTTCGGATACTTCACCTCGCGGCTGCCGGGTGCCGCCGTCTCTTCATCGATGAACACACCGGCTTCTCCCGAATAGAAGCGCTGATATAGCGCCTGGGCCGCCAAAGGGTACACCGTGCTTAACTGGTCAATCCCCCGGGTGGTACGGCTGATGCCGACAGAGCAATCCAGCTTGGCGTACCGGCGGATGCCGCCAATCAGCTGCTCTCCCAGCTCTTTGCGGTTAGCAGCAGCGCCAGCCGGGAAGAGCAGAATCCACTCCCCGTTGTAGAACGGGAACACCGACAGCGCGCCGTGCTGCATCGACCACTCCTCCAGAATGTTGCGGACGGCAAACAGCCACAGCTGCTTCTCCTCCGCGCTCCATCTGGCGGTAAGTCCGGCGTAATCATCCAGGCGGACGACCGCCATGAAATAGTCCTGCTCCAGCTCGCTGTTCTCCAGCCATTTCAGGTGCTGCAGCGGACGCGGATTGCCGAGCGTGAACTCGGCCAGCATCCGCTCGCGGGCCAGCAGCGACAGGGTCTGCACCGAGAGCAGCATCTGCTCGTTCTCCCTTTGGCGGTCCAGCCGCTCCCGGGCCCTCACCAGCATGTCCGTCAGCTCCTCATGGTCAATCGGCTTCAGCAGATAGTCGAACGCACCGGCACGCAGCGCCTCCCGGGCATACTCGAATTCCCCGTAGCCGCTGATGAAGATGAAGATCAGCTGGGCGCTGCGCGGAAGCACCTGCTTCATCAGGGCGATCCCGTCCAGCACCGGCATACGGATGTCGCTGATTACAATATGCGGCGAGGTCTCCTGTATAAGCTGCAGAGCAGTCTCTCCGTTCTTCGCTTCGCCGGCAATCGTCAGACCCAGCTCCTCCCACGGGACAGCAACCCTCAGACTGCGCAGTATGAGCGGCTCATCATCGACGAGCAGCACCTTATATTTATCGTCAGCTTCCATTATCTCATGCCTCCAGATCTATTGACCGGCTGAACTGCGGATCAGATTCCAGTATTGCTTGGATGCGGTCTGCAGCTCCTTCAGGGCTGTATCCGCCTGTATTTTCTTGTCGATCATCTCTTCGATGACGCTGAGGAAGGTTGTTTTGACCTCTGGCGACAGCAGATTGTCGTAGGGTACGAAGCTCTGGTTATTCTGCTCCATCAGCTCCATAACCTGGGCGAAGACCGGCCCCGTCTTCTGAGGATCGAAGCCGATCCGTATCGAGGGAATCCGCAGCCCCTCATAGACGATCCGGGTCTGAACTTCCTTTGTATAGAAAGCCTTCATCAGCTCCAGCGCGGCCTCGCGCTTCGCCCCGGTAAGGCTCGAAGACAGCCCGATCCCGATCGTGTAGCCCCCGGCGATAGAGGCCTCGCTCCCCGGAACACGGGCCGGGAACGGCATCACCCCGACCTGGTTCTGGAAGTCAGCCGGAGCGGCGGGGCCGGAGAACAGATTGATATCCCAGTTGCCGTTCAGGTACATGGCCGCTTTGCCCCCGGTGAACAGCTTAACAGCGTTCTCTGTGGACACATTATTGGCATCCCCGCTGAAGGCTCCTTCGCCGATCCAGCGGTTCAGATGGCGGAAGGCCTCCAGGTATCCGCTGCTCTGGAAGCTCACCCCCGGCACTCCGCTCACCAGCTCCTGAATCAGCTCGGGACCGGCATAGCGGTCCATCAGGTAATGGGCGAACACTCCGGCAGGCCACAGGTCCTCATTGCCCAGCGCGAACGGGATGTACCCCGCAGCGTTAAGCCTCCCGATCACCTGATCGAGCTCCGCAAGCGTGCGGGGAACCGTAAGCCCCAACTGCTCGAAGATCCTTTTGTTATAGTATAGCGGCTCCGCATTGCCTTCAATCGGCAGACCATAGATATGCTGGTTAAAGGTCCAGAGATGAAGGTCCTTGAACTGCTGCTTCAGCCCGTTCTCTTCCGTGAATGCCGTCAGGTCCATCAGCCGGTTCGAGCGGACATACGGCTCAATCTCTGCCCCGCCGAACAGCACGAACATATCCGGCGGCGTGCCGGTCACCATCTCGCTCTTCAGCCGCTGCTCGCGGTGGATGGTCTGGTCCAGCCCTTCGAAGTTCACCTTCACATTCGGGTGGCTCTCCTGATAAGCCTTGACCACCTCCTCAAAGATGCTTAGCAGCGGGCGGTCATGCTCCTTGATCCAGAAGTGGCGGAAGGTTAAGGTGATTTTCTCGGGAGGGTACTCCTCAATCTGTCCGCTCTTCTCCTGCAGAATGAACCCGACCGCACCGGCCATCAGCAGGATGTAGAGCAGCACCCACCCCCAATTGGTCAGCCAGCCGGCCGCCTTCCGCTCCTTGTTCATGCGTTCTCCCCTTCTCATGTTGGCTGAATCCTCGGAATCCGGATACAAATGGTGGACCCGAACCCGGGGGACGAGCAGACCATAATCCCATACGGATGGCCGAACCGGATATTCAGGCGCTCATGCACATTCTTCAGCCCCACCCCGCTGTCGCTGTATTTCTTGGGATTCGGGCGCTCCTTGTTCCACTCGCTCATCAGCACCGCAAGATCGAAGCCCGGTCCGTTATCCTTCACAATAATAATGACATCATTGCCGTTCTCCTGCGCGCTCACCGTGATGGTGCCCTGCTCCTCCATATGCTCAATGGCATGATATAAAGCGTTCTCAACGATCGGCTGGACAATCAGCTTCTGCGTCATCACGTACTTCAGCGAATCCGGCAGCTCCAGCTCATACAGGAATTTCTCCCCGAAGCGGAACTTCTGGATATCCAGATAATGGCGGACATGCTCGAACTCCATCTGCAGCGGAATCAGCTCCTGGTTCTGGCTGATGCTGATCCGCAGCAGTCTTCCGAGCGAGACGACCATCCGGCTGATATCCTTGTTGCCCGCAATCACGGCCATTGAGTTAATGGATTCCAGGGAATTATAGATAAAATGCGGATTAATCTGCGCCATCAGCGCCTTCAGCTCCGCCTCCTTCTTGCTGCTCTGCTCGGCCTGCACCTGTTCAATCAGCTCATTGATCTGTGAGCTCATCCGGTTGAAGCCGTCGATCAGCGAGTCGCTCTCATCATTGGCACGCAGCGGTACGGCAATCGGCATGAAGATCCCCTGCTTGACGCGCTTCATCCCGTTCACCGCGCTGTTAATGATCCGGACCAGCCTGCGGATGAAATAACGGTCGAACAGAAAAGCGGACAACAGCGAAACAACCCCGAGAATAACCGCCAGATTGCGGATGGAGGCTGATTCGGCGGAGATGAGATCCATCGGTGTAATCGCGGCCAGATACCAGTCCGAGTTGTCGGAGGGGAGGAAGGTGATCAGCGATCTTTTATCCTGATAGTTATCGATGTAATAGTCCTGTTCCTGAACATAATTCTCCTGCAGAAAAGGGAACTCCGTCCGCTCCCCGATATGCTCCCCCGACTTGTTGAAGACGATATTGCCGTGCTTGTTCACCAGCAGAATATCCCCTTCTCTCAGGGTAGCCGCCTCCCAGAAAATCTGGTCCAGCAGATCCGGCTTCACATACACCACCAGATAGCCGATATCCTCCAGCGAGTAGAAGTCCTTGATCACTCTGGCCTGCACCAGCACAGGCTTGCCTGCGGCAGCCGAGCCGTTCTCGCCGGGACCGGACCACACCGGACGCCCCTCCGCCCGCTCCATCGCTCCGAACCAGACCTGACGTTCCATTTCGGCAAAAGACATCGGCGCATTGTACTGATAGATCAGCCGGTCTTTGCCATAGATACTGAAGGAGGTAATCATCGGCTGCACAAACAGCAGATTGTTAATCAGTTGCTTGTTGTCATAGGTCAGCACGAAGTTCTGCTGCTTCAGCGCCTGCTGGATCGGGGGCTGTGTAATGGCCGAATTGGTGGTTGAGGTAATCTCGCTCAATGCAAACTTCAGCTTCCGGTCGGTCTCCTTCAGGGAGATCCAGTAGAAGTTATTGGATTTCTTCTCCATGGCGTTCGAGAAATTCACATACGTCACAGTGCCCATGACGATTACGGGAATGAATACCAGGAGAATGATTGCGAGCAAGATTTTGCGGCGGAGCTTCATGTACAGTACCTTCCTCCTGCTTGTCTCTGTGTTGTAATATTCTCCACCCTCCGCCTGATCTCCTGTCCGGAACTTGTACCAAATCACACCGGTGCAAACGCAGACGTCAGAGTCAACGATTCTCCCCTGCTGCTGCGAGCTTTCGCGCCTGCTTCACTGCTGAACGCCACTCCTGCGCCGGATTGGCTCCCTTCACCAGCACATTGCCGAGCGCATGCTTGAACAGGGCGTCCGTCTCTTCGTGCAGCGGCCCGTAATAGACCGGCTTCACCCGGCTGGCTGCCTTGCCGAATTCGGCTCCAGTCTGCTGGCCGCCGAAGAAGTCATCGCGGAGAGCCGCGAATGCAGGATCACTGTAGAGGGACGGAATAGATGGAATCAGGCCTTGTGCAGCAAAAGATTCCTGCTGGTTCTCCTTGTTCACCAGCCATGCAATAAAGGCATAAGCTGCCTCAGGGTGCTTCCCCGCCTTAGGCAGCGTCATATACGAGCCGCCCCAATTACCGGCCCCTTCTGCCAGCTGGGCAATTCTCCACTCTCCCACAGAAGCGGGTACACTCTGCTTAAGGGTCCCGGCCAGCCACGCCGGTCCGGCCACCGCGGCGAACTCGCCGCTGCGCAGCCCCTGCTCCCACTCCGGCGACCGGATGTCCGCATAGCTGATCCAGCCCTCCTGAATACCCTTGGCCGTGTAGTCATACGCCCGCTGCACATAAGGATTCGTATCACCGAAGAAGCTGCCGTCCGCCCTGCTGTAATAGATTTCATCCACCGACTGGTCGCGCAGCGCATTATACGTCAGGTCCGCCAGCCCGGAGAATGATTTGCCGGTCTTCTCCTTGACGGCCTTCGCTGCGGCAGCGAATTTGGTCCATGTATCAATCGCTGCACTGAAGCCTTCCGGATCGCCGGGCAGGCCGGCGGCTTCAGCCAGGTCCTTGCGGTAGAACACCACAGTAGGCCCGATATCTGCCGGCAGTCCAAGCTGGAAGCTTCCGTCCGCAGACGAGGCCTGTCTCCAGGTCCATTTCAGGTAATCTGCCTCGATGTCCCCGGCCCCAAGCTCGTTCAGATTATAGAACTGGTCCTGCTCTGCCAGATACTGGTCCACAAGACCGGCCTCAAGCTGATAAATATCGGGCACTCCAGTGCCTGCCGCGAAGGCCGCAGACAGCTTCTGGTGCAGCGCATTTCCGTCATCCGCCTTCAGCACCTTGATCGTCACATCCGGATGTTCCTTAGTGTAAGCACCGGCCAGATCCTCATAATTTGTGCCGCCGAGTGTCCAGAAGGTCAGCTCCACCTTCGGTTGCGGCCCGGTCTGCGGCTGTTTCTCCGTCCCTGCCCCTGCAGCCGCCGCAATATCTGTTGCAGCCTCCCCGGTATATTCATTCGCGGCAATGGTTCCGCTGGTGTTGTCTGCCCCGCCCGCTGCGAGTGAACCTGTGAGTATGATGGAAGCCAGCGTCAGCGTAAGGTATTTCGCTTTGTTCATTCCCTGTACCCCTCTCATAGGTTTCTCTTATATGAATAAGTGTACCGTAGGGGAATGTTTGTTTTTGAGGTGGCAAATTGCTGATTTATGGTGGAAATTATTCCGATTCTTGATTTACCCCTTATGCCAGAGGGTAGGAAATTAGTAAATTGAAGGGAGTTTCGCCTATGAAAAAATGGAAATACCTAATCGCTCTAGCCGTCTTACTGGTTGCAGCTGTATCCACTTACGGATTCATGAAGCGCTCGGGCCAGACAGAGGTGGAAGGCCGCTGGGCCTTGAGCTCCGGCAGTGAAGGCTGCTATACCGGCTTCCGGTTCATGAAGAATCCGGTCAACGGGGGCGGCGGCGTCTCTACTGAAGCAACAAACGGCAATGTCGTTGAAATGTCGTACGGCACTTATTCTTATGAGAAGGATGATACGATCGAAATCAAGATTACCAACCGCGATGCCCAGCCCTTCCAGATCAATGCCTCCAGATCAGAGGATACGTTGACGCTTAAATATGATGTGGAGGGGAAGCAGGCGGTGTGTTCCTATACGCTGAAGAAGACGGATAAGTGAGGGAGGGGATTCTACGAGGGAGGCCTTCATTAGCAGTCCGGGCAATATGGATTTGTAGTCCAGGCAAGGGTATGCTAGTAGAGCATTGGAACCCGCAATGATTCCTAGATATCTGTAAAGGAGATTCCCCCTTATGCCTATTAACCGTCCCTTGCTGACCGACCGCGATCTGCAGGAAGCAGTGGACCGCAAGCTGCCTGTCCGTGTGTTCCAGGACGACCATCTGGTGAATTCCGGCGCGACCATCGTGCGGTTCACTGATTCGGATGTAGTGATCCAGTCCCGCGTCAGTGATTTGACCTATTATCCGCGCAGCCGCTGCGAATTCTTTGAAGTGCGGTCCTGACCGGTGAAGCCCGGCGCCCCGGATACGTGTGAGCTGTGCGGCCGCTCGCCTCTGGCAACAACCGTGCATCATCTGACGCCCCGCGAGCTGGGCGGCACGCTGCTTGGCACTGCGCAATTATGCAAGGCCTGCCACCGGCAGATTCATGCCTTGTATACCAATAATGATCTTGTGGCGCTTGAACTCACGACCCTGGACCGTCTCCGCAGCGATCCGCAAATCGCTGCCTATCTGAGATGGATTCAGAAGCAGCCGCCGGGCGCCGAGCCCAAGCTCCGGAAGTCGAAGCGGGTCCGGGGCAGACGCTAATCCGGTTACATAGCAGCCAGTGTTATCACAGCGCAAACAGGTGCCTTCCGGTTAAGGAAGGCACCTGTTTCTGTGTGATATATTAGGCCGCGTTATTTTTTGCGTATATGCGTGTATTATCAGTTGTGTATAGTAGTCCAAGCCGTTAACAGATTATTTCTTCTTGTCTCCGTATGCGCTCAGCTTCTCCTCCAGGACATCCTGGAAGCTCTTGGCTTTGTCGTCATGCCGCTGCATCTTGAGCTCGGGCACAGGCTGAGGTCTAAAAAACTTATGATTAAAAGCCATAAGATTATGTACGCTCATACTCATTAAGGTTCAACCTCCCTCCATAGTCTTGACTCATATTTGCGTGACTGCGAAGCATCTTACCCCTTATATAAACCGCTCTTTCCAATCCTAAACAGTTTTTCTCGAAACCTTTGGATGATTATGCAAAAATAGCGGCGGACCCGGACTTAAATCTAAGTCAGGACCCGCCGCTATCATCGTATTTTGCATAAAGCTTCGCACTTGCCTGTTATAACGAAAACTCCGTCACGCCCTTCTTAGAGGCATACTTCAAAGTATACGTGCCTCCGTCTCCATCCCCATAAAGCATGGTCGCGATGGTGATCCGTGTATAATCCAGCCTGTGCTCTTTCAGTACTTTTTTGACGAGGGCGATTCCGCGTTGTTCATCGGCCACTACACAGAACAGGTTAAGCACATATTTACCCGGGTCGGCCACGCTTCTCCCCATATCATAACCGTCTACGTAACCCAGCTCCGCCTCTTCTAGGAACAGGTTCAGGTATTCCGTCACTTTGCTTCTCAGCCATTCATCACGCTGGCTTCCCTTGGCACTCTTTAGGGGATACTGCACCACCAGCCAGCACTTTTCGCTCATATATGGGTTCACCACCAGACGTATAGATTGTTCCCGGCTACTTCTTTAAGGCAGCCCAGGAGGCCTCATTCAGGAGCTCCAGCTCCTCCCGCTCCAGCACGAAGGTCATAGCGCTGACATTCTCGCGGGCATGGCGGGCCTTGGACGCGCCGGGAATGGCAACTACAGTGTCGTCATGATAATGAATCAGCCAGTTCAGCGCAATCTGCCCGGGGGTCACCCCGTATTTGTCAGCCAGCGCAGTCAGGGAAGATATTAGCGGCTTGCTGCGGGCCAGGCTCTTGTCATCCAGGCCGGACATCATCCGCCGGGAGCGCGAGACAGCAGCCACCTGCGAAGGATCATTATGGAAGCGGCCGGTGAGGATGCCCTGCTGAAGCGGGGAATAGGCAATAATCGAGATGCCCAGCTCCTTGGCCGCAGCCATGGTGCCGTTCCGGTCGATACTGCGGTCCAGCAGGTTGTATTTGACCTGATTGGAGACCAGATGAAGGCCGTACGTGCTTAACAACCGGTGCGCTTCGGTCATCTGCTTGGCCGAATAGTTGCTGACACCGACGTAACGAATCTTGCCTGCCTTCACCAGTCCGGCCATCGCTTTCATCTCACTGGCAATGGAGGATAACGAGAACGGCTGGTGAATCTGATACAGATCGATGCCTCTTCCGCCCAGAGCAGCGACGCGCTGGTCAATCGTGGCGGTAATTGAGCCTGCGGTCCGCAGCAGCGGCCACCACTTGGTCGCGATCAGCGGAGCGGCGTGGGGACTGCCTTCCTTATGGAGCTGATCGAGCACATGGGCCAGGGCCTGCTCTGATTTGCCGCCGCCATAGATCTCTGCCGTATCCACCCAGTTCATGCCGCCTTCCAGGCTGACCCGCACAATCTCCAGAATATCTGCGTCGCTGAGATTGCTCCAATACCGGCCTACGATGCCGCTCCCCCGGCTGAACTGCCAGCAGCCGAGGCCCAGCGGCGATACGGACAATTCGGACTGGCCCAGCGGACGCAGTCTGACTTCACTCGCAAGTGTCTTCATTCTTCTTCCTTCTCTCAGCAGATTCATTGAATACAAGCTTCTACACAAGCTAATATAGTAATGGGACAATTTGGCTATACCCACAGCTTAAGACTTCCTCCGGCAGACTGTCAAATACAGCAGGGCTGCCGGGGAGATACCGTCTCTGCTTTTAGGCATGGCCTTGAAAAAGGAGGATATGGTATAATTGCCCTGCTGCTCATCTGCCCGCAGGAAGCTACTATGTACATAACTGTAATGGAGGGAATTCATAACTCATGATGAAATTTATCGGTTTCCTGCTGCTGTACCGGCTGCTCGGTAATCCGTTTCTCGCACTGATCATCCTGCTTGTCGTCCTGTATTTCCTGGACCGCCGTTATGTCGGCATTCTTCCCAGCTTCGCCAAGCCCTTCCGGCGCAGCCGCCAGATCTCCAGGCTGCGTCTGACCATTGCCCAGAACCCGAACGATGTATCCGCCAAGTTCGATCTGTCCCGGCTGCTGATTGAGCGCAAGCGCTACAGCGAAGCCAAAGAGCTGCTGACGGCCATTGCCGACCGTTACGAGACCTCTGCGGAATACTGGGTGGAGCTGGGTTACGCCAACCTGAAGCTGGGGCAGCTTGCCGAAGGCGAAGCCCAGATGCTCAAGGGGCTGGACATCAACCGCCGGGCGCAATACGGGCAGCCTTATCTCCGCCTGGCCGAGATCTTCCGCCATGTGGACCAGGACAGGGCGCTGCATTATGTGAGCCAGTTCCAGGAGATCCAGTCCTCCTCCAGCGAAGCTTATTATCTGGCCGGTTCCATGTACAAGGCACTGGGCCGGACGGAGGACGCCAAGCTTGCTTTTAACGAATCGCTGGCCGTCTACCGCTCCCTGCCCAAATATAAGAAGCGCCAGGAACGCGGCTGGGCGCTGCGCAGTTATTTTGCGAAGATGCGATAGGTATCTTCGCTATAATTCCAACATAAACAGCCTCCGGCCCAAGTGAATTGCGGGGACCGGAGGCTGTTTGTGTTATTTTACCGGAACAGTGATCTCCAGCTCGGGAATGTACAGCTTCTGTCCATCCTTCCAAATGGCAGGCTTAATGGTGATACGGGCCGGGATCGTCTCAAACGGTTCATAGTTAAAATTATGGAATAAGAAATTGCCTTCGCCCGTCCCGCCGGTGCTGCCGAGCCCCTTAACTTCCCGCCCTTGCTCGTCTGAAAGTTCAAACTGGACCGGGAAGTGACCATTCACCTTATATTTGTCCGGAATGTTTGCTTCTATAGCCGTAATGTGCGCCCCTGGTTCTCCTTGTAGTTCTACCGTCAGCTGAGTTGAAGTAGTACTTACCTCCAGCCGTTTAATCATCAGATTAATGTGATCATGAGTTTTCAGGATATCCGGTGTAAGAACGAAGCTCTCCGGTACTTGGCGGGTTACGGGGAACTCAAAAATGAACGGGTCGGCAAATCCGGGAAGATAGACAGACATTTTGAAATCAAAGCTGCCCGGAAGCTGCAAATTCCCTGAATTTAGAGCTGTAACAATGACAGAATCGGGGGCCTCCGGCCCGCCGGGTGCAATCTCCACTCCCGTATTAACAAGCTCTCCGTTGACATAGAAATCGATGGGCCGGTTGAGACGGCCTGTCTTCGGATCAGGGATAGCCCATGTATCTGAAAAAGACTTGTGCGTATACACGCCCTTCGACCGGGTCAGCACCAGCGACAGACGGCTTCCGTCATACATTTGTTCCGATACGGTTAGCGTCATCCCGCCTTGTGTAACGGTCTGCCTGATATCCTCTGTTATGCTGCTCTCACTGGCCTTTTGCAATCCCTTGTCCCCGGCCAACCGGAATATACTCTCAAGGAACGGAATAGTTCTCAGCGTTTCTGCCATAGCCGGAGACACAAATCCGAGGCTTACTGTCAGTATCAGTACTCCGGCCATCAATGCTCCAATCTTCCATATCCGGGACCGCAAGGTACGCGGTTTCCTGCTGCGTGAACTTCGTTCAGGTTCCCTCTCTTCACGAATCAGCTGGTAAGCCCTCTGCATTCGAGATTGCACAAGGTCCGGCAGATCGGGGAGTTGCTCTTCCCTGAGGCCTGCCAGCCGATCCTCTAATTCATGTTGATTCATCCGTTCATCTTCCTTTCTACAGGTTCTGTAAGGTATTGATGCAGCGTTCTCCTGGCTCTATGCAGCCTGGTCTTGACGGCACCCTCCGACAGCTCCAGCAACCCGGCAATCTCCTGGAGTGTCAACCCCTGATAGTAGTGAAGCGTTACAATCGTCCGCGAGATTTCTTCAAGTCTGCTGATGGCGTTATGAAGGTCCATGTCCTTCTCCGGTGGAGACGACGGATGATTTCTCTCAGAAGGCTCAGGCACAACTATCACACGCTCTCGTCTGCGCAGAATCATATTGCATTCGTTAATCAGAATCCGAAAGATCCAAGTGTTGAAGAAAGCTGCGTCCTTCAAGGCAGATAGCGATTTATAGGCTTTGAGTATCGTCTCTTGCATCGCATCTGCACCATCCTCGTCATTTCTGACAATGGATTTAGCTACACTGTACATTCTTCTTTCAAGGTTCTTCAGCAACTGAATGAAAACCTCATGATCACCTGCTTGCGCACGCCTGACGAGGTCTTCTTGCTCTCTGTCCAAATCCCATCTCCCCTTCCTTCAGGAAGCTGCTGCATCCCGGCTAACTTTGTCACTATAGCTGATTAGATGAGGCACAGAGGCTTAAGGTTACCTTGTTGCAAATATTTTTTCTACGCTGTTCATGAACAGCAACACGAATTCGGTTTTCCGCATACATTTCAGCCTTCTCCTTCGTAAACAGCACTTATTCTCCGGCAGATGTAAATCATAATTTCCCCAACAGCAAAAAGCAGACTCCGCTTAGTAGCGAAAGTCTGCTCTTTTGCTGTGTCCTATCATATATTACAGAACGTTACACATCCAGAGATCTAGGCTGGTCCTCGCCCGTCGCCGGAGTGAACGGCCACCAGTTGGCCTTACCGAACATCCGCACCATTACCGGCACGAAGAATGGCAGGAAGACCAGGGCGTACAGCGCCAGACCGGACAGCACGACCGTGGCAATCTGCATCATCGACAGCACCCCGGACGGATACATCGAGGCGAAGGTTCCGCCCAGGATGATCACGGCGGACAGAATGACCGTTCCCATGTTGCGCATAGCGTGCAGGATGGCTTCACGCACATCCCAGGTCTTGTTCTCATTGAAGCGGTCCATCAGGAAGATACTGTAGTCTACCCCAAGGGCAATCAGCATGACGAAGCTGAAGAACGGCGTCGTCCAGGTGATGCCCGAATAGTTCAGCAGATGCACGAAGATCGCTTCGGTGATGCCAAGCGCCGTGAAGTAGGTAATCAGCAGCGAGACAATAACATACAGCGGCATAATGACCGAACGGAACAGTACGATCAGGATGAGAAGAATGCCGGCCAGCATCAGAATAACGGTGCGCGTATAGTCCTCATTGGAAATCTGCTGCATGTCATTGTAAATGCTGGTCACACCGCTCATGGCGATTTCCGCATTCTCCAGCTTGGTGCCTGCAACCGCACGGTCTACCGCTGCCTGTATCTGCGGAACACTGTCAATCGCCTCAGAGCTGTACGGGTTGCCGGCAAAAACAACATCCAGCGTCATGACCTTGCGGTCTCCCGACAGGTAGTTGTCGAATACCTGCTGAATGCCCTTGGCTTCCAGCGCTTCGGCCGGTACGAAGAACCCGCTCAGCTCATCGTCCTTAAGTGCCTCAATCTGCTTGAGATAATCCTGTGCGGAGCTGAGGCCGCCGGTGATCTGGCCCAGGCCGTCCGCGCTCTGTGTAAGGCCGTCGGTCAGCTGGCCGAGCTGGCCGGTCAGCTCACCGAAGCCGTCAGCAAGCTGCTTCTGGCCGCCCTGCAGCTGATCCAGGCCGCTGGTGATGGACGGAATCTTGCCGACAATCTGCCCCTGGCCGTCTGCGGCCTGATTGAGGCCGGATTGCAGCTGGCCGATACCGGCTATAAGCTGGTTCAGGCCCTTCGCCAGCGCCGCCTGCCCTGCGGCCGCCTTGGTATAACCGGCATTGGCTTCTGTTAATCCGGCAGCAGCACCACCCAGCTGATCCGAGATCTGGCCGAGTCCGCCCGCCAGCTTAGCAGCGCCGGTGCCGCTCTGGGTGACCGTACCCTTAATGGTCTGGTAATTCACATCCTGCTGCAGCTCGGGATGAGCAGCCTCCAGTCCCGTGAACGCGCCGCCCAGACCGGTCAGTGCATCCGCCACGGCCTGAAGCTGGGTCTGCAGGCCGCTAAGCCCGCCATCCAGCGCGTTCAGCCCGCTGCCGATCTTCTTGTAGCCCTCCAGCAGTGCGGCATTCGCATCCGCCAGCTGCTTCGCGCTGGCCGCCGCCTGCGAGAGGCCCGCCTTGATCTCGCCGGCTCCGGCGGAGCCGCTGCGGATGCCGCGCTCGATCTTCGTCAAGCCGTCACCCAGCGCGGCAATGCCTTTTTTCAGCTCAACCGTCCCTTGGGTCAGCTTGGCGCTGCCTGAGGCAGCTTCAGCCAGCTTCGGTCCGTTATCCTTCAGCTGCTTGCTCGCTTCGCTCAGCCCGTTCTGAATTTTGGCTAAGCCTTCATTGCTTTGATCCAGACCGTCAGCTAAGGTAGCGACCTGGGTAGGGATCAGGAAGTCATTGATCTGCTCGCCGGTCGGACGCGACATGCTGCGTACCGCCTTGACGCCGTCCACCTTCTGCAGCTCGCGGCTGATTTTCTCGGCAAGACCTATATATTCCGCATTATCCATCCGGTCATCATTCTTGATGACAAGCTTGCCCGGCATGGATTCACCCGGACCGAAGCTGTCTGCGATGATATTGAACCCTTTGACTGAGGCGTAATTCGGCCCGATCTCATCCAGGCTGTTGAAGCTCAGCTTCCCGCTGTAGGTCAGCAGGAACGGCACCACAATCGCCGCCACAATCAGCAGCGCAGCCCAAGGCCGCTTCAGCGAGAACGAGCCTGCCGCTCCCCAGAGCCGGCTCTCGCTATGCTCCAGCTTGCCGCGCGACGGCCAGAACAGCTTGGGACCAAGCACAGCCATAAAGAACGGTACCACCGTCACTAGTGCCAGCAGCATCACCGCGATACCGACTGCCACCGCCACTGCAGAACGGTAGAGCATGAACTGGGACAGGCCGATTGCCACGAAGCCGACGAACACTGCGAGTCCCGAGAAGAAGACTGTTTTGCCTGCATTGCGGTAAGTCGCGATAATAGCGCTCTTGGTATCCTCAGACTGGACCAGCTCCTCCTTGAAGCGGCTGATCAGCAGGATACAGTAGTCGGTCCCGATCCCGAACATGACGGCAACCATGAAAATCTGGGTGAAGGTGGACAGCGGAAAGTCGAACCGGTCCACCAGGAAAGCCACCACCGACTGGGACACGATATAACTTAGCCCCACCGTGATCAGCGGGACAAATGGAGCCACGAATGAGCGGAACACCACGAACAGGATCAGGAGGATGAACACGACCGTGATGTACTCCGACTTCTTGAGCCCGGCTTCCGAGCTGGCAACCGTATCCTCCGTAATCAGGCCTTCACTGGTCATATAGTGCTCTGCCGTAACCTTATCCAGCAGGGCAGCCGTCTTGGCCGGAAGCTCCTTTACCGCCTCTTCTCCGCCCTGCACCGATAAGGCGGCCATGATCGTTTTGCCGTCCTTGGCCACCAGCGTATCCTTAAGCTCAGGCTGCGAGAACGGATCGGTCACCGTGCTGAGCTGCAGGGCTTCCTTCTCCCCGGCCAGTTGCTCGATCCCTTGCTTGATGCTCTCAGTATCAGCGTCCGTCAGCCCTTCCGGCTTATGGAACACCAGCGCCACCTGATGCACCGTCTCCCCGTTCTTGGCGGCCGCCACCTCCTTCATAATCTCAGCGGCTCTTGAGGAGGAGTAGCCTGCCGGAACGGAGATTTGCCCCTTCTCGCGCACCAGCTCCGACATCGGCGGGGCACTCAGGAATAACCCAACCGCCACCGCCAGCCATACCGCAATAATGACCCATCTTGCCTTCAAAATCGTTCTCAATTGCTTCTCCCTCCCGGCTCCTGCATCAGAAATGCCAGCTTCTCGAACATCACAATGAAATGCTCAATATCCTTATCATCGAAGTGGAACAGATACGGCGAGATAACCTCCTGCATCTGCTTCTCTGAGGTCAGATAGACCTCCTTTCCCCGCTCCGTCATCGTTAAATACACCTGCCTGCGGTCATTCTCGTCCCGTGTTCTCTGAATCATGCCCGCTTCATCCAGCCGGTTGATGATCGCCGTGATCGAGCTTTTGCCTACCGCTACAGCCTCGGCCAGATAGGTGGAGGTGCATTTCTCCTGCGCGCCGATCAGCCTTAAGATCAGGAATTGGTCACTCGTCAGCAATTCGCCAAAAGTATCCCTGAGCTTCGCATTAATCTGCCGGGTGACCACCCTGTAAGCATCTATATAGCGGTTGATCCATTCCTCTGCATTTTTCTTCAAAGCCGGTTCCTCTCCTTTCCATCGTATAGTTCACGTGTAGAACAGTTTCACAGTAAAACTATATTGTCCTTTTCTGCAAAAGTCAACCTATTTTTCATAAACAAAAAAACAGCCACCCTGCACCGTTAAGTACACAGAATGGCTGCTTCAAGTATTATACTTCTTAATCCTCATCTTCTGACTCTTCAACCTCGTAGACACAGCGGAACAGCTCAATACCGGCGGCATTCTCGCCCAGACTGTATACCATGAATCCCAGGCTGCGGTAAAAGTCGGCGGCGGTCTCGTCTTCCGTCTCGGCCACTACATAACGCGGCTGACGTGCGGTCAGCAGCTCCAGAATCATCCCCCGGGCATAGCCCTTGCCCCGGTTCTCCGGCAGCACCGCGATATGACGGATATCGAGCGATCCGTCCTCTGTCTCTTCATAGCCGGTAATCCCGACCAGCAGCCCTCCCTCTTCCCAACCGCAGAGCTGCAGGGCGGCAAGCTCCTTATACTCAGCCGTAGTGCGCTCCAGCGCATCCGGGTCATCCATCACCGCATAGCCCAGCAGCTCATTCACCTCAGGTGTTCCTGCGAGCGGCTTCACATCGATCAACATTAGTTAAAATCCTCCTTCTCTATACCGGGTACCAATGGCATCCGTTATCCCCTTACCAGCCGCAGCAGTGCATAACCGGCCCATACACCCAGCAGGTTCAGCAGCAGATCGTCGATATCGAGGCTCCCGACATGCAGGAGCATCTGCGCCAGCTCCAGTACCATGATACAGCACGCGGACATCACCGTTAACCGGAACCAGGAATAGTAGCGGGATACTGCAAGCGGAAGCAAGAAGCCTACAGGCGCAAACACCGCCACATTCCCCAGCAGATTGACCAGCCGGCTCGCATACGACAGGCCATTATTCATATCGAAAAACAGACGCACCGTGCGGAGCGGCTCCAGATTATACCGGAGCGGACCGTCAAGCTGAACGGTCCGGCCGAAGCCCAGGAACATCCAATACAGCAGCATGGCGCTGTAAGCAATCAGCAGCAGCCATACCAGAAACCGCCGTCCCGGCGGTAATGTGCGCCTGCCTGCCGTAGTGGAAGCCCTGCCCTTTCTGCGCCGGGGATGCGGATTAGTGATGCTGGCCACCTTCTACAATTTCAATCGTACCGTCGCCTTTGCCGATAACCGCCATGCTGGCAATGCCGATGAAGAGGCCGTGCTCCACTACACCGGGAATGCGCTGGAGCGACAAGGCCAGCTCAGGCGCCGAGGCAATGGCTTCGAAATGGCAGTCCGCAATGTAATTGCCGTTATCCGTCTTATAGAGGCTATCCCCGCTGCGCCGCAGCTCCGGCTTGCAGCCCAGCTTGGCCAGATCGGCGATTGTCCACTCCCAGGCGAACGGCACGATCTCGACCGGCAGCGGGAACTTGCCGAGCGTAGTGACCGCCTTGCTCTCATCGGCGATAACAATCATCCGGTCACTGCCCGTCGCGACAATCTTCTCGCGCAGCAGCGCTCCGCCGCCGCCCTTGATAAGCTGCAGCTCCCCATCCAGCTCATCCGCGCCGTCAATAGTCAGATCCAGGCGGTCCACCTCGCCGAAGGAGACGAGTGGAATGCCCAGCTCCCGGGCCTGATCCTCGGATGCCTGAGAGGTGGCTACAGCAGTAATCTGTAAGCCCGCGCTGACCCGCTCTCCCAGCTTCTTGATGGCCCAGTAAGCGGTAGAGCCTGTACCGAGTCCTACCTTCATGCCGTCCTGCACATACTCTACGGCTTTCTCGGCAGCCAGCTGTTTCACATTGATACTCATTTTATTACCTCCAAGTTATCCGGTATAATGGTTGGAAATACTAATTGCATGTCAGGAGGAACCCGGATGAGAACCGAGAACCAGATTCAGTCCAAAATCAACGAATTGACACTTCAGCGCAGATCGCTGGAATCGCGGCTTGCCGCCCTGCCGGCCGGTGATCCGCAGCGTGCGGGCCTGGAGGTCCAGCTGACCCGGGCAGAGGACATGGCCCTGATGCTTGAATGGGTGCTGAATGCTCCCGTGGGCAAATATCACGCCTGAGCCGCAGCCTCGGTCAGTGATGTGTACACTGCCTATTCAGCTATAAGCTGCTAATTCTGCCCGGTACAGCTCGGCGTTATCATGCTCGAAGCACACGAAATCGATCCGCCGCAGCGGCAGCTCAGCCGGGTCCTTCTCCCGCACATATTTGGTCACCGAATCCAGCGCTGTCCTGCAGGCCAGAGCCTTGGGGAAGTTATAGATCCCGGTGCTGATGTTCGGAAACGCCAGGCTCTGCACCCCATGGGCACAGGCCAGGTCGAGACTGCTTCTGTAGCATCTGGACAGCACCGCAGCTTCTCCGGCGGAACCGCCTTTCCAGATCGGTCCAACCGTATGTATGACTCCGCGAAAAGCAAGCAGACCCGCACTCGTCAAAGCGGCTTCACCGGGAAGAATCCCGCCCTGCCGGCATCGTATTTCGGCGCATTCCTCAGCGATCCGCGGGCCGCCGGCCCGGTGAATGGCCCCGTCCACTCCTCCGCCTCCGTACAGGCCGGAATTGGACGCATTCACAATCATCTCGCCCTGCCAGGCGGTGATATCGCCTTGTTCAACCAACAGGACTACCCTGTTCACGGTGATCTGCATGCTCAGCCTCCTCCTTCGCGGCCGCCGCCAGCGCTTTGATCAATTCCTTCTCTCCCGCATAGACCGCTTTATCAGGAAAAGCCGCAGTCTCCAGCCTTCCTCCACCCTGAATCGCGGCCTGCCGGAGAATGCCCAGCATATAATGCTGCGCCTCGGATAACGCCATCTCGCCAGTACCGGCGGTTACCCTGCACAGGGTACGGGCGGTTTCCGTACCGCCGCCTGCGGCCGTGAACTGAAACAGCGGCACCGCTTCCGGCAGCTCCGTCTCCGGGGTGAAGCTCTGATCATAGACGGAATACATCCGTTTGCCGGCGGGCACCATAGAATGGTCCGTCTTCTGCGCGGCGAGGATTCTGCTGTTCTGGTAGGCAATAATTCCGGCAGCGGCCAGCAGAAACAGCACGGTGCCTGCGATTAAGGTAAACATTATTTTCACCAGCCTATACCTGAAATGAAACATACCGCTTCTATATTATCATGGATTGACCATGGACAGAAGTAGCCTGCGGGCGTTGGCCCGGTAAAAGGTTTCTGCCGCTCTTCCATAAAGTTATTTTGAGAGATTCAAATTAACAGTTGAAACTTGACCTGGCATGTCTCATAATGAAGTGGAGCCTGATGTTTTGTCAATCCATACGAAATCAAGGGAGGATTCTGGAAATGAAATTTTTCTTGGACACCGGAAATATTGAGGAAATCAAACGCATCACCCGCCTCGGATTGGTGGATGGCGTAACGACGAACCCGTCGCTGATCGCCAAGGAAGGCAGATTGTTCAAGGATGTCATCAAGGAGATCGTAGCTATCGTTCCCGGTCCTGTAAGCGCTGAAGTTATCGGACTCAAGGCCGAAGATATGCTGAAGGAAGCTTACGAGATCGCGGAATGGGCTCCGAACGTGGTCATCAAGCTGCCAATGACTGAGGATGGTCTGGAAGCCTGCTATGAATTGACTAAGAAAGGCATCAAAACCAACGTAACGCTCATCTTCTCCGCAGCTCAGGGCCTGATGGCCGCCAAAGCGGGAGCTACTTATATCAGTCCGTTCGTCGGACGCCTTGACGATATCGGTGTAGACGGCATGAAGCTGATCAAGGAACTGAAGACGATTCTGACTAACTTTGATCTGAAATCCGAGATCATCGCTGCCAGTATCCGCAACATTGCCCATGTGGAGCAGGCCGCCCTTGCCGGCGCGCATATCGCAACCATTCCTGGCTCGCTGCTGCCTTCCCTCTGGAAGCACCCGCTGACCGACAACGGCATCGAGCGGTTCCTGAAGGACTGGGAGACTGTTCCGAAGGCTTAAGATCAATATATCTGCTTACTGAATTCCCAAGCCCTTCTCCGCTTATGCGGAGAGGGCTTTTTGCTGTGCGGGAAACGAAAATGTAGACGGAAAAACGATTACATTTCGCTGGTGCGATGGTACTTGGGCGGATGTAATCGAAAAACCGATTACATTCGGCGAGGCGGAGGCACGTGGACCAAATGTATGCGAAATACCGAACACATTCCGCGAGACGCAGGCACGTGGACCAAATGTATGCGAAATACCGAACACATTCCGCGAGACGCAGGCACGTGGACCAAATGTATGCGAAATACCGAACACATTCCGCGAGCTGTGTGCACTAACGCTTCCACAGCTATTCCCTCCCTCTCTCCCCGCTTACTTATTTGCCTCTCTCCCCCACCAAGGATCTCCATCACCCCTTGACCAATTTACTTGTCATAATTATAATTGTTATAACAAGTATATCTAAGGAGCATGTTCATTATGGATGATCACTTGTCCGATTCCATGTCGAATTCCTTATCCAATCCATTATCCGATTCCTTATCCAATTCCTTGCCTAACTCCTTATCCGGTTCCTCCCCGCAGCAATTTCTCGGCTTCCTGCTGGGCTCGACCCACCGGCGGATATCCGTCAGCTTCGCCCGGGCGCTGAAGCCGTACGACATTACCCCTGAGCAATGGTCCACCCTGATGATCATCTGTGACCGCAGCGGAATGAACCAGAAGGAAGTGGCTGATACGGCCGCCAAAGACCAGCCGACCACTGCCCGGATCGTTGAGCTGCTGCTCCGGAAAGGCTTCATCCGCAAATCGCCTAATCCCGGAGACCGCAGAGCCTTCCAGCTCTATGCCACAGAAGAAGGCAGAGCGCTGATTGAAAGCACGGTTGCGCTGGAGCGCCAGGCCACCAATGCGGCTGTAGCCGGGCTGAGTGCACAGCAGCTTGAAGAGCTCCGCAGCATGCTGGAGCATATCTATCACAACACTGGAAATCTACATCAAGAATAGGAGTCTACCTCATTGAAACCATTAGAACCATTGAAACAGTCACCCGAACGGTTATGGACCTCATCCTTCGTTACTCTAACCCTTTGCAATCTACTGTTATTCACCGCACTGCAAATGACCTTGTCCACCCTGCCTGCCTATGTTGAAGACACGCTGCATGGCACATCAGTGCAGGTCAGCCTTGTGACCAGCCTGTTTGCGCTCAGCGCCATCGTTGCCCGCCTGTTCTCGGCGCGGGCCATGGAGAAGGGCGGCCGCAACCTGCTGATCTTCCTCGGCCTGGCCGTTCTGCTGACGGCGCTGGCCGGATATTACTTCACCGGCAGCATCCTTATCCTGCTGCTGCTGCGCGTGCTGTTCGGCATCGGCTTCGGCATGACGAGCACAGCGTTCCCGACCATGGCCTCCGATGTCATCCCGGTCCGCCGGATGGGCGAGGGCATGGGCTACTTCGGCCTATCGACCAGCCTGGCCATGTCGGCCGGTCCGCTCATCGGCCTAAGCCTGCTGCAGGGGCCGGGCTTCGGCTCCCTGCTGCTCGGCGCTGCGGCGGCACTGGCGCTGATCCTGCCGCTGGCCATCCGCCTGACCCGCTCCCTTCCGCATGGCCATAAGGAACCTGCGGCGGCACCTGCTCCCGCCTCCGGAGGCTTCCGCAAGCTGCTGCTGCCCTGCCTGCTTAACTTCCTGCTGTCCATATCATACGGCGGACTGCTGGGCTTCCTGGCACTGTACGGCGCGGAGCGGCAGCTCCCGCATATCGCCTACTTCTTCTTGTTCAATGTCGTGGCGATCGTCATTATCCGCCCGCTCTCCGGCAGAATCTATGACCGCTTCGGTCCGGCGGCCCTGCTGATTCCGGGGAGCCTGTTCATCATCGCCGGCCTGCTGCTGCTGTCCTACGCATCATCTACGGCGGCTCTGTTCCCCGCCGCACTCTGCTACGGAGTCGGCTTCGGCTCAATGCAGCCGGCACTGCAGACCTGGATGATCCAATCAGTTGGACCGCGGCAGCGCGGCTTCGCCAACGGGATGTTCTTCAACTCTCTGGATCTGGGCGTGGCCATCGGCTCCATGCTCCTCGGCGTGATCGCGTTGTACAGCAGTTATGCGGTCATGTACCGGTATTCCATCCTTGCCCCTGTACTGCTGCTGGCTGTCTATCTCACAGTACTCCTCTCCGGCCGGGGGAATAAGCCCGCGGCTGTAACTCATATCCCGTCATAACAAGAAGAAGCCGCCTGCGTGATATGCACAGACGGCTTCTTTGTATTCAATTCTGGCGTGTACCTGCCGCCACCGTATCACGTGCCGCAGCAGGCAGGAACGGACTGGGCTGTCCCAGGCTGTAGATATGCAGCAGATGCATGGCCCGGGTGCAGGCGGTATAGAACAGCTTGCGCTCATGCTCACGGCCATACTTCGCGGCTGAACCGTCATAGATGATGACCGCATCGAACTCGACACCCTTGGCGAGATAAGCGGGAAGCACCAGCGTTCCTTTTTGGAAATTAGGCGTTTCCTTCGTCACCAGCCGCACCGCCAGCTTCTGCTCCAGTGCGCTGTGCACCTGTGCGCTCTCCTCAGCCGATTTGCAGATGACCGCCACATAGTGATAGCCCCGGGCATGAAGCTCCAGCACATCCTGTTCCACCGAAGACAGCAGGTCTGCTTCACTCTCCACCACGGTCAGCAGCGGCTCCTCGCCCCGCCGGTTGAAGGGGATAATCTTCTCGCCGCCGGGAATCATCGCCCGGGTGAACTCGACAATCTCATAGGTGGAGCGGTAGCTGCGGGTCAACGAGATCACTTCGGTGTTCTCCTCCCCGTAGATGCTGACCAGTCCGGCCAGATCGCCCAGCACCTCCCCTTGGGCATAGATCGCCTGGTTGAGGTCGCCCAGCACTGTCATTTTGGCCCGCGGGAACAGCCGGCGCATGAATTCGAGCTGGAACGGGGAATAATCCTGCACCTCATCGACAATGACATGCCGGATTAGCGTATTCGTGCGGAACCCCTGGCTCAGCTCCTTCAAATACAGGAACGGAGTGGCATCCTCATACGCCAGCTCATTCCGGCCAAGAACACCCAGCGTATATTCGCAGATCTCTTCCCACGCATCCGGCAGCGGCTGGCGGTTATCCAGGCTCCCGATGAATTCGCGGCTCTGGAACAGCCTGCTGTACAGGCCCTTGACATCTACAAAGCGGCCGCGTTTGGTCCATCCGCGCAGCGGCTTGAGCCGCTGGCTGACCACATACCGGGCGAGCAGCACCCGCTCCATCTCATAATCATCGAAGCTCTCGTTGTGGCCTCCGCCCTTGCGGCGCATCATATTGTAGGCCCGCTGATAATCGCTGTTGTCCATCAGCTCGATCTGCTCATCGACCCATGCGGCACTCCGCTCTTCCGCACCGAATGCAGCGACCCGCTTCAACAGCCAGCCTGTCATCAGCTCGATCCGGTTCGCCAGCTTGATCCCCGGATCATAGCTGTAGAACTGGCGCACCATCTCATCCTTGCTGACCACCGCCCGGCCCTGGAACATCAGCGGCTTGAACAGCATTCCCTCATGCTCCAGCAGGTTCACATAACGCCGGATAACATCCAGAAACACCACGGACGATTTATAGGCGATGCCTTCTCTGCGGATCGAGGCCTCCGGCGTATCCGGGGCATTCAGCAGGCTCTCCGTCTGGCTGAACACATCCTCCAGCTGGAATTCCTGCCCCAGACGGTGCTCCAGGTACATCTGGAAGGTCGTCTGCTGCATGTTCTCCTCGCCCAGCTCCGGCAGCACCGTGGATACATAGCTGTTAAAGAGCGGGTTTGGCGAGAACAGCAGCATCTGATCCGCCTGAAGCACCTCACGGTACTTGTAGAGCAGATAGGCTACCCGCTGGAGCGCGGCCGAGGTCTTCCCGCTGCCGGCAGCCCCCTGCACCACCAGCATCCGGCTGCGGTCATTGCGGATGACCGCGTTCTGCTCCTTCTGGATGGTGGCGACAATCGACTTCATCCGGTCATCCGCGCTGTGGCTCAGCACCTGCTGCAGCAGCTCATCGCCGATGGTCATGCCGGTGTCGAACATCACCTCAATTTCACCATCGTCTATCACATACTGGCGCTTGCGTTCCATCGTCCCGGTAATCAGGCCTCCCGGCGTCTCATAAGCCGCCGGACCGGGTGCGCCGTCGTAATACAGGCTGGATATGGGTGCCCGCCAGTCATAGATCAGGAAGGTCCCGTCATCCTCCATCAGTGAGCCGATGCCGAGATAGATCCGTTCAGCCTGCTCGTCTGCGGACTCCTTGAAGTCAATCCGCCCGAAGTATGGGGAGACGACCAGCTTCTTATATTTCTTAAGCGCCTTGCTGGACTGCAGGTGATGGCGCTCACGCTCGTTCAGAATCTGGGCCTGCTGCCGCAGGCTGGTTGAGGTCTCCCCCAGATCGTCCGGGCTGCTGAAGTTCACAGTCACCTCTTCCCAGAAGTCCTTACGCATATCCACGACATCCGTCCGGTGGAGCCCCAGCTCCTCCGACAGCAGCCGAATACGGCCGGATAACAGTCTGGTAATTCCCGTTACACGCTCCTGCTCCTCCTGCCATTCACGATCATGTTTATCCAAGTGCATCTCATCCCCTTTGCAAAGCTCTCTTGTTCGCTAAATACGGCGTCCGTTTACATTTTGTCACTAAGCTCAGTGCTGTCCTTGTCTTCCCCGTTCATCCGGTTGATCTGGTCGGCAACCTTGTCCAGGCGCTCCAGCTGGTAGCCGTAATCGTAGATCGCCGCGGCCACCACTGACAGCCGGAGCTGCCCCGCCTTTGACGGGTCATAGCCGTTGATCGCCGCCTTGAGAAAGTTGTCATTGTCCTCTGCCAGCGGCTCGGAATCATTCGCGCCCGGCTTCAGCTTATCCTCGAATTTCAGCAGAATATATTCATGGTATTTGATCAGTTGCTCCAGATGCAGGTCGAACAGCTCATCGGTATGCTCTGTGCGTTCAGCCTGGAAATAATGGCGGTCGATAGCCTCCAGCACCTGATACCCTTTTTGCAGCGAATTCAGCAGGTTCTTGTAGACGACCATCTGTCTGGTCTGGCTGTACTTGGCTCTTCTGAGCTGCTTCTGCTCTTCCTCGAACAGGGCATATTTGTCAGCCAGCGCCTTGATCGCGCCCTCCAGCCCGTTCTTCTCATCCCGGAAGACGCTCTCCTTCATCTCATGCGAGACCGCAGTCCGCAGCAGCAGCGACAGGCTGGTGAACACATTCTCGATCTGCTGGATATACTGCTTGCGCGGCTGGGGCGGAAATACAGATATATTGATAATAAAAGCTGAGAGTATCCCGGTCAATGTCAGCAGGAACCGGGTTAACGCAAATTGCCACTGCCCGGAGGCCTCCATGACGGAGATGACTGTGACCAGCGTCAGGCCGATCGTGTCGGCGCGGTTCATTTTCATGCTGATCATAATCACCAGAATACATACCAGCCCGACCGCAATCGGTTCGTTCGACAGCACCATTCCGCCGAGCAGCGCGATCACCGCCCCCATGGTGCTGGTCTGAATCTGATCCAGGAAATACCGCCACGATCTGTACAGGGACGGCTGCATGGCAAAGATTGCCGCAATAGCTGCCCCTACAGGAGAAGCAAAGTTAAATAGAACGGACAGATACAGTGCAAGTGTAACGGCCATTCCTGTCTTAAGTATGCGGGCGCCAAAAGCCAATTCCATCCCTCCCGGAAGCATGTGTTTATTATAGTACCGATGATCTTAATCATGTATGTATATCCTGAGGGCATTCGGTGAATCCCTAATAATTGCACACACATTATTACCCATGAACTGTACTGGCGAATTTCAGGGCAGTTCTAAACGTTAAGAAGAGGTGATTTCGCTTGATCAAAAGTATAAAAGCAATAACGGTCTGCGCCGCAGCCCTGATGCTTGTGGCGGCTCCAGTCTCTGCCCGGGCTGAGCAGCCGCCCCGGTCCACGCCAGCCGCACCGCGGGATTCCGTCCACGCCGGCCCGGAGCATGGTCATCCCCATCACCATCACGGGGAGCGGAACTTCAGAGCCGGCGCTCATTTCATTGTGAACGAGTCGGCCAAGCTGCTCGGCATGGACCGCTCCGAGCTGATCAGAAGCCTGGCCTCCGGCAAGACGCTCCCCGGGCTGGCCCAGGAGAAGAAGGGCTGGAACGAAGAGCAGTATGTCCAGAAGCTGAGCGAAGCCGCCAGTCTCAAGCTGGATGAATTCGTCAGGGAAGGGAAGCTGAAGCCGGAAGACGCCGTTAAGCTGAAGCCTGGCCTGCCGGTGCTGATCAAGCGCAGCCTGGCCCGCACCGCCCAGCTCCATCAGGTGAAGCCGTCGCCTTCACCGGCTGCAACGAAGGCCCCGTAACGGCTCTGTCATATATTCACAGCAAGAAGGATGCCCGGCCGGTCAGGTACGGGCATCCTTCTTGCTGTATATAGGCCCTACTCCTTACGCGCCTGCCGGTTCCTGTAAGCCTCGAAGCAGGCCGCAGACAGCATCAGCCAGGCGCCGCTTGCGGCATATCCCCCGATGACATCGCTCGGATAATGCACGCCTAAGTAGATCCGGCTCCAGCCGATCCCCCCGGTCATCAGCACCGTGAACAGAATCAGCAGAACCCGTTCGCTTCCGTTGCGCATATGCCGCCACAGGAGATAAGCTATGACTCCGTATAAAGAGAACGCGGCCATCGAGTGTCCGCTCGGGAAGCTGTATCCGGCCTGTTCAATCAGGCGGTGAAAGCTTGGACGCTCGCGGTGGAACCATTGCTTCAGCAATGTGTTCAGCAGCTGCGAGCCGAGGCCGACCCACAGGAACAGGACAAGCTCCAGCCGGTGCTTCAGCGCGAAGAACAGGATGAGTATGGTCACCAGCGAGATCCCGATGGCAAGCTTCGAGGAGCCGACCAGGGACAAGCCCTTGGCAAGCGCCGTCAGCGGCGGAGACTCCATGGACTGCACGAAGGTGATCACGGCACGGTCGAAGCCGGCCGCACCGCCCAGCCTTACAAGCAGGGCGATCAGAATGAAGGCCAGGGCAAACCAGAGAAACCGGCGGAAGCCCCTGGACCAGTAACGATAATATAGCATAACTGCCCCCTTGTCTATTTGTCTAGCCTGTAACACATTTCCTGGGGAGGTCTGTCCCGTGTTATAATGACCTGGAGAAATTATATTATATACAGATGGAGTGCTGCCCAAGTGGAAAGTCTAAAATTGCAGGAACGTTTGTTGAACCAGTGCATCTCAACCAAGATGCCCGTGACGATTTTTACAACGAACGGAGTCAAAATGCAGGGACTGGTAACCTCTTATGATGCTTATACAATTACCTTGCAGGGCCAGGGGGACGGCAGGCAGAATGTGCTCTTCAAATCCGCAGTCTCGACTGTAGTGCCGCTGAAGCCCGTCTCACTGAAATAAGCCGCCTGCGCGGCTGCCTACTCCCAACATTCCCAATCAACCGTCCTCGAAGCCAAAAGGAACACCGGAAGCACTGCTCCGGTGTTCCTTTTGCCGTTGTCCAAGGCTTAGGATCAGACGTAACCCCTTTTAGGCGGGGAAGACGGCAGGCATCACACAGACCGGCTTCGTCAGCTCCGCTGTATGCCCGGTGAAGGCCAGACGTCCGCTGGCAGGGTCCAGAGAGAAGACGACCAGATTATTGCCGTCCCGGTTCGCCACAATCAGGTAAGCGCCGTCCGGTGTGATACAGAAGTGGCGCGGATGCCCGCCCCGGGTGGACACATGCTCCACCAGCGTCAGTCCGGCGGTCTCCGCATCGACTGCGTATACCACAATGCTGTCGTGTCCGCGGTTGGAGCCGTACAGATACTTGCCGTCCTTCGAGAAAGCGATCTCCGCGCAGCTGTTGCCGTCAGCAGCCTGTCCATCCGGCAGTGTAGACACAGTGGCGGCAGTCTGCAAATTACCTGTCTCCGCATCATACAGGAAGGAAGTCACCGTGCTGTCCAGCTCATTAATAACGTATGCGGACTTGCCGTCCTGGTGGAATACGAAATGACGCGGGCCTGCTCCGTCCTTCAGCTTGATATCCTGCACGGCTTCCAGTGTACCCGCTTCCTTATTCAACCGGTAGCTGCGGATCAGATCCAGCCCCAGATCGCATACGAACAGAAACCGCTCATCAGGACTGAAGATTGCCGAGTGCGGATGCGGCCGGTCTTGGCCCGGAAGGACTCCGCGGCCGGTATGTTGGGCGGTATCGGTCAGCTTCTCGGGCAGTCCGGCCGCATCCAGCTTGAGGACTCCGACCGATCCCCCGTGATAGCTGCATACAACCAGATAGCGGCTGTCCGCATCTCTGTTAATATTGCAGGTAGTAGTCTGCCCAGCGCCAGCCGACGGCATGGTTGTTATCCGTGCCAGCTCCGTCAGCTTGCCGTTCTCGGGATCTATGGCGAAGGTAATCACTTCCCCTTCCTTGCCACCCTCTTCGCTGCGCTTCTCGCCAATGGCATACAGCTTCAGCCCGGAAGGGTCTACATTCACGAATGTCGGGTTCGTCAGGCCTGCTGCAGTATCCAGCCGCTCAAGCGTCCCTCCCGCTTCACCGTCAAATGCAAACACCTGAACGCCGCTGTCCTCCGCTGTAGCGTAGGAGCCGGTAAACAGCAGCAGCTTGGTTTGTTCCGTCATCTTGCCTTCCTCCTTCAAGTTCTAATCTTTATAATTTACATTTTTTCGTGAGAGATGACAAATGCAACGGAAAAAATGACAAAAAACATTTCAAAAATAAGACTTCTCAAAATCCGCAGAGTATGCTATAATGAAAGCGCTAACATCTCTGTTAATATAATAAAGGGGGAACACGAATGAGCAGCCTGCTGGAAGCCAGAAATGTATACGAGGACTTCGAGGTGGAGACAGACATTCTGTTCTTTAAGGTCGGAGGTCACGACCTGGTCATTTTTCACGGCAGAAACTACAATATCAAAAAGAGAATGACTGCCGAGCAACTAAACCGCTTACTGTCAAACAGCAGCTATTATCATGTCTACGGGGGCTGTTATGTCAACCTTAACAAGATCAGCTCCATTGAAGATGACTGCATCTATTTCGGCGAAATGGGCTTGTATGCCAAGTCCGTACGCGTCCCCAGACGCAAGCAGGAGAGTATCCGCCATCTGCTCAAAGGACTCAGCTCTTAAGCCGGATTACCGCCCTCACATCGAGCCGGAGCCGCATGGAGACCCCATGGCTGCTCCGGTTTTTGCTGTTTATTAACGGAATCTTAAAAAGCACCAGTGCTTTTTTATACTTTCTTAAGGTTTGAAATCCTGTTTTCTGGTAAAGTTGTAGAAAGACAGGCATCACCTATATTGAAGGGAGTCATTAATTATAATGGACAAAAAAGATTTCAATGAAAATGAACACCTTGAAAACAGCAATACCCCGGAAGGTGAACCTTCCACAGTATCACCCGAAAGCAGCGATCCGATTCAGCCTGCCGGCCAAGAGGCTTCCTCTGAAGAGGCCTTGATCCCGCAGGAATCTGTACAAGCTTCTACTGAAGATCCCGGCAAGCCTGAAGCTCCGAAGGCAGAGGAAACTGTTCCTGTGATGAATAAGGTTGGCGGCGGCAGCACTCCTCCCCCTGCACCGGCTGCAGCCGGCGGCGGCAAGGGCTGGATGGTTGCTTCGCTCGTGCTCGCAGCGGCTCTGATTGTAGTGCTTGTTGTACAGCCTTTCAGCAAAGATGACAGCAAGACAGCGGTTGCTTCCGTGAACGGCACGGACATCACCAAAGCCGAGCTGTATGATAAATTGGTTGAAGCCGGCGGGAAGACCACCCTGGAGAACCTGATCACGACCACGCTCGTAGGCCAGGAAGCCAAGAAAGCCAACATTACCGTTACTGATGCAGACATCAATCAGGAAATTGAAGACCTGACCAAGCAGTTCGGCGGCGAGGAAGCGCTGAATAACGCCTTGCAGCAGAGCTCGATGACCATTGATGACCTGAAGAAGCAGATGCCGCTGCAGGTCGAGATCCGTAAGCTGATCGAACCGAAGGTAACCGTTACCGATGAAGAAATCAGCAAATACTTCGATGAGAACAAAGCTAGCTTCAACCAGGAAGAGGAAGTGCGCGCGTCCCACATTCTGGTGAAGACGAAGGAAGAAGCAGAAGCCATCGTGAAGCAGCTTAAGGAAGGCGCAGACTTTGCGGCACTGGCCAAAGAGAAATCCGCAGACACCGGCTCCAAGGATAATGGCGGCGACCTGAACTTCTTCAAAAAGGGAGACATGGTCCCTGAATTCTCGGATGCAGCGTTCAAGCTGAAGGTCGGCGAAACCAGCGGTGCGGTGAAATCGGATTACGGCTACCACGTCATCAAGGTAACTGACCGCAAGGAAGCGCATGAATACACGCTGGCCGAGAAGAAAGACGAGATCAAGAAGACGCTGACTGCTCAAAAGGTACAGCAGATGTCCTCCGGCTGGCTGGCTGATCTGACCAAGAATGCCAAGATCACCAACACCCTGACTGACAAACCGGATGCCTCTACACCTCCGGCTGAAAGCGAAGCGCCGGAAGCTTCAGCAGCTCCAACTGAAGGTGCGAAATAACGATAAGTTCTGTATGTAAAGAGGACAGGCGGGTAACCGCCTGTCCTCTTGTTGTATATCCGGCATGAAAGGGGCGTGCTCCCATTTTAATGATCTTTTTTGCGGATCTGCTTGTCGTGATTCTCGCCCCACTCCTTGGCCTGCGCGGTCGCAATTGCAATCGCCCTGCCCTCCTCGTAGCCATCCTCCAGCAGCGCATTGGCAATCTCCACCGCCTTGTTCCGCACCGGTGCAGTGAAGTTCTTCAGTGAATCCGGGTAGTTGTCCTTATTCCATGGCATGATAAAAACCTCCTTGATCTGGCAATATGACTATAATCATATTTAGCCGGATCAGGGAGGTTCTAAACCTGTCTCTATGCAGTTTACTTACTTGATAACCTTCACGCGTTCTTCAATCGGCTGGAATTCCTTCTCGCCTGGAGGGGTTACCACACCGCCAAACGGCATCTGGGCAATCAGCTTCCACTCTGCCGGAATGCCGAAGGTTGATTTCACTTCATCGTCGATCAGCGGATTATAGTGCTGCAGCGAAGCGCCAACACCTTGTTCAGCGAAGGCTGTCCATACTACATATTGCAGAATCCCGGAGGATTGGTTCGCCCAGATCGGGAAATTATCGGCATACAGCGCAAAGTTCTCCTGCAGCTGCTTCACCACAGCCTGATCCTCGAAGAAGAGCACGGAGCCGTAGCCTGCTTTGAAGGAAGACAGCTTCTGTGCAGTGCCTTCGAACTGTTCAGTCGGAACGATCTTGCGCAGCGTCTCTGCTGTGATATCCCACAGCTTATCATGGTTCTCTCCCAGCAGCACTACCGCTCTGGAGCTCTGGGAATTGAAGGAGGTTGGGCTATGTAATACGGCCTCTTCAACAATCTTTTGAATTTGTTCGTCAGAGATAGGGGACTCTTTACTGATTGCATATACCGAACGTCTGCCCTTTACCGCTTCAAAAAAACTCTTAGACATAAAATAACTACCTCCATTAAGTTAAGTAACTTACTTTTTTAAATTTTAGCACTTTTCCTGCGTAAAAGCAAGGCGGACTCACAACATTTTCCTGTAACCAGACGCTCTTGCTCCTATCCGCTCTTAGTGTCGCAGGTTTCGCTGAATTTATACGCCTTCCACTAATTTCTATAAGCCGGACAAGCCGATTAGAAACAGCCTGCTAACTTTTCGTATATACAACCGCGACGCAAATAAGCTACAATGATTCAGCCAAAATATAGAAAGCAGGTGGCATTATGCCTTCTTCACGGATTCACGGCTCTACATCCAAGTTGAAACTCGTCTTATTCCTGCTGTTGTCCTCTGCCCTCCTGCTGAGCGGCTGCCGGGACACAGCTACCCCCGGTACAGATGCTGCTCCGGCAGTCGCCGCACCCGTAACCGGTGCTTCGCAGCCTGTCTCCTTCTGGGTCGCAACCGATACGCACTATCTGGCGAAGTCATTAGAAGACGGCGGCCAGGCGTTCCAGACCTATGTCAGAGGCGGTGACGGCAAAATGCTCCCTTACAGTGATGAGCTGGCTGAAGCTCTGGTCTATGAAGCCGGACAGAAGCAGCCGGACTTCCTGATTCTCAGCGGCGACCTCACCAATAACGGCGAGGCCGCCAGCCATAAGGAGCTGACTGCCAAGCTGCACCGGATCGAGGCGGCCGGAACCAGCGTCTATGTTGTGCCGGGCAACCATGATATCAACAATCCCTGGGCCAGATCGTTCAGCGGGGACAAGCAAGTGGTCGCACCGCATATTAATCCTGACGATTTCCTTCGCCTGTATGGGGATTTCGGCTATAAGGAAGCGGTCTCGCGCGACACTGACAGCCTTAGCTATGTGGTGAAGGCAGCGCCCGGCCTCCGGCTGCTGATGATCGACAGTGCCCAGTATGCGCATAATGAAGAGTATAATTTCCCGCAGACCGACGGCCGCCTGCTGCCGTCCACCTTGACATGGATCGATGAGAATGTGAAGCTGGCCGCTCAGGAGCATGACTCGATCATCACCGTGATGCATCACAATGTGCTGAGTCATACCTCGATGGCGGTATCGGGCTTCAAGCTTAATAACAGCCAGCAGACGCTGAAGGCTTTTCGCCAGGACGGCTTGAATCTTGTATTATCCGGGCATATTCATATGCAGGATATCCGCCGGGATCCCGAAGTGAATTCCGCTGATCCGGCCATGCCTGTATATGATATTGCCACAAGCGCCATGGCGGTGAATCCGCACCAGTACGGCCGCATGACCTTTGATCCCCGCTCCAGAAGCGTCACCTATAACACGGCTGCGGTGGATGTGGAGGGCTGGGCTAAGGCGGGCGGCAAGAGCGATCCTAACCTGCTGAATTTCAAAAGATATGCGGAAGAGACCTTCGCCGTGAACTCTTACGAGAAGGCCATGAGCAGACTGCAGGACAGTCCCTTTACTGAGGCAGAGAAGCAATCGATGGCCGAGACGATGTCGAGCCTCAATGTGAAATATTTCGCCGGCACCGCCGCAGCTTCACTGGAGGAGATCAAGGCCATGCCCGGCTTCAAGCTGTGGGAGCGCATGGACGGCGGCTTCATGTCGGGATACATCCGCAGCATGACCGAGCATTCCGGGCAGAGCAATATATCGCTGGAGATGGTGCTGACAACGCAATAGCAGGCTCTGAATAAGGCCGTTGCCGCGGGTGCGGCGGGTCCGCTCCAGAAACGTATATAGCCTCCCATCCCTGTAAGGATGAGAGGCTATGCTTCGCAGCCAGGAACATTTTTGAAAAATCCTGCACAAAATGCAACAATACTGCTCTATATAGGCGGTCAAATGCTGAAATCCTGCACAAAATGCAACAAAATCAGCTCTAACTTGCTCTCTGCACCGGAATTCCTGCAATTAATGCAACATTGTACCACAGCCGGTAATTGTGATAGAGAAATCATGCAAAATGTGCAACAATGTGCTCCTTACAAGTTTGTTCTTTGCGGATCAACCTTCTATATATTGCAGTGCAGATGCGGTATGACTATCCAGAATTGCTCTCGCGAGCTGCTGGTCAGGGAAACCTCTCAGAAGTAATTTCAACCCGCCTGAGATTAAGGACAGATGATGGTGGAACTTATAGAACCGCAGCCGGTTATCATCCAGCCGGTCATTCTTCAGATAGCAGTAGAACCCGCCAAACCGCATCTCCAGGAAGCTGTGTTCATGTTCAATATCATAGAATTCAGCGCCTTCAATATCAATCAGGCAAGGCTCCAGCTGCTCCCCCGTCACCAGAATATGATTGGGTCCAAGCTCTCCATGGATAAATCCATAACGCCTTCTGGGTGTTATTCTGGCTTCCAGTTCGTACAGCTTGTCGAGCAGCTTCACTTGATTCTTGCGGATCACTTCATGATGCTCTGCTGCATAAGACAATTGGGCAATTCCATTGTATAGCTGATTCAGATGGCACGGTCTTTGGTTGAGGGCAGCTTGAACCTGGTCCGGTTTGCCGTAGACTCCGCTCTCTCCCTCATGCATTGTCCGAATCATCTCTCCGATCTGCTCGAAGATAAGATCCTTCGCCTTGGAATCTGGATGTCCGAAATATGCTTCGGCAGCTTCTCCGGGGATATACTCGACGAGTGCATAATCGAAGTTATATTGTTCCCGGCTCCTGTTCATATCATAGAGGAGTGGTGTCCGGATGGAATGTTCAAATAGATATCTATTGTTGATTTCAAATAACCCGCTGCCATAGGACTGGGCATTCAATTCGGCATTCGCAATCTCTTCTTGAAAATAATTCATCGTAAGATCCCACACATACAGGATGCAGGAGAATCCGCCGGTGCAGTCAAGCTTGTAGACCACCTTCTGGGCTCCCCCTTCCAGCTTGCTGACCTTGGTGACAGAATAACTGTTGCCGAAGACCTGTTTCACATATTCCTGCAGGTCCGCAGCCTCAAGATGACAATGAAATTTCAAAGAACAACACTCCGCTTCTTCTTGTATTGCCGGCTACCCCACTGTATTCTATCTCCCGAAAAAAATATAGACTGTTTCTTTGCGCTCTGTTATTATGTTGAATTAGGTCTTGAAAAAAATGTGCATACAAAAAGGCTTTTTCAGCAGTCATGAATGACTTACTGGAAAAGCCTTTTTTTGCTTACAACATGCCAATCACCACTCCGCCCGCTGCACCCGCTACAACCACCACCCAAGGCGGCAGCTTCCAGAACACCAGCATGACGAACAGGATCGCTGCGAGGGCGAAGTCCACCGGTGCCAGAATTGCTGTGGTCCACAGCGGGTCATACCAGGCGGCCAGCAGAATTCCGACCACGTCGGCGTTGATGCCCATCAGTGCACCTTGGACTTTCGGGCTTTGCCGTAACCCATTCCAGAACGGCAGTGCGCCTGTTACCAGCAGGAAGGCTGGCAGGAAGATGGCGAGTATAGCCACGATGGCCCCGGATACTCCCGCTGTCATCGCTCCAAGATAACCGGCAAAGGTGAACAGCGGACCGGGAACCGCCTGCGCAGCGCCATATCCGGCCAGGAAGTCGGCCCGGCTAACCCAGCCCGGGGGTACAACCTCTTGCTCCAGCAGCGGGAGCACCACATGCCCGCCCCCGAAGACCAGCGCACCGGAACGGTAAAAGCTGTCAAACATGGCCAGTCCCCCCGCCTCCGCCGATCCCCTAAAGAGCGGCAGTGCGATCAGCAATCCGCCAAACAGAGCTAAACAGGCAATTGCAACAGTCCGGCGGACCGGGATATCAAGCTTAGCTGCCTCTTCCAGCTTCTGTGAGCGGTATAACCCTATTCCGGCGATCCCGGCTGCGGCGATGGTCAGCACCTGACTGTAAGGAGTATGCCACAGCAGTGTAACGGATGCGGCAAGCACCGCCAGGGTCACCCGGCTCCGGTCAGGAGTCAGCTTCTGCCCCATGCCCAGAATAGCCTGGGCTACTATTGCTACAGCCACAATCTTCAGCCCGTGAATCCAGCCTGCCTGGCCAATATCCATGCCTTGCAGCAGGATTGCAAAGGCGACCAGCGCCAGGACCGAAGGCAGCGTGAAGCCCAGCCAGGCCACCACGCCCCCCAGCAGGCCTGCCCGTACAATGCCTATGCCAATACCCACCTGGCTGCTGGCCGGACCGGGGAGGAACTGGCACAGTGCAACCAGATCGGCATAGCTCCGTTCATCCATCCACCGCCGCCGGCGGATATACTCATTGTGGAAGTAGCCCAGATGGGCAATGGGACCGCCGAATGAGGTCAGGCCGAGCTTAACCGATACAAGCAGCACCTCCAGCAAGGCCCCGGCCTTGCCCTTCCGTGTCATCCCGGGCACTGCCTGCGATTCTGTCCGCATTCCCGCCTTCTCCCTTATTATTGAACTGTAAGCCGCTTCATGCTCACGTTCCACCAGTATACCCTCTATGATGGAGAACCGGATTAACCGAAATCAGACATCATGTAAAAATTCCCGTCAGATCTGTTCACCTACCGCAGCCGGCTGGGCATCAAGAGACACGCTGGCCAGCCGCTCAATCAGCTTGCGCTGTCCCGCTTCATCACCGGCATACTGCCGCACGTCTTCCCCGATAAGTTCATCTGCCTCTTCTCTTGTGAAGGTGAAGCTGTACGAGACTCCGTCATCCGCTAAGCTGTAGTTGATGATATCTACATTATCAATCAGGCTGAAGAGCAGCACCGAATTGCTGAGCAGCGGCTCGCGGGTTAGCGCCCCCAGCTCCTCGTTCCACATGCCTGTCTTATCGTTCATAAGGTAATTGACCGTTAATCCGTAAGGGCGGGAGCCCGTGGTCAGCTCAATACCTGCCCCTTCCAGCCCATCCGGCAGCGGCATTCCGGCAACCAGCTCAGATACCTTGCTGTTATTACCGACATATGGGGTCTGGCTCTCCAGAAGCTGCTTCACTGCGTAACCGGAATAGAGCTTCGGCGGCTCCAGCGGCTGAGGATTGGCCGTACAGCCTGCAATGATAAGGGCAAGCACCAGGATGGAGCCTGTGATACTTGCCGAAGTCGGCTGGCGGTAGGCAAGAACATGCTTGATTCTGGCCTTCACACTGCCCTCCCCAAAAGCCAGCGAGCTGCCGGTGGCCAGACCGCTTCTGTGCACAGCCAGGGCCAGTAAAGAGCTGGAGTAGCTGCTTCGGATCTGCGGACCCAGCTTCCTGAGGACCGCTTCATCACAGGACATTTCCATATCCTTGCTCATCAGCCGGTAAGACAGCCACATCAGCGGATTAAACCAGTGGAGAATCACCAGCAGAAACATTAGGGGCTTAATCAGATAATCCCGTCTGCGGATATGAGTCTGCTCATGCAGCAGAATATAGGGCAGCTCCTGTACGCTAAGACCCGCAGGAATATAGATTCTCGGCTTCACAAATCCGCACACAAATGGTGAAGCAATCTGGTCACTCTCGTAAATATTGCCGCTCACCAAGGTTGCCGTACGGATTCTGCGCACAATCCGTAAGTAAGAGATAACGCTGTACATTAACAAGGCTACAACGCCTGTCAGCCAGACGATGCTCCCGCCCCACAGGAGAAGCTGCACGGGGTTAGCACTTGCCGCCGGCGCCGCAGCGGGAAGCAGGTTATTAATCAGGCTGTCTGAACCGCCAATCCCTGTGTCCACCGCAGGCTGTAGCTGAAATCCGATATTCTTCGGAACGAATTCCATCACCCCTGTACCCGTATGGCCTGCGGGCTGCACCAGCCCCAGAATACTGAAGCTTGAGGTGAAGCTGACCGGAAGGAGCAGCCGGATGATTACTGCCGACCACAGAAGATAAGAGAAGAGCTTGGGCGCACGCTTCAGGATGATCCTTGCCAGCATCACCGCAACGGCCACATAACTGGCGGTAATACTCATATTCAGAATATTTATCCACAAGTGGGTCATCGTCTTTCGGAAGCCTCCTCAATAATCCTTTTCAGCTCCGCTGCCTCCTTCGCAGATAACTTCTTGTCTCCAAGAAAGGCCGTCAAAAACTGCGGCAAAGACCCGCCAAAGGTCCGCTCCACCACCGTCTGACTCTCATAGCGCTGGGCCTCCGCCTTCGGAATAATAGCCGTAACAATCGCACCCTCGTTCCTGAGAACACCTCGTTCACATAGCTTCCTTAACACGGTATAAGTCGTAGACTTCTTCCAGCCCAGGGTGGAGAGGCTAAGCTTCACCAGCTCTGTCGAATTAATAGGCTCATGATCCCAGACCAGGCAAGCAAATTTGTATTCAGCATCGAAAAGTTTATAGGTCTCCACTTCGTTCATCCCGCCTTTGTGCTTAATAAGTTTACTGCAATAGACCTCTACTTATAATTAAGTCTATTGCAGTAAACCTATTATGTCAAGCCTAATCTACATACCAAATTGTTAACTCCCGTCTACGCCAAAAAACCGGAACCGCCTGATCGTTCAGGGGCTCCGGTCTTCCTGTAGTGCTTACAGCTTATGGACGGTCAATCCAGATATAACCGTCTTCATCCACTTCCACCGTGGCGTGCAGGCCTTGGGCCAGTACACGCAGCGGCACATAGGCATCTCCGTATTCATCCACAAATACTGCCTGCGGAAGCTTCACGGTTGTCCCGGCAATCACTGCCTGGGCTGAACCGATTTTGAATACAAGCTGATCGCCGTATACATCATCGGTTACCTTGATGGCACGGTTAGGGGCATCCCACTCCACCTTGGCATCCATATCCTCGGCCACATAACGCAGCGGTACGTAGGTGGTGCCATCTTCTACGATCGGATAATAATAATCATCATCCGGCGCGATCATCAGGCTCTTGGAGGTGATCTTCATCTCATCTTTGAGCATCTTATGCATCGCTGAGCCGGGCTCGAAGTTTCTCAGGGTCTCACCCGGAGTCATCTCCGGATTGGTGGCATCGATGGCTCCGGTTGTAGAGATCGGATCTGCGGTTACAGAGCCGTTCACATTCCAGGTCTCCGATGCTGCCTTCAGATTAATGCTCTGCAGCGGCAGGTCACTGCTGGACGGCAGGGCCACGTTCAGTTCCATGTTCTGCTTGCGCACATGGAAGCCGCTGTCCACGAAGATATCCACACTCAGCTTCGTATCCTTGCCAAGTACAGTCTTGAGTTCAGGGGTCTGTTCATACAGATTCTCCAATTGCTTGTCATAGACGAGCAGCAGGGCATCCACAGCCAGTTTGGCCGCATCATGTACTACGGTAACTACCCCTTCTTTGTCTTCCAGCGGAATATCGCCCAGACCGATGCTGTTCAGATCTTCCGCTCTGTCCTTGAGCAATGGATACATATAATCATAGAATCCGCTGATCAGGGCAGTGAAGCCTTCGGTATCCTTGGACACCGATCTCAGGAAGCTCTTCAGCAATACCGGGAACTCTTCGCCGGTTATTTCTGTATGTAGCTTCGTCAAGCTGGTCTGCTGGCCATACACCGCTTCCGATACGGACGATACATTGATCGCACCCGGATTCGGCAGATTCTTGACCACAAACTGGGAGACCAGCTTGGAGAATTCCATGGTCTTGGCAGGATCAGTAACTTCCAGGCCAAGCAGCATTTCATTGCTCGCCAGCGGGATATAGAACGGCTGCTTCGCGCCTTCTGCAGTAAAGACCATGTTCTTCTGGTCCATGTAGAGGGAGAACGGAATCTTCAGTTCCTTATAACCGACAACTCCTGTTGCTGAGAGAGTCGTGTTATCCTGCATCTTCACATGACCGAGTGTAAGGGATAAAGAATTAATAAGATCGACAACTTCCTGGTCCTCTGCACTGATGCCTGCTGCCGGTACAGCGCTTAGGCTCATCGTAGTGCTGGATTCCGACGATTTCACATCGATATCCCCAAGCAACGCCTTATTGACATCGAAACCGCCGACGGCCTGACAGCCGGACAGAATCAGCAGCAGGGCGAGAATCGGCACCAGCCATTTGGTTCTTGCTTTCATTTTCTTCATAGCATGTCTCCTCTAGCTCATAATTTGGCAACGTATCCATCATCTCAAAGGAGAGGGGATTTGTAAATACAGCGCAGGAAATCATTGACACCTTACACGCTGAATAAACTCCGCCAATCTATAAATACCCAATCTTCGAACATGAGAAACTTTACCAGAGCAAGAGCAGCTAAATGTGCCGGATAAAAGCTCCACCAGACCCAGCGCGGCAGGCGTCTCTTCTCCAGCAGCGTCCAGAAGCCCGGCGTCAGCGCAATCAGAATCGTCGGCACAATACTGGCCAGCTGCACCAGCCAATTATAATAGAAGAGATAAAATACATTCAGCGCCATATGCGCCAGCACCAGCCAGTAGGAGCGGGTGTACCGGAAGATCAGCACCAGCAGCAGCCCGTAGGCGTTGTAATCCAGCGGCAGCGCATCCGTCAGCAGCACAGCCGCCACTACGACCGGAATGCCCATCCACAGCTTGGGCAGCAGATCCAGCACCGTGAGGACAAGCGCAGAGAACAGCAGCGTGAATACTACATTCCAGCCGCCAGGATCAATCGCCAGGTTATACGGAATCTGGGCCAGCACCGCGATAACCAGCAGCCGCCGCAGATAACGGGGCCGGGAGGACGTATGGATATGCCCTTGCACCAGCGCGTAGCAGTAGATCGGGAAGGCAATTCTCCCCACATATCTCCAGGCCAGCTCACCCGGGTAAAAAATCAGGCCGACATGGTCAATCAGCATCGTCAGCATGGCAATAATCTGCATCTGTTTCCTCCTGAATCCGTCATAGAATGGTAATGCACCTTTGATGCTATTATCCATATCCCGGGCGGATGCTGCAAGCTGCGACGAAAAAAGCCGGAGCCGCTCCTGCTTGCGCAGTCCCGGTCCGGCTCGCTAATATTTTCACGCCGTCTTCGACTTGTTATAGATATCAAAGCCCACCGCCAGCAGCAGCACCAGTCCCTTGATGCCCTGCTGCCAGTCAACGCCGAGGCCGACAAGCGACATCCCGTTGTTCATGACCCCCATGACCAGCCCGCCGATAATAGCGCCGACCACGGTCCCGATGCCGCCGGAGGCCGAGGCTCCGCCGATGAAGCAGGCGGCGATGGCATCCAGCTCGAAGTTGGTTCCGGCCTTAGGTGTCGCCGAGTTCAGGCGTGCTGCGAACACCAGACCGGACAGGGCGGCCAGGACACCCATGTTGACGAAGACCCAGAAGGTCACACGTTTGGTTTTGACGCCGGAGAGGCTTGCCGCCTTCTCATTCCCGCCCAGTGCGTAGATATGCCGGCCCATCGTCATATGGTTCATTACAAAGGAGTAGATCACGATCAGCACCAGCAGAATCACAAGGATATTCGGAATTCCGTTATATTGCGCCAGAACATAGGTGAACAGATTGATGACGATCACCAGCGCGGCAGCCTTGGCTACGGACATCCAGACCGGAGACTGGTCAAAGCCGTACTTCACCGTAACCCGGCGGCTGCGGATTTCCTGATAGATCACCAGCAGCGACAGGACAACGCCGATAATCAGCGTCAGGATGTTCAGCGAGCCGCCGCTGGCGACATCTGGAATGAAGCCGGAGCTGATCTTCTGAAATGACTTAGGAAACGGGGCAATCGACTGACCGTTCAGCACGATCATTGTCAATCCGCGGAACAGCAGCATCCCCGCCAGGGTGACGATGAACGCCGGGATTTTGATATAAGCAACCCAGAAGCCCTGCCAGGCCCCGACCAGCGCACCCATCAGCAGTGAGATTACTACTGCCAGGACCGGATTCATCTCCATATCGACCATCATGATCGCGGACAATGCACCGATGAAGGCGGCCACCGAACCGACCGACAGGTCGATATGACCGGTGATGATGACCAGCACCATCCCGATGGCCAGCACCAGAATGTAGCTGTTCTGCAGAATCAGGTTGGTGACGTTCAGCGGCTTCAGCAGAATGCCGTCCGTCAGAATTTGAAAGAACACAGAGATAAAGATCAGGGCAATGATCATGCCGTATTGGCGGATATTTTTTTTGAATAGTTCACTAATGGCTTCCATGCGGTGTTACCCCCTGCTTCGTGTCATAAATTTCATCAAAAGCTCCTGCGTGGCGTCCTTCCGCTCAACTTCCCCGCTGATCCGCCCCTCGCACATGGTGTAGATCCGGTCGCACATCCCGATAATCTCCGGCAGCTCGGAGGAGATCACCAGCACACCCTTGCCCTGTGCCGCCAGATCGTTGATAATCGAGTAGATTTCATATTTAGCCCCCACATCAATACCGCGCGTAGGCTCATCCAGGATCAGGACATCCGGTCCGGCATAGATCCATTTGCTGAGCACCACCTTCTGCTGGTTGCCGCCGCTGAGGTTGACCGTCTTTTGCAGAATGCTGGGGGTCTTGATGTTCAGCTTCCTGCGGTATTCCTCCGCAACCAGAACCTCCTCATTCTCATTGATCACGCCCCGGCGGGACAGCTTGTTCAGGCTGCTTAGCGAGATGTTCCGCTTGATGTCGTCGATCAGGATCAGTCCGTAATGCTTGCGGTCCTCGGTGACATAGGCCAGCCCGTGCTCAATCGCCTGGGTGATGTTGTTCAGGTGCACCTCCTTGCCGTGCATGAATGTCTGCCCGCTGATCCGCCGGCCGTAAGACTTGCCGAACACGCTCATTGCCAGCTCCGTTCGCCCCGCACCCATCAGCCCGGCAATGCCGACCACCTCGCCGCGCCGGATATGGAGGTTGATCTGGTCCAGCATTTTGCGGTCCGCCTGCGTGGGATGGTACACCTCCCAGTCGCGGATCTCGAAGATTGTCTCGCCCAGCTCCGGCGTGCGCTCCGGGTAGCGGTTCGTCAGATCCCGCCCGACCATGCCCTTGATAATGACATCCTCCGTCACCGCATCCTGCTTCATATCCAGTGTCTTAATGGTCTGTCCGTCCCGCAGAATCGTGACTGAATCCGCTATCTTCTCGATTTCGTTCAATTTGTGGGAAATGATAATCGAGGATATCCCCCGCTGCTTCAGCTCCAGGATCAGGTCCAGCAGGTTCTCGCTATCATCCTCATTCAGCGCCGCCGTCGGCTCATCGAGAATCAGCAGCTTCACTTCCTTGGAGAGCGCCTTCGCGATCTCTACCAGTTGCTGCTTGCCCACACCGATGGAAGATACCTCTGTAAACGGCGACTCCTTGAGGCCGACGGTGGCCAGCAGCTCCTTGGTCTTCACCGTCGTCTCGTGCCAGTTGATCACCCCGCGCCTCGCCTGCTCGTTGCCGAGGAAGATGTTCTCCGAAATCGACAGATACGGAATCAGCGCCAGCTCCTGATGAATAATAACAATTCCCAGGCCCTCGCTGTCCTTGATATCCTTGAACTGGCAGACCTGCCCCTGGTACAGGATATCTCCTTCATATGTTCCATGCGGATAGACGCCGCTCAGCACCTTCATCAGCGTGGATTTGCCTGCCCCGTTCTCCCCGCAGAGGGCGTGAATCTCGCCTGCCTTCACCTGCAGATGGACATCGGAGAGCGCTTTGACGCCGGGGAAGGTCTTCGTAATGCCTCTCATCTCCAAAATAAATTCGCTCATATCTCCCACCCAGCTTTCCTTGTGACTAGATAACGGCTGTTCCGGCGCGGCCCTGCTTCCGAACCGCTGCCGGACTGCCGCCATATGCTGCCCGGCTGCTATTGCCCCAGTTGCTCCTTGGTATAATAGCCTCCCTCTACCAGCACCTTATCCACGTTGCTTGCGTCCACAGATACCGGCTCCAGCAGGTAGGACGGGACGATTTTGACCCCGTTGTCGTAGGTTGTGGTGTCATTGACTTCGGCTTCCGTTCCATTCAGCACACTCTCGGTCATCTGCACCGCCTTCTTGGCTAGCTCGCGGGTATCCTTGAACACCGTCTGTGTCTGCTCTCCGGCCAGAATCGATTTCACGGACGCCAGCTCGGCATCCTGCCCGGTCACCACCGGCAGCGGCTTGTCGCCGGAACCATAGCCTACCCCCTTCAAGGAGGAGAGAATGCCGATGCTGATGCCGTCGTACGGAGACAAAACCGCATCCAGATGCTCACTGGCATAGTTCGCGCTCAGCAGATTATCCATCCGCGCTTGAGCTGCCGCACCGTCCCAACGCAGGGTCGCCACCTGGTCCATCGTCATCTGATTGCTGCGCACCACCAGCTTGCCGGATTCGATATACTTCTTGAGGATCGACATCGCGCCGTCGAAGAAGAAGTAGGCGTTGTTGTCATCCGGCGAGCCGCCGAACAGCTCGATGTTGAACGGCCCTTTGCCGTCCTTCAGGCCAAGCTTCTCTTCAATGTAGGAGCCCTGCAGCACACCCACCTTGAAATTATCGAAGGTTGCATAATAGTCGACGTATTCGCTTTTTTTAATCAGACGGTCATAGGCAATGACCTTAACGTTAGCGTCATGAGCCTTCTGGAGCACATCCGTCAGCGCCTCACCGTCGATGGAAGCGATAACAATTGCTTTCGCGCCTTTGGTGATCATGTTCTCAATCTGGGAGACCTGGTTCTCAACGACATCCTCGGCATATTGCAGATCCGTTGTGTACCCGAGCTTCTCGAATTCCTTCTTCATGTTGTTGCCGTCATTCACCCACCGCTCCGAGGATTTCGTCGGCATCGCAAGTCCAACCTTGCCCTTGCCCCCATCTCCGCTGCCTCCCGAAGAATTACTGTTACCGCTGCATGCAGACAAGATCATTACCATTGTTAGCAGAAGAGACAATACTACCGAATAGCGTTTCATTCCTGCACTACCCCCTGAAATATACTGTTGGCTCCACGGGATTCCCGTGTGACAAACCGAGTATAGCAGCGAAGGGCAGGCGGTGTATTTACACTCAGTCTACTGTTTTTGTGAAAATATAACTTATGTGCAGTTGAAGGGGGGCGGGGCATCCTGCGTATATTGGGACCGGTGACCCCATACACATGGCGGTGGGCCGGATGTGATCGGTTTTTCGATTACATTTGCTCGTTTGCCCACGCGGCGGTTGAATGTAATCGGTTTAATACGAAAATAAAAGTACCGGAAAACGCGCCGCAGACTGGATTTTGACAAAAAAAGACCCACCGCCCCCAAAAAACGTTTCGTTTTTTTTGAAAAAGGGAAGACTATGGGGTAGGATTTAGTTGCACGCTATATCCTAACTGCTGGATATATTGCACATACCGATCCAACCTGTTTTTCTTGGACGTCTCATCGCCTAGTGAGACGTCTATTTCTTGGTATGACCTCTTCTCCCGCATTAGGGCATGGAGGATTCGAATCAGCAAATGCGCAGTGGCGACGTTTGCTTTTTTATCGCCTCGTCTCTTCCGGATTCGTCGAAAGAATTGGCCGATCCGGTTCGAGGAGCGAGCGTTCGCCCAAGCCGCCTGACACAACGCCCCTTTCAGATGCTTGTTCCCTTGCATCGTTTTTGACTTTCTTCGCTTTCCCGCACTTTCGTTGTTCCCTGGACACACTCCCGCCCATGAAGCAAACTGCGCATCACTCGGGAACATCTCCGCGACATGCGGCCCCACTTCGGCAAAAATGGTCACGGCAGACGTCCGCTCAATTCCCGGAATGGAGTCAAGGTACGGTTCTGCCTTCGCCTCGATTCGCGCTTCCAGTTCCGTGATTCTTTTCTCCAAATAGACCAAGTGGTCCCAGTGGTCTCGAATCATCTCCCGATGATGACGGCGCAACTTGCCATTGAGCGCGTCGAGTAGCTGCGGAACTTTCTGTTTTAAACGGGTTTTGACCAGGTTTTTAACGGTCACTTCGTCCACGACCTCGCCGTCCATGATCTTCTGGAGCAGGCCCCGTCCCGAAACCCCATAGAGATCGGACATAAAGGTGGTCAGCTTGATGTTGGCATCCTGAAGGATTTTGTGAATGCGGTTTTTCTCCGCCGTCACCGCCTGCACCATCTTACTCCGGTAACGGGTCAAATCCCGCAAATCCCGGATGTCTTGTTCTGGCACCATACTGCCTTCAATGAGCCCGCAACGGTGCAATTGCGCTAACCAGCGCGCATCTTGCATGTCCGTTTTTCGACCCGGCGTATTCTTTACCCGCCGGGCGTTGGCCAGGACGAGGTCACAACTGCCCTCTAAGATGTTCCATACCGGTTTCCATAACACGCCGGTACTCTCCATCACTACCTCCCGACACCCGTGTTCACTCAGCCAATCTTGCAGGCCTAGCAATTCTTTGGTTGTCGTCCCAAAGGTTTTCAGGTGACATTGGGGTTTCTGTTCGATCGGTCCTTTCATCACGCAGGCCACAACGGTTTCCTGGTGCACGTCCAGACCGGCGCAACACATACGTACAGCATCCATTCCTACCATCCTCCATCGTCAGTTTACAAATCATGCGCTCGAATGAGTGTAATTTAATACACGTACTTTTGGGGGCTACAATAGGCGATGCTCGAAAAGCGCAATAGAACGGTTTTTCGAACGGGGTATGTCCCAGTAACCGTTTCCGCCCTTTGATTTGTATATGTAGTGTTGACGACTCCAGCCTCATTTAGAATGGATGCGACGGATGCCACCCACTTATTTTCATTCCTGGGGGTGACAAGGCCTCTGTCTTGTCATGACTGTTTTTCGATTACATTTGCTCACTTGCCCACGCGGCGGTTGAATGTAATCGGTTTTTCGATTACATTTGCTCATGTGGCTTCTTCGCCCATTAAAAACGCCTGTAGTCTAATGACCACAGGCGCTTCACAAACATTACTCGGCGGATTCACTCTTCATTGAACGCTAAACCCGCATCCCAAGCAATCATAGTAAAAATACCTATTCTTCATCTCCCTACCTGCCATCCCCCACCCCAGGCATCACGCCCTTACGGAACTGCAGCGGGGATACGCCGGTATGCTTCTTGAAGGCCGTGCTGAAATAATGCTGGCTCTCGTATCCGGACTGCTCCGCTACCTCGCTGATGCTCAGGTCCGTTGCGTGCAGCAGCTGTGCGGCCCGGCGGATGCGGGTCTGCGTCAGGAAAGAGCCGAACGATTCGCCCAGCTCCTGCTTGAACAGGCGGCTCAGGTAGACGGGGGAGGCCTGGAGCAAACCCGCTGTCCCCTCTAGCGTCAGCCCGCATTCGCTGTAATGCTCCTGGATGTGCTGCTTCGCCCGGCGGACCAGTGGGGATAGCGGCTGCTCCTTAGCCAGCGCCACCCGGCAGCTGCGGTAGACCGCCCCCAGCTCCGTAAGGTCGCCCTCAACGTGGCGGATACCGGCTTCGACGGCGATTTTGAGCGTGGTGCGCACCGCCTCCTCCACTCCGGCCAGCGCCCGCTCGCCCGCAGCATCCCATAGCAGAATGACAATCAGACCGGCCGTGTCACGGAAGATCACCCGGGAATACGGCTCCAGCAGCTCCGCAGCAATATTCTCCATGGCGAACAGGAAAAGCTGCCGTTCCGTCTCCTTCATACGCGGCTGGCGGCCTTCCCATCTCCAGCGGATGATGCCGAGCAGCTCGGGCCGCTCAGGCGGCAGCCGCAGGAACAGCAGCTGCTCCCGGATCTCGGCCGCGCTCAGGTTCCCGTCGAGCCATTCCTGGCAGAAGCGCTCGCGCAGCAGCGGGAAGCTCTTCTGCAGCTGCCGGGAGGACTGCTCCAGATGCCGGCTCTGCCGCTGCTCCGACTCCAGCCTGTCGCGGACCCCCCTCAGCACCTCCATCAATTGCTTCGGCTCCGCCGGCTTAAGAATATAATCATTCACCTGCAGGCGGATCGATTCCTGGGCATAAGCGAATTCATCATGGCCGGTGATGACAATAATTCTGCAGCCGGGCAGCTGCTCTCTCAGCCGCTTCATCAGCTCCATTCCATGCATAATCGGCATGTTCAGATCGACCAGCGCAATATGGATAGCCTGCGCTACGGCCAGCTCCAGCGCTTCCTCCCCGTCCTCTGCTTCGGCAACCACCTCCATGCCCAGACCCTCCCAGTCGACGCATTGCCGGATACCATCTCGGATAATCCCCTCATCATCGGCTATCATTACTCTCCATTTGTCCAGCACGGTTATCCTCCTCTTCCCACATTCTTCACCGGTATATTCTCCCGGACCACCGGATGACGGACTGTGACCACAGTCCCCTTGTCCGGCTCACTCTCAATTTCAAGACCGTAAGGCGCCCCATAGGTCAGTCTGATCCGCGCTTGTACATTCAAAATACCGTAGCCGCTACCAGCGGCGCTCTGCACCGGAGTCTCCGGCTCAGCAGGCTCCTGTTCGCGGGTTCCCACCGCTTCCAGCCGCTGCTTCAACTCCCGGAGCCGGTCTGCGGGAATCCCCGCGCCATCATCGCTTACCGTAAGGTAGAGTGTATTCTCCCGCTCCGTAACCTGAATGGTGAGATGCCCGGGACCGCGGCGCTCTTTAATGCCGTGATAGATAGCATTCTCCACCATCGGCTGCAGCAGCAGCTTGAGCACGTACAGCTCCTGGAGCTGCGGCTCTACTTCGATGGAATAAGTCAGCTTGGAGCTGTAGCGGACATGCTGAATTTTCAAATAGCTGTGAATATGCTCCAGCTCATCAGCGAGCGGAATGATATCGCTGCCCTTGCTCAGTCCGAGCCGGAACAGCTTCGAGAGGGATTGCACCACCTCGGCAATATCCTCCGCCCCCTTGCTGCGGGCCATCCAGTGGATGGTATCCAGCGTATTGTAGAGAAAATGCGGCTTAATATGCGCCTGAAGACTGCGCAGCTCAGCCTCGCGCTTCTGCCGCGCCTGCAGCTCCGTCAGCGACAACAGCCGCCCGATTTGGGCCAGCATCGTATTGAAGCTGCGGCCGAGCAGCCCGATCTCATCGGAGCGGTTCCCCCAGTACCGGATGGTCAGGTCACCGGACTGCGCTTTGCTCATGAAGGAGGCTAACTGCCCGATCGGACGGGAGATGGAGTACGCCAGATAGAACGAAGCCGTCATGCCCAGCATACAGACCACAAACACAAAGGTTACCACATTGAATGTGATTTCCCGCACCCCATAAGCGGATTCATCCATCGGGAACACCCCCATTGTGGTCCAGCCGGTGAACGGCGAGGTCCGGTAGATGAGCTGCAGCCGCCGGCCGTCTACGGTCTCTGAGGTGATCCCGGACGGCTCGGTGAACAGGCCTGCCGGAATTTTGCGCAGCAGCGGGTGTTGAGGGGCATAGATCAGCTCTCCATTATTGTCTACTACCGTAAGGTAGCCGGTCTTGCCTAGCGTTACATCCCGGGCAGTCTCCGCAATGACCCGCAGCTTCAGATCCACCAGCACTACGCCCTGCACAACCTGTGTTTCCGGATTGACAATCGCCCTTACCGCCGAGACCACCTCGCTCTCCTTGTAATCCGCATGTGAGCGGACCGCCCGGCCGTAAGGATGGCCGACGATGAGGAATATCCCTTTATTCTCCGCAGCCTGCTTGTACCAGGACTCTTCTGTAAGCTGCGTACCGGAGCGGGCATACATCTCGTTGCTGATGAACGCCCCTTCCCGGTTAACCAGCATAATGCCGGCAACCTCGGAGCTGAGTGTCGTGAAGCCCTGCAGAAATTTGCGGATGTTATATTCAGCCGATTCACCGTTTCCCGCTGCCGGTCCGGACTGTACCGTGCCGGCCCCGTTCTTAAGGAAGTTCTGCACCCCCGGATCGAAGGAGATGAGATAGGTGATTTTCTGCAGATTCTCCACATCGCTCTCTATGGCCGTATTCACCTTGCGGATGAGCTGCATGGTATTCTCGTTGCTCTGCTCCTCCACGATCCGGTCCACCGTCCAGCCAATCAGGAAGCCCAGGCCGATGGCAGGCAGAATGCTGATCAGCAAAAAGTGAATAATCAGCTTATAGCGGATCGGCATATTATTGAGCTTCAGCTTTTCCATGTTCCCGCTGACCCTGCGCATCACTGGTTCCCCCTCTGCGGCATTCGCAAGCTGCTATTTGGCATAATAATTCTCCACGTTCTGCCGCGTGACCACATCAATTCCGGTATCTACCGAATCGGGGACAGGCAGGGGCTTGTTATTGGTATAGGCCTCAGGGTCTGCTGCCAGATCACGGTGCAGATGGAACAGCTCGGTCAGCGACCAGTACCCCATGTTCCAGGTCCCTTGGGCCATGGTAGCGGCAATCTTGCCCTGCTTCACCAGATCAAGTGTGCCTTTATCCGTATCAAAGCTGATGATCTGCGGGGCCGGACCGCCGCTGCGCACTGCATCAACCGCCTCCGCTACGCCGATGCCCCCATTGGACTCTGTAGCGAAAATCCCGGCAAGCCGCGGATAGCCAGCCAGCAGCTGCTCGGCGGCTTCTCTGGACGCCACCTGATCTCCCCGCCCGTCCTTAACCGCCACCAGCTTCATCTGCGGATACCTGCTGCGGATCGTATCGGTGAAGCCCTCTGTCCGCTCCTGGTGATTATGCTGATCCGGTGTGGTAATAATGGCAACCTCCCCTGTACCGCCGGTCAGCTCGGCCATCTTGTGCGCCGCCTGGGTTCCGGCCTTATAATTATCCGTTCCCAGGAACGAGTATGCCTTGCTGTCCGGCGCTCCCGAATCAAACAGCACCACCGGAATCCCGCTTTCCACCGCCTTATTGATCGTTGCAGTGAGCAGCTTGGAATTCACGGCCGAAATCGCAATCCCCGCCGGCTTCTTGGCGATGGTCTGCTCCAGCACGGTCATCTGCTCGCTTGCATTATGCTGGGTCGAGCCATGGTACTCGACAGAGACGTTAAGCTCCTCAGCGGCATCCTCGAAGCCCTTCAGCACGCTTTTCCAGTAGTCAATGCCCAGCTGGAAGGTGACCATCACATATTTATCTTCAATATTCCCGCGCAGCCCGGCGGTCTCCCACGGGTCGGCCGAATCACTCTGCTGCTTGTAATTCAGCACATAGATCACGAAGATTCCAATCAGTAACACATAGACCAGCCAGAGCTTTTTCATAATTGTAACCCCTTTCAAAAACCTAAAAATCGGCAGCTTTACCGCACTTCTTCCACAACACCAATCCAGTCTAATCTCAGGGAAGCCATTTCGTCAATTACGCTTTGAAATCCGGATTTGCTGCGACATTTTATGTCGTACCAGCTGCTTTATACTGGACAAGTACCATCAAATAAACGAAATGAGGATTACGAACATGCCAAAAACCAAACGCGGACGGGTACTCTGGACCCTTCCCTCCCGTGGGCGCGGCACCTGCCCGGTCTGCGGTTCCACTAGAATCAAGCTGCTCTATACCAAAATAAAATCCGACGGCACCGCCCTGAAGGTCTGCAAGCGCTGCGACAAAGCCGCGCAGGTTAGAGTAGACGCAGCAACCCGCTAGATTGGCATAAGGATGCCCCTGCTTCATGCTTCGTGCATGGATGCCGGGCAGCATCCTTGTTTCTTTTCGAAGGAGCGGTCTTTCTGGCCTTAAAAGTCTTCACCAGCTATACTGGAAGCTGACAGGAAGGAGCGGGAGAAGCATGAGCCATATTCACCGGATTCAGTGGTTTGACCAGCAGATCCGCCAGCTGGCGTATCCGAACAGCAGTAAGCTGGCTGAGCAGTTCGAGATTTCCAGGCGCCAGGCGCAGCGGGATATTGAATATCTGGCGGAATCGCTGCGGGCCCCGCTCCGGTATGTAGCGAAGCAGCGCGGATATATCTATGAGGATAACAGCTTCGTTCTCCCCCATCTGTACATTACAGACGAGGAGCAGCGGGTGCTGAAATATTTGGCTTACCGGTACAGCCATTATGATTATGAGAACGCCCAGTCGATCCGCAAGGTCGGAGATCTGCTTGAGCGCTTCACGGAACAGCCTCTTGCGGAGAGGGAGCTGAAGCTGCCTGTATTTGAAGTGAATCCTCACCGCTTGCAGGTCATGGAGATGCTGGAGCAGGCGATCCGGGCCCGCAGGGTGCTCCACGTTCTCTACCGGAACGGCCAGGACACGCCGCAGGAGCTGTATCTCTGTCCTTTGCAGCTGAGCCGCCGGGTAGAGGATGATTATCTGGTGGCTGCTGTGGAGGGAGACGGACGGAGTGAATATTACAGCCTGTCCGGCATCCGCCAGCTAACGCTGACCGGCAGGGTCTTCACCCCTGGAGAGGATGGCCCTGAAGCACCGGTGGAGCAGACCAGACCCTTGAAGCCATTCACGGCGAGAATCCGTATGAACAGTTTGCCTCTGGACAGCTCATGGGACGGTTACAAGCTCCGCGCCGCCGCCGAAGATGTCTATGAGGTTGATTTTTATGATACCCGCGCGTTCATCGCACAATTACTCCGCGCAGAGTGGATTGCCGTCCTGGCCCCCAAATGGCTGAAGGACAAGCTCCGCAGCATCTGTGAGGCAACGTTGAAACGGCTGGAGGAACAGGAGAATGAACAGTGAGCAAGCGATCAGGCGTAATTCTTGACGTTCAGATGAAGCGGGAATCGAAATCTTTTACCGATGCGCTCTATGCCGTAACGACTGCCGCCGGATTATTCGAGGGTCCAAAATTCATGCTCTCCGGCCTAAGCGGCATGGCCTTCAAATTCACCGTACATGAGAAGCTTCTCCCCATGTCTGTTACAGCTTACGGACAGTGGGGCACAGAGCATCGCCGGGCTGTCGATAATCTCGGGATCTTCTTGCTGGATGACGGCGGGAGAATTAGACATGCTTCGTTCGGGGAGTACCAGCGGATCGCTATTGACAATGTGAAGCAGAGTCTCGACCGCGGCCTGGCCTGCATCTACTGGATACCGGAATTCGGCGTAATTCATGGTTATGATGAGGAGGACGGCGTGTTCTATGTACAGGACGGCTGGTCCGGCGAGACACAGATTGTGCTGTATGATAACTTCGGCCTTAACTTCACGCCCTTTTGGGACTGTATGTTTGTCGGAGAGCGGGTGAAGATTCCGCTGCAGGATGCTGTACTTGAATCGCTTCGGCTTGCACTGGAGGATTGGGAGACTTCACACAAAACACTTCCTGACGTAAGCCTTGGTTCAGGCCGCCTGGCCTACAGTTTCCTGATTCGTGCGCTTCAGCAGGGCGGATTTGACAGCTTCGGCGCTGTCTACATCCTCGAATCCTACCAGACATCGCGGATTGAGATCTCCGCTTATCTGCAGGAGGTTCAGTCTGTATTGCCGGGGCTGGAGGAGGTTCAGCGCTTGTATGCTGAGCTGGTGGAAGAACTGGGCGGACCGCTGGCTGCTGCAATTCAGGAAGAGAGCGGCCGCAAGCTGCTGGTGCAGGATCAGCTTCCTGCTCTCTGTGCTGCTTTGGAGAAGGCATTGGAGCTGGAGGAACGGGCCATGGGGCGGGTCAAAATAATTTCCGGACAGTACCCGGACCTGAAGCGGTCCACGCTGCCGAGATGGGGGGTGCATACCGCACGATGAAGGACCACCATAATAAGCACGTATCTGCCGTAGTGGATCATCCGTGTGTTCCGCTCTATTTTGCAGATGCCATGCACCAGGTCCTGTCGGCCAAAGGCTGGTTCACGCTGTCGAGGCCGATGCTGGCCGGAATGACGGCCTTATGCTTCCGCCTGTCTGTGCACAGACAGCTTCACCCGGATTCTGCTACGGCATATAACTGGGCGGCTGAACATTACGTAGCTGCAGATCTGATCGGCATTATCGCCAGCCAGGGTGCAGGCTTTAACTTCAGCCCCACCTTCCCTCTCTATCAGAGGCAGGCCATTACGGCAATCCGCCAATCCCTTGAACAAGGCACCGGGGTGGTCTGCTGGAAGGACCGTTTCGTGGTGATTACCCGTTGTGATGATGAGCGGCAGCTTTTCTATTACAGGGAAAATACGTCTGCCGCTGAGCTGGAGCTGCCTTACGATCAATTCGGAAGGAATGAATCACCTTATTGGTATGGCCAGATCTATGAAGGTCAGATCCGGAAGGATATCGTTCAGGTGATCAGAGAGTCCTTCATTCAGGCGGTGTACAAGGCAGAGGTTCATGATCCGATGCTGCCGGAAGCGCATTATGCCTGCGGCCTGAAGGCCTATGATGCCATGCTGGAAGCCCTGGCGGACAAGACCTATGATACTGCCGGAGCCTATGAGACGCTGATCTTCTATGCAGGATTGAAACAGGACACTGCTGCCTACGCAAGGGAAGCCTGCCAGTATTGGCCAGAAGTTGATGGCGTTGCAGAACATTATGCGGCTCTGACTGCTGTCTATAATGAAATTACCGTCACTCTTAACAAAAAGCCTGTACATGCGCCAGCGGCTCCAGGTTCCATTGATGCTGACTCCCTGCTCCCGCTCCTCCGGGAAGCCAAGCGTATCGAGACCGCAGCGATCCAGTCCATCCGCCATCTGCTCCGTGAGCCGATCGAGAACCGATTCCATGATATCGGACTGCGCTGACCTTCCCGCTTCACGGTTAGAACATCAGCTTCGCCGCATACTGCTCCCCTTCGAGCAGGTCATATTGAATCAGGCGGTAGTCGTCCAGCAGCGCCTGCTGCTCCGGAGTCAGCTCCTTCAGGATGCCGCTGTCACCCGGTCCGATCAGCACCTGCTTGCTCAGGCCCGGAACGGCTTCGCGCACCCGCTCCAGCAGCTTGTAGTAGGCGGGCAAGGTCTGGCCTGACAGCTTGAAGACTGCGGGACCCAGGAAGGCTGGGCTCAGGCTGCCCAGCGGCTCTTTTCCAATATCGAAGTTCGCCAGAATCATAAGCTGGGTCTCATGCTTCAGCCGCGGCTGCTGGTCCCAGCCTGCTTCTGTATAGATTCCGGCCGAGAGTGCCGGCAGATGGTCTCCCCAGAAGACCGCAATGGTTGGACGCTTAATTGTCAACAGCTCCTGCTGCAAATAGGCCAGCGCCTCATCCGTCAGCTTGGCGTCCTGCATATAGGTCTCCAGCTCATCCTTCTGTTCCGGCAGTCCGCCTTGGACGGTGATGGTGTTCGGTCCGTTCAGCCCTTTGGTGAACGGAAAATGATTCTGCATCGTCACCAGATGCAGGAAAGCAGGGCCGGAGGCTGCTTTGAGCTGGCTGACCGCCTCATCAACCGCGGCCTTATCCGAGATATATCCTTCCGGGGTCAGGCGGGCCGCATCCGGCAGATCCTTCTCGCTGGTGAAGCGGCCGAAGCCGAGCATAGGATAGACACGGTTGCGGTTGTAGAAGGTCTCATCGAACGGATGCAGCGCCAGCGCCTCATAGCCTCTGTCCTTCAGAATACTGACGATGGACGGCAGGGAGGACATTTTGACCAGTCGCTGCTGATAGGGAATCGTTCCATCTCCCAGGAAATACATCGACAGCCCGGTCAGCGCCTCGAATTCCACATTGGCTGTATTGCCGCCGAATTCCGGGGACAGCAAATAACCGGACGGGGTCTGCTCCGCCGCCCCATGGATGAATGTCAGCGGATCTTCACTCAGGGTATACCCGGGCAGACGGGTGGGATCAAAGAACGCCTCATTCATCATAAACAGAATGTTCGGCTGTTCGTCCAGGCCGGCCTGCACCGGCGCATCCGGCAATGCCGCATACTTGGCGGCCACCGTCTCCACTGCCTCACGGCTGTAGCCCGCCGGCTTCTCCATCAGGCTCTGCCGCAGATTCCCGGCGAAGGCGTACACGAATCCGTTCTGTGTATAATTGACCTTCTGGTTCCAGAAGATATTCTGGTAATTCATAGCTGCCACAACCGGGGATTGGCTGCTGACCAGCACGAGGAAGTACGCGCTCAGCCCCACAGATATCCCGCCGAGCACGGCCCGCAATGGAAAGCTGATCCGGTTCTTCGGCAGCTTAACAATCAGATAGACCAGACCGGCAACCAGCGCAGCAGCAACAATAATTGCAACCGGTGAGATCATCCCGCTGGTAATCTTGCTCATCCCTTCAGCATTCTTCAGCAGCATCAGGTCCCACGGAAACAGCGGCTCCCCGCGCGTCGCCAGCTTCTGATCACTGGCGATGCCAAGCAGCAGGAACAACAGACTGACCACAGCCGGTCCCGCATAGGTATTCGGCACAATCACAGAGCTTAGCAGCAGGACACAGAAAATAAACAAGCTTCCACTCATATATAGCAATGGATTGGTGCCAATCCACTCCAGCGCCTGAGACAGATTCATACGGAACGTAGCCGTCTGCAGAAAGAAATTCAGACCGAACCCCACAGCCAGCAGAACAATCAGCAAATACAATAAACGCTTAGTAGGCAATAATCGCAACAAATCCATCCACTCCTAACTGTTAAAGGAGTAGTATACGCCTTTTTGCTTAAAACCGCCTTAAAATTCAGCATCCAAAACCAGAAAAAAGAGAGCAGCGCTGATGCTGCTCTCTTTGCTCTTCCTACTCTCTTCTCACAGAGATAGCTTGAATTAGTAATTTTACACTTAGGGTAGAGTGATGGAGGAGAAGTTTGAACTGTAGGAGCGATAGCGTTCGCCTTTAGGGTTGTATTTCTACTGCGAACAGCAGTTTAAATCAGGAAATACAAACCTAACAGCGACCGGAAGTCAAACATTCTCTGTAGTCACGGTTGAGCCCTAAGTGGGTTTTACTTGTTCGAGCTATCTCCCCTACTTCACATATAGACGGCTGCTCTCCTCCCAATACTCGCCCGGCTCCAGACCGAACAGGCCGATATCATCCGCCGGCAGATCTACCTTAGGTGCGTTCACCAGGTTGATCTGCGGCTCAGGGCAGAAGAAGCCTTCAGTCGCGCCGTTGTTCCAGATCATCCACTGCTTGTAGGAGGTGCCGACATCATACACCAGGGTAACCCCGGCCTTGCTGTCAGTCAGCTCCATCCGGTTGCGGCCGTTCTGGGCGGCAGCGGTATAGTGGTTGTCCATCGAGGCATAGAACGGATACACGCCTTCCCCTTTCATCGCCAGCTCATCCGCAGTCAGCTCCTGGAACTTGCCGGTCGGCAGCATCCGGTCGCTCAGCTCCCAGCGGTCCCCGATGGTCAGCTTGACACGGTAATCCTGGGCTGTGCTGCCTGGTGCGAACGGCGCATTCACCGCCGTGTGGAAGGCAAGCAGACAAGGCATCCGCACATCACCGTCGTTGTGAACCAGCAATTGCTGGGACAGGCCGGCTTCGCCGAGCGTATAGCGTAGCTTCACGGTGTATTTGAACGGCAGATATTGATAGGACGGGTGATTCTCATCCACCTTGATGGATACAGTGACGAAGCTTTCGCTTACGCCGCTGCCGAATTCCTCTACTTCCCATGCTGCTGTATGTAGGAAGCCGTGCAGATGGTTCCCGGTGGCGGGTTCATTGACCGGCAGGTGGTAGGTCTTACCCTCCCAAGGGAATTCTCCATCCTCGTAACGGTTAGGCGGAAATAATACCGGAATGCCGTGAATGCCGGGATTGGCTTTGAACGCTTCCATCTCTTCCGCGCCAGGCTCATGCAGGAAACGGTAACCGCTCTCAGTATCGCGGAAGCAGATCAGATTGCCTCCGATCCCGGGCAGAATGGCAGCCTCATAACGTCCGGCCTTCAGCCAGACCGCTGCTTCTCCCTCATAGTGTCCTTCAAAAGCTGTAATTGATGCCATTACATTAATCTCCTTCCATAAGTTCAAAATGACTCTCTCCTAGATAGAGTACCACATCTGCCGGAATGGCAACATGTCATTTTTACAGCTGCTCAACTTCGACGCTCATGACATGCTCAATTTTTTTGACATCATAGTAGATTTCTGTCGCATACTCCTTATCCGGTGCGGAGACGACCATATCGATCAGCTGCCGTCCGTCGTCGAGATCCTTGATCTTCATCCGCCGGATGGTCCGTCCGGTCTTGCGCGCTTTGCGCGTGTCGGCGATAGCGTGCCGCTGCTCAATCTTCTGAATGACATCGGTAAGAATATAGTTCGGTTCCATGATAATCTTAATGGAGATCTCATGTTTGTTCAGCACCTCGGGTCCGATCGCTTTGATCAGATAAGGCACGGCGTTCACCGCGAACATCAGCAGCACCACCGCATAGCCCGCCTCTACATAAAAGCCCGCGCCAACCGCGATCCCGATGCCGGAAGCCGTCCAGATCAGCGCCGCCGAGGTCAGCCCGGAGATGGCATCCCCGCCCCGGCGCAGAATGACGCCTGCCCCCAGGAACCCGATTCCGCTGACAATCTGCGCCGCCAGGCGCATCGGGTCCATGCTCGGATGCTCCGGTCCGCCGAATTTGTCATAGGCATGTATCGAGACAAGCGTAACGAGACAGCTGGCGATACTGATGACCATACTGGTCCGGATTCCCAGCGGCTTCTGCTTCAATTGCCGGTCAATCCCGATGAACAGCCCGAACAGCATGGCCACCAGCAGTTTAATAATTGCTTCAGTGTGTAACAGGTCCATATCTATGAATGCTTCCTCCTTCTTCGCCGCCATGGCACTTAGATCAGTATACCTGAAAAGCACCGCAAACTTCACCTCAATTTACAGTTCCGGCAACAAGAAACGGACCGCCGCTCCTGCTGGCCGGAGCCCGGGGCAGCAACTGCCCGCGGGTCCGGCCATGGAACACTGTCCGCTTCGGCCAAGACTTTACATTATTCATCCTATGAACAATTGACAGCTTCTAGAAGAATCAGCCGTGCAGCAGCGACTCTGCCCCGTCACAGAAGATTTCGGTTCCGCTGATATGATCCGAATCCTCCGAGGCCAGGAACAGCGCCAGCTTGGCTACCTGATCCGGACGTCCGGGTCCCTTCTCCAGCGGCTGGCCGCCGTCCGGGAATTCCACCTGAATCTGTACTTCCTTCAGATCATCGGAAGGATAGGTATTATCGTCAATATTCGTAGTGATGGCTCCCGGACAGATGGCGTTGACGCGGATTTTGTACTGGGCCAGCTCCAGCGCCGCCATTTTCATGAATGCGACCTGTCCGGCCTTCGTTGTGCTGTAGGCGGAGAACCCGATGTTGGAGAACACCCGGTTGCCGTTAATGGAGCTGTTGATCAGAATGCTGCCGCCCTTCTCCTTCAGATGGGGAATGGCATATTTGACGGTGGCGAAGGTCCCCCGCAGATTAATCTGAATCGTCTGGTCCCAGGCCTCGATATCCATCGTCTCAATCGGAGTCATCGCCCCGTTGATCCCGGCATTGGCGAAGACAATATCCAGTTGTCCATACTTGCTGACAACCTCCTTCACGGCATGCTCGACCTGCTGCGGCTCGGCAATATCGCACTCAAATACAGTGGCTACGCCGCCTTCCCGGCGGATCTGCGCAGCCACCTCCTCCGCATTCTCTACCGTCCGGTCCAGCAATGCCACCTTGGCCCCGTTCCTTGCGAACTCCAGTACCGATGCCCGGCCAATGCCCGAGCCGCCTCCTGTAACGATTGCCACTTTACCCTCCAGTTTCTTCGCAGTCATATGCAGTCGCCTCCTAAGGTCTGTGTGGTTCAGTCCAGTTCTTCCTTAACTTTACCCGCATCCCGCATGTTGAATCGGTATGTCCCTTATATTGTGCCCGGTTCCTGCACCCATAGCATAAATCCCCCGCACAAGAACAAAATCACCCTAAAGGATAGATGAATAAGATTACCTTGACTCAAACACAATGTATGCTGTTTTTCACATACTTTTGGACCATACGTCTGCTTGCGAACACAATGTATACTGTTTTTCACATACATTTGGTCCATATGTCTGCATGCGAGCACAATGTATGCTGTTTTTCACATACATACAGGCCGTATGCCTGCTTGCGAATACAATGTATGTTGTTTTTCACATACATTCAGCCTTCAGTCACATTTAGCATTAAGCCACTCTACGAATTTTCCCAAGAACTCTTATTCACAAATGTACGCACACCTTTCCCACAGCAGGAAGAAACTATAGTTTCCTAATAAATCAAAAAAAGCTTGAGCCGCAGCCCGTACAAACCGGCAGCGCCTCAAGCCCTCTTCATTCGTTATCCCAGCATCATCCGGTCATCGGCCAGCTTGTGGCCGCTGATCGCTTCGAATTCGCCCAGCAGGCGCTCGACCGTCAGGTCCTTCTTGCGCTGCTCATCGAAATCGAGAATAATTGAGCCCTTGTCCATCATAATCAGGCGGTTGCCCAGCCGGATCGCCTGATCCATATTGTGCGTGACCATCAGCGTGGTCAGCTTCATCTCACGCACGATCGACTCCGTGAGCGTAGTAATCAGCTCGGCGCGCGAAGGGTCAAGCGCTGCCGTATGCTCATCCAGCAGCAGAATCTGCGGCTGGGTGAAGGTCGCCATCAGCAGGCTGAGCGCCTGCCGCTCGCCCCCGGACAGCAGCCCGACCTTGGCCCGCAGCCGGTTCTCCAGGCCGATGCCCAGCCGGCTGAGCTGTTCACGGAACACTTTACGCCTTGCCGCATTGACCCCGAACGATAGCCCGCGCGGCCGTCCGCGCTTGTAGGCCATGGCCAGATTCTCCTCAATCGTCATATGCGGCGCGGTCCCGGCCATCGGGTCCTGGAAGACCCGGCCGATCCAGCGCGCCCGCTGGTATTCGGCCAGATGGCTGATCGAGCTGCCTTCGATACGCGCTTCCCCGAGGTCCGGCTTCATCACACCGGAGATGATATTCATCAGCGTCGATTTGCCCGCCCCGTTGCTGCCGATGATCGTTACGAAATCTCCGGCGCGCAGCTCCAGGTCAATCCCGAGCAGGGCAACCTTCTCATCCGGCGAGCCGGGGTTGAACAGCTTCGAGACATTATCAAGCTTCAGCATTGGCGGCTCCTCCTCTCTTGCTGCGCTGGGCCAGCTCGGCAAGCTCGGCGGTCCGTTTGCGGGCCTGGCTCTTCTGCTTCATGAACCGCTGAACGGACGGGAACACCAGAGCAATAATAACGATAATAGCGGTAATCAGCTTCAGATCGGACGCCTTCAGCCAAGGCACCCGCAGCGCCATGGCGACGACAACCCGGTAGACAATCGAGCCGAGCACGACCGCCAGCGTCGCCCGGAAGACGTTCCCGGCGCCGAAGATCGCTTCCCCGATAATCACCGAGGCCAGACCAATGACGATCATCCCGATCCCCATCGATGAATCCGCGAACGAAGAATATTGGGCAATAAGCGCCCCGGAGAGCGCCACCATACCATTCGCCAGACTGATACCCAGAATGGTAGTGGTATCCGTATTCACCCCGAAGCTGCGGATCATCCGCGAATTGTCACCGGTAGCCCGCAGGGCCAGTCCGAGATCAGTGCGCAGGAACAGATCCATCAGGATTTTGACGATCAGCACGGCAAACGGCATCACGAGCAGCGGATTCATGGAGCTGAATACCGTATCGTCCCCCATCAGCGAGACATTGGGCCGGACCAGAATCCGCAGATTAATGGAATAGAGCGCGATCATCATCAGAATCCCCGAGAGCAGTCCATTGATCCTGCCTTTGGTGTGGAGCAGTCCGGTACACATGCCTGCCGCCATCCCTCCGAGCAGAGCGCACAGTGTGGCCAGCAGCGGGGAATAGCCGTGGGTAATCATAACTGCGGCAATAGCCCCTCCGGTGGTGAAGCTCCCGTCCACGGTCAGATCCGGGAAATCAAGAATCCGGAATGTAATATAGACCCCAAGGGCCATAAAAGCGTACAGCAAGCCCATTTCCAGGGCGCCGATCAGTGAATTGTACATCGCTGCCTTCCTCCTTCAAGCGGCAAAGGGCGTCCATATTGGATACGCCCCGTAATAATGTCTGTATGTTATTGAATGATATTGTTCGCAGGATCAGCCACTTCAGCCTTCATGGCATCCGTTACTTCAATCCCCTGTGCTGCTGCCGCTTTCAGGTTCAGGATGAGGTCCAGCTTCTCCTGCATTGTTACCTTCATATCGCCAGGATTGGCACCGTTCTTCAGAACCTCTACAGCCATCTGGCCCACCTGATAGCCATGGTCATAGTATTTGAAGCCCACGGTGGCAAAAGCGCCCTTCTCTACCGTATCGCGGTCCGCCGAGAAGAATGGCAGCTTGTTGTCATTCGCCGTCTGGATGATCGTGTCCACACCGCTGACTACAGAGTTATCAAGCGTAATGTAGATCGCATCTGCCCGGCCAACCAGCGATTCCGCGGCCTGCTTCACCTCTGAGGTGTTGGTAATCGGCGCCTTCACCAGCTCGATGCCGTGCTTGTCCAGCTCTTGCTTGGCAATGTCGGCCATAACCACAGCATTAGGCTCCCCTTCATTGATGACAAGCCCCAGCTTCTTCACCTGCGGGAACTGAGCAGCGATGAATTGCATCAGCCGGGTGATCGATTCAGGGTTCGTATCCGAAGCGCCGGACACATTGCCGCCGGGATGCTCAAGGTCGGTAACAATCTTCGCATCGATCGGGTCCGTTACAGCGGCGAACAGAATTGGTGTGTCCTTCACATTCTGCACAACAGCCTGGGCTGAAGGTGTAGCGATCCCGAGCACCAGATCATTCTTGTCACCGGCAATCTTCTGCGCGATCGACAGGTTGTTGGCTTGATCCGCCTGTGCATTCTCCAGATCCACCTTCAGATTCTCACCCTCAACAATTCCAGCATCCTTCAGCGCGGCCATGAAGCCTTCACGCGTGGCATCCAGCGATGGATGCTCCACATACTGCGAAATAGCGATGGTATAGGATTTGTTCTCCTGTGCAGCGCCAGTGTCTGCCGTTGCCTCTGCGGTGCTGGCCGGAGCGTTTCCGTTGCCTGCTGCATTATCCGCCGCATTATTGTTCCCGCAGCCCGCTGCCACGAGCATCAGAGCCATGCTCAGGCCCAGCCATATCTTGTTTCTCTTCATCAGATAACCCCTCTTCTTGTATGGGTCAGCGCGACAATCAAGGTTAGCGGTTCAGCATTATCGCTTTCATCTATAAAAGCATTAAAGCAAATATCCGTCTCCCTGCCGTCCTCCGCTCCCCGGATCTATTAAACATATATTATATGTAGCCAGATTTCCCGTCAATCATTTATGTCCGCTCCATATTTTACAATTCACGCACAAAGGAGGCTTAATCCCTTCTCCAGACTGTACTTTTCCTTGACATTGATTACTAAAGCCTGCTGCACATAAAAAATGCGGCCTTGCACACACTTTATATAAAGTTTGGAAATGGAGCGTGTGCCTAATGCCAATAATCAAGCCGCAATTCAGCAAAATCATCATGACTGCCGCCATCCTGATCACCGCCGCAGGCGGTACGGCAGCCTGCAGCAACTATTCCAGTAAAGATACTACTCCCAAAGTCAACTCCATTACGCCCACGGGCAGCTTTGCCGGCAGCTACTATGAGAAGAATTCGTATACCGACAAGGAAGGAAAATACTGGATTCCGCTCAAGCCCGCGGCAGCATCCATCGGTTACAGGATGAAGGATGACACCTCAAGCGGCGGATATACGAAGCTGGGCTACAGCGATGTCATGTATATGCTGCAGCCGGATTCCAGCCAGGTGTTCTCATTAGGCCAGCGGATTACCCTTCCGGATGTCCCTATCCGGCGCGAAGGCCAAATCTACATCACACCCACCGCCCTGTCCAAGCTGCTCCAGACAGAGGTGGGCTGGAATCCGTCCACGGGCGAGATCAATATCTCGCCTCCCAAGGACAGAGAGACCTCCGGGCCGAATGCCGGGTCAGGGGAAGCGGCCAAGCCGCTGCGGATTCAGAGCGTATCGAATGTGGACACAGGTGAATTAGTTGCCTACGCCAAAAAGTTCCTTGGTGTCCCTTATGACTTCGGTGCCGGACCTTACGAGGAGACCAAACGCTTCGACTGCTCCTCCTTCACCCGCCATGTCTTCCAGAAGTTCGGCATCGATCTGCCCCGGCTGGCCAAAGACCAGGATAACCGCGGCAGACGGGTATCGCGGAGCGAGCTGGAGCCAGGGGACCTGATCTTCTTCACCGTACCCGGACGCTTCGAGAGCGATGCCGTTCCCGGCCATGTCGGCATCTATATCGGCGGCGGTAAATTCATTCACACCTGGGGTGATCCCGGTGTGCAGATCAGCGACCTGGACAGCGGATATTGGAGCAATGTGATGCTGCATATGCAGCGTGTGCTGTAACTTTTAACGAAGAAAATGCAAGGAAGATCACCGGCAGCACCAGATGCCGGTATCTTTCTTGCATTTTTTATACTACTCCCAATTCTTGCCCCGCCCGCTTATCCGCAGCACCAGCTTCACCAGCTCAACAATGACCACGATCGCCAGTGCCGCCCCGCAGACGATGCCCCACTGCAAGCCGTTCAAATGCTCCACCCCGAACCATTCGTTCAGTCCCGGAATCAGAATAACCAGCACCAGCAGCAGCCCGGAGATGACCGAAGCCCCCAGCATGAAGCGGTTGCTGAACAACCCTATCTGGAACAGCGATTTCGTATTGGATCTGACGTTGAAGGCATGGGTAAGCTGCAGCAGCCCCAGGGTAGCGAACGCCATCGTGACCGCCACGCCCTCATCATAATGTGTATGCGCCCAGTTATAGACCAAGAGAGTCAGCGCCGCCTCCAGCAGCCCCTGATAGATAATCGATACGCCGACCCCGCCGGAGAAGATACTGCTGGTGGAGGCCCGCGGCTTCTTCGCCATCGCATCACGGTCCGCCTTCTCCAGCCCCAGGGCTAGCGCAGGCAGGGTATCCGTCACCAGGTTGATCCACAGAATATGAATGGGCTCCAGAATCCGCCAGCCGATCAAGGTAGCGATGAACAGCGTCACCACTTCCCCGAGATTAGCCGACAGCAGGAACTGGATCGCTTTGCGGATATTGCTGTATACCTTCCGGCCTTCCTCCACGGCAACAACAATCGTCGTAAAATTATCATCGGCCAGCACCATATCCGATACACCCTTCGCCACATCCGTCCCGGTAATGCCCATCCCTACTCCGATATCAGCGGATTTTAGCGCAGGCGCATCATTGACTCCGTCACCGGTCATGGCCACGATCTTGCCCTGCTGCCTCCAAGCCTTGACGATCCGCACCTTATGCTCCGGGGAGACCCGGGCATACACGGAATAATCAGCCACCCTTGCGGCAAAATCCCCCTCGCTGATCCCATCCAGCTCGCGGCCGGTCAGCACCGCCTTGTCATCCTCTATGATGCCAAGCCGCTTGGCAATGGCCGCTGCCGTGTCCCGGTGGTCCCCGGTAATCATCACCGGCCGGATACCCGCCCGTCTGCATACGGCCACAGCGTCCCGGACCTCCTCGCGCGGCGGGTCAATCATCCCGGTCAGCCCCACGAACACCAGCGCCTGCTCTGTCGCTTCGGGCGAAGGCGCTGACGGCAGCTCCGCCTCGTCACGGTAAGCGTAAGCCAGAACCCGCAGGGCTTCGTCCGCCAGCTGCTTGTTAGCAGCGGCAATCCGGCGGGTGTGCTCCTCCGTCAGCGGAACCGTCTCACCGTTCTCATAGATATGGCTGCATCTGGACACCAGCACGTCCGGCGCCCCCTTGGTCAGCACCCGGAATTGGCCGTCCTCCAGCTTATGGATCGTAGTCATCAGCTTGCGGTCGGAATCAAACGGCAGCTCGGCTACACGCGGATGGCGCTCCTCCAGCTCCCGTTTATCGATCCCTATGCTTAACGCATAATCGACCAGCGCCGTTTCCGTAGGATCACCGAGGATGACCTTGCCGCTGCGGGTGCCGCCAGCCTTTTGGCCCCTCTCGGCTGAATCTGCCGTATTTTCGCCGTTATCAATGCTGGAATCGTTGCACAAGGTCATCGCTTGCAGCAGCAGTCCGCCTCCGGGGGTATCCTTCAGCGCAGGACCCGCCTCCACCGCCTCAGTGCCTACGACCAGCTTCTCCACCGTCATTTTATTCAGCGTCAGGGTGCCTGTTTTGTCTGAGCAGATGATCTCGGTACTGCCCAGCGTCTCAACGGCAGGCAGCTTGCGGATAATCGCCTTGCGCCCCGCCATCCGCTGAACTCCAAGCGCCAGTATGATCGTCACGATCGCCGGAAGACCCTCAGGAATCGCAGCGACAGCCAGCGAGATTGAGGTCAGCAGCATATCCAGCAGCTCTCTGCCTTCAAGCCAGCCGACAACGAAGATGACGACACAGACCCCCAGGATAATGAAGGTGAAGTATTTGCCCAGCTCATCGAGCTTTTTTTGCAAAGGAGTAATTTCATTCTCTGCCTCGGAGATGAACCCGGCAATCCGCCCCACTTCCGTATTCATGCCGGTTGCTGTCACCACGCCTACACCCCGGCCGTAAGTGACGCTGCTGCTCATATAAGCCATATTCGTCCGGTCCCCGATAACAAGATCGGCTCCTTCAAGCACGCCGGTCTGCTTATCTGCAGGCAGGGACTCTCCTGTGAGTGCAGCCTCTTCGGTCTTGAGGGAAGCCGCCTCCAGCAGCCGCAGATCCGCAGGCACCACATTGCCGGCCTCCAGCAGGACGATATCGCCGGGCACAAGCTCCTCGCTTTTGATCTCGGTCACCTGGCCTTGCCGCCGCACTCTGGCGAGCGGGGAGGACATGCTTTTGAGCGCCTCCAGCGCCTGCTCCGCTTTGTTCTCCTGAATGACGCCAAGCACGGCGTTCAGCACAACAACCAGCAGAATGATCACCGTATCGGTCCATTCCCCGAGAATCCCCGACAGTACCGCAGCCGCCAGCAGAATGAAGATCATCACATTCTTGAACTGCTCCATAAATTTGGCCAGCAGCGACTTGCGCTTCGCTTCCTGCAGCATATTTCTGCCGTAACGCTCCAGCAGCCTGGCGGCCTGCTCCCCGGTTAACCCTTCCTTCCGGCTATCCAGCCGCTTCAGCACCTCTTCAGTACCCAGCGTGTGAAAATACGTGCCTTCCTGACTCTTCTCCATGGCAGAATCCGAACTCAAGCCATCAGCTCCTTAATGAACTATTCTGTGTACTCTATCCATATAAGGAGTTTTGCCCAAAAATAACAGGAGAATTCTAATGCCGGGCGAATCCCCTGAAGCGGCTGCCCTGGTAAGACAGCTCGCCCGTATCCCCTTCCACTATCAGCGCATGGGCCTTGGGCTTCACCTGCAGCTCCCTGCGGCTCCCGTCCCTGAATTCAAAGGTGACATAGTAACTCGTATGTGTGCCCGCCAGATACCCTCTTCCGCCCCAGACCTCTGTCCGTTTGGTCACCGCTGTAGCTAACCGCGACTCTACGGGACTGGTGTAATTGGTAATCCAGATTTTAATCTGCATCACAATCGTATAGGCAACGAAGCACGCAATCAGCACGAGAATCAGCTGCAGCACAAAAGTCGCATTCAAGCCTCCTCCGCTGTGAGCACTTGAAGCTGCCGGATATAGAAGAACGTGATTTAGTCCCATATGATGCATATGTACCGCTCCTTCGCTGAAAAGTTCACTAAACGTTCAATTTACTTAACCATACGCAGTGTAGCACCGCCGGTTTCGTTTTTTCGCTCTTTTTTCCTTGTAAAAATAGCGCAATCCATTTGGCCCGCTACAGATCCTATGTTATGCTTAAACTAGAAGATGCAATTTCCGCACAGCTCCCCAAATACCGGTTTCCTGCTGAAAGGAGGAAATCTTGTTGAACATCCGTTATAGAAGCGCGGCCCCCCGCAGGCATTCCAAGACGCTGCGTCTGCTCGCAGTTACAGGTGGAGGCCTCATCGCTGCCGTAGGGCTTGAACTGTTCCTGATGCCCCACAAGCTGCTGCCGGGCGGAATCACCGGCTTATCTGCCCTGATCGCCCATCTCACCGAGATGCGCCTGGGCCTGTTTCTGTTCCTGTTCAATCTGCCCTTTATTCTGATGTCGCGCAGACAGATCAGTCTCCGCTTCGCACTGTATACGATGCTGGGCCTGATTGGACTTACAGCCGGCTCGCTGGCCCTGCACCACTTCCCTGCTGCCGTCAGCGAACCGCTGCCTGCAGCCATTGCAGGCGGCCTGTGCCTTGGCCTCGGCCTTGGCATCTCGGTCCGCTTCGGCGGCCTGACGGCGGGAAGCGAGCAGCAGAGCGTCCGCCTGCTGAACGGCGGTCCGCCCAAGTCGGCGGAGATGCCCATCATGCTGTTCAATGTCGCCATCCTGCTGTACGGCGGCTCCTTATTCGGCTGGGATCAGGCTATGTACAGCATTATCGCCTACCTGCTGGCTTTTGAAGCGCTGAGGTTCTCGCTGCGGGACCTGTCGCTCACACAGGCGGTCTGGATTACCAGCAGCAAGCCGGAGGAGATCCGCCGCAAGCTCCAGCAGTCGCTGGACCGCGAGGTCAAGCTCGTAGAGTCCTCCGGCCCTGACGGCCAGCCCGGCACCGTCTTCTGTCTGGCGAGCAGACTGGAGGAAGAGCAGCTGGCCTCCATCGTGCACGGCTGCGATAAGGACAGCACCATCGTTATTAACGCCGCCCGCAATAACCGGATCCGGGCGCTCTTCCGCAATAAGCCGCCGGGGTGAGCCGGACGGCAGTTCATGCATAATACAAAAAAGCGTTCCCGTTATTCACGGAACGCTTTTTTGCTTGCAGCCAAGGAGCGGAACACGATATTTCAGCGGAACATCCCCCACAAGCGGATCAGATGAAACGTGTTGTTCGGATCAATCTTTTGGGCGATGACGAATTTCACAATCTGCTCCTCCTGCGCGGAGGTCAGCTTCTCATTCATGACAGCCGCTGCGTTACGCACCAGCCTGCGGACAACCGCTGTGTCCTGCAGCTCCTGCTTGGAGATGTCTTTAATCATATTCTTGACGCGTTCCTTCACCGCCGGATTCTTCATCTTCGTCTTGATGCGTTCCACCAGCGCCGGACTGATTCCATATTGCTGATAACCCAAGCACAGCACCTCCTGTCATATCCAATCATTCACAGTATATGAGCCCGGGTGCCGGCATGTGCCTGTTTCAGTCAATTAAATCCCCCTGGAAAATCTGCTCCTGCTGCAAATACGTGCGCAGCGGGGCATAATCCGGTGAAGTCCAGAACGAAGCATCCCGCAGCAGCTCTGCGGCATCATCGCGCGCCATCTCCAGCACCTGGAAATCAGCGGTCATATCCGCCAGCCGGAACTCCGGCAGCCCGCTCTGCTTCGTTCCGAAGAAATCCCCCGGCCCGCGCAGCTCCAGGTCCCGCCGGGAGACCTCGAAGCCGTCATCCGTGTCGGTCATCGCGCTCATCCGCTCCTGCCCGATCTCCGACTTCGGATCAGCCATCAGCACACAGTAGGAGGGATGCTCCCCTCTGCCGACCCGGCCGCGCAGCTGGTGCAGCTGGGACAGCCCGAAGCGGTCGGCATCCATAATGATCATCAGTGTGGCATTCGGAACATCGACGCCGACCTCGACCACCGTTGTAGAGACCAGGAGCTGCACCTCGTTGCGGTAGAAGTCCCGCATCACCTCATCCTTCTCGGACGTCGTCATTCTTCCGTGCAGCAGCCCCACCTTATACCCCGGAAAAGCCTGCGACATCTGCACATGCAGATCAATCGCATTCTGCACATCGAGCTTCTCTGACTCCTCGATCAGCGGGCAGATCAGGTAAGCCTGCCGTCCCTGGTCGATCTCCCGGCTGATCAGCTTCAGCACCCGTTCCATCATATCGGGCTTCACCCAATAGGTGGTGATCGGCACACGGCCCTTCGGCCGCTCCGACAGTGTAGACACATCCATGTCGCCAAAAACGGTAATCGCGAGTGTCCGGGGAATCGGGGTCGCCGTCATGGTCAGCACATCCGGGTTGTAGCCCTTGCGCCGCAGAATACTGCGCTGGTTCACCCCGAAGCGGTGCTGCTCATCGGTGACGACAAGCCCCAGAGAGCGGAAGAATACATCCTCCTGGATCAGGGCATGGGTTCCGACCACCACATCCAGCAGGCCAAGCTGAAGTGAGGCGAGCAGATCCTTGCGCTTGCGGCCGCTCACACTGCCGGTTAACAGACCGACCGTGATGCCGAACGGCTCAAACATCCGGGTAAGCGAACGCATATGCTGCTCCGCCAGAATCTCGGTCGGCACCATCAGCGCACCCTGAAAGCCCGATTTGACCGTGGCGTAGAGCGCGATTGCCGCAAGCACGGTTTTGCCGGAGCCGACATCCCCTTGCAGCAGCCGGTTCATACAGTGCCCGGAGCGCATATCCTGCAGAATCTCCAGTTCCACATGCTTCTGGGCATCGGTCAGCTCAAAGGGCAGGCTCCGTACAAACTGCCGCACCGTCGCATTGTCCACCGTATGGACCACACCGTCCATTCTGCCGCGGTTCAGCACACGAAAGGCCTGTACCTTCAGCTGGAACAGGAACAGCTCCTCATACACCATCCGGCGCCTGCCCTGCTGGCCTTCACGGGTATCCTCCGGCTGGTGAATGGTCGCTATAGCCTTTTTACGCGACATGAAATCGTATTTGCGCATAATACTGTGCGGCAGAATCTCAGGGATCATCTCCCCGTACTGCTGCAGCCCCTGGCCGATGATCTTGCGCATCCACGATTGCGTAATCTTGCCGCCCACTGAATAGACCGGCTGCAGCGTTCCCGTCTTGCCGCTTCCGCGGTCAGGGAACTCATAATTCGTCACCGTGATCTGGTTGCGCTTCTGGTCCCATTTGCCTGTCAGCACCACCTCGCGGCCCACCGTAAGCTGCTCACGCGCATAATGCTGGTTGAACCAGGTGGCGGTGAACATCCACGGCTCAGCCACCATCTTGCAGCTCATGCGCGATTTGCCGCCGTAGCGCTGGAGCACCGGTATGCCGATAACCTTAGCCACCACCGTGGCCTTATCGCCATGCTTCACCTCGCTGAGCGGCTTAGGCCGGAAATCCTCGTAACGGAACGGATAATACTCCAGCAGATCCTTCACTGTAAAGACGCCAAAGGCGTGAAGCTCGCTTTGCTTTTGAGCGCTCACGCCAGTTATTTGTTTCACTTCAATTGATTCCAAAGCCAGCACCATGCTCATCCCCTAACCTAGGCGGGCCAGATGAAGACGGCTAAGGTCCCGTTGCCCACGTGGCTGCCTACAACAGGGCCGACGTTGGTCAGAACCTTCTCTTTCAGAGTGAAATGCCCGGCTAATTCCCGCAGGAATTCTTCGCCGGAAGCCGGTTCAGCGGTATGGCCCACGGCTACATTAATGTTATTCACACCCGGCAGATCCGCTTTGAACAGCTCTATCATGCGGGCAACGGCCTTCTTGCGGCCCCGGACCTTCTCTACCGCATAGATGATTCCCTCTGCATCGATTGACAGAATCGGCTTGATATTAAGCAGCGTGCCGAGAATAGCGGACGCTTTGCCGATCCGGCCGCCCTTCTGCAGATATTCGAGCGTATCCACAAGAAAATACAGCTTGCGCGACTGGCGCAGCCGCTCCACCTGCTCCAGGATGGCGGCGGGCTCCTGGCCCTGCTGTGCCAGGCGGGCAGCCTCCACTACCATGAAGCCGAAGCCGTAAGAGGCCGACAGGCTGTCCACCACAGTGATGGCTTCCCCGTCCTCCTCAAGCATCGATTTGGCCAGAACGGCAGACTGATAGGTCCCGCTAAGTCCGGAAGAAATATGGAAGGACAAAATCGGGCTGCCCGGGTACTGCTCCTGGATACGGCGGTACACATTCATATATTCGACAGGTGACGGCTGCGAGGTGGTCGGCAGCTGCGGCGAGCGGGGAAGGCGCTCATAGAACTGTTCCGGAGTCATGTCCACCTGATCCCGGAACGCCTCTTCGCCGAACATCAGCGTCAGCGGAACGACTTCAATGCCGTACTGCTCCGCCAGGGCAGGCGGGATATCGGAGGTGCTGTCGGTAACGATTACGGTACGATTCATGATTATCCTCCCCATACTGTGATATAGCTGAACCACACTGCTTGCTCAAGACTCAGGAAGGCTTACGGCTCCACCGAGAAAAGATAATAATACAGCGGCTGCCCGCCTTCATGCATCTCAACCTCAACCTGCGGGTAAGCCTTTTCCAGCCATTCGGCCAGAGCAACGGTCACTTCCGCTTCGGTATCGGCACCGGTCAGCACCGTTACAATCTCATCACCGTTCACCAGCATGTTCGTCAGCAGCTGCTTGCTTGCATCCAGCAGGTCATCGGCAGCAGCAACAATCTTCGAGCTCTCAATGCCGATATATTGCCCGGACTTGATCTCCAGCGCCTCAATCACGGTATCCCGTACCGCTGTGGTCACCTGTCCGGATTTGACCTGCGCGATGGCCTCCAGCATATTGCTCGTATTGGCCTCAACGCTATCCTCTTCCTGGAAGGCAAACGCAGCCGAGATCCCCTGCGGGATGCTTTTGCTTGGAATCACTGTAATCTCACGCTCACCCTCCAGCAGCTCTTTCGCCTGCTGTGCAGCGAGGACAATGTTGGAGTTATTAGGCAGAATATAGATATGCTTGGCAGAGATTGAAGCGATCGCATTCACGAAATCCTCTGTGCTCGGGTTCATCGTCTGGCCGCCGGCCAGAACCGCATCAACACCAAGGCTGCGGAAGATGTTCGAAATTCCTTCTCCTGAGGAGACAGCGATGAAGCCGTACGGGGCAAGATCATCCGCAGGAGGTACCGCAGGTGCCTGCACACTCGATTTCTCTTCCGGAATATCGGCGAAAACATCCGGCATCGGCGCGATATCCATCCCTGCCGTCAGCAGATCACGGTGCTGCTCGCGCATGTTAAGGATATGAATCTGGGTAATCTCCCCGTGGACGAGCGCCAGGTTCAGCACCTCTCCCGGAGTCTTGGAATGCACATGCACCTTGATCGTCTCTTCATCCGAGATGACAATAATCGAATCGCCGTTCACTGACAACGCTTTCCGAAACGCATCCTCGTCAAAATCCGAATTCACGGATGCGCCAAGCCGGCGGTTAATGAAGAATTCCATATCATATAAAAATTCAATATCTTCAGTAGAGAGCTGGGATTGCGCAGAGGACTGTACGGAGGACGGCACATGCTCCGGCTTAGTCAGCACAGCTGATGGCGCCGCTGCTGCCGGCACTGAGGCTTGTCCCTGCACAGAAGGCTGAAGCGGTGCGACGGATGCCCCCCCGGTCAGATGCTGGTAGAAGCCTTCATAGATATAGACCAGACCCTGGCCCCCGGAATCCACGACTCCGACCTGCTTCAGCACAGGCAACAGCTCAGGCGTATGTGCTAAGGCTTCCTTCGCTTTGGCGAGAACCTCAGTCATCAGCTCGGTAATATCCGTGGTGCGCCGCGCATAATATACCGCATGTTTGGCCGCTTCCTTGGCTACTGTAAGAATCGTGCCTTCCACCGGCTTTACCACTGCCTTATAGGCGGTGTCTACCCCGGTCTGCAGCGCTGCCGCGAACTGCTGGGTATTCAGCTCTTCATATTGGGCCGCATAACGTCCGAAGCCTCTGAACAGCTGCGACAGAATAACGCCGGAGTTCCCGCGCGCCCCCATCAGCAGTCCCTTCGACAGCACGCCGGCACATTGACCGACAGAGGCTGTATGATTCTTCTTCAGTTCGTTCGCGCCTGCGGTCATCGTCAAATTCATGTTCGTTCCCGTATCTCCATCCGGCACCGGAAACACATTCAAGGAATTTACGTGCTCTGCATGCTGCTGCAGCTGTTCCGCACCGGTTAGTACCATTGCGGTAAAATCTGTCCCGTTTATAGAACGCTTACTCAATGAGAATTCCCCTTCCTAACTTCATGCCTAATCAATTCGAAGATTAACTGGACATAATGCACTAATTTATATTGTACTATAAGAGTCTTCAGAAATAAATGTTTTTGAATCGGTTGACGAAGCAAATTTTGCTGTGATATTATATTTAAGTATTGTTTTATGCAGGTGTACGTAACAAGGAGGTGTAATCTATGTCCCGCAAATGTACAGTAACAGGCAAGAAACCTGGCAGCGGTAACCACGTGTCTCACGCGAACAACCGCAACCGTCGCTCTTGGGGAGTCAACGTTCAGAAGGTTCGTATCCTCGTGAACGGCAAACCGAAACGCGTCTATGTCAGCACCCGTGCTCTGAAAGCCGGCAAGGTTGAACGCGTATAGTTTAATATCTGTAGCAAAAAGCACCCTTTACCTACGTAAGGTGCTTTTTTTCATATTTTCTTATCCGTTTGAACTTAACTCTTCTGAAAAGTGTTCAAAATCGCTTTAACAAAACCTCCCAAAAACTTCGGCAGCTTAAACGTGTAAAATTTCATGATTCACCCTCCCATCAATTCTTGCGTTGCAGTAGGAGACTATCCTGTCATGCTGTTGTATTCCAACGGACTGCAGACCTCCCTTATGGTACAAAAAAAGGCTACATGAGATTTCTGCTCATGTAACCATATTTATGCGTGCACAACTTGGCCTATACCTTCGGTCTGCGAATGCCGCAGGGATTAAGAGACTGCACCGTCTGCCGCCTCACGGATGGCGCGGATTGCCGCTGCACGGTCGCTGCGCCCGAAGACTGCGTTGCCGGCTACAAGCACATCGGCTCCCGCTTCAGCGACAAGCGGCGCAGTGGCTTCGGCGATTCCGCCGTCCACCTCAATCAGCAGGCCCTTATGATTGATCTCGGCCGCCCATTCCCGGAGCTGCCTGATCTTGTGCAGCGTACGCGGAATGAAGGCCTGGCCGCCGAAGCCCGGATTCACGGTCATGACCAGAACCATGTCTACATCCGCCAGAACCTCCCGCACAGCCGCTGCCGGTGTGCCCGGATTGATCGCTACTCCGGCCATCAGGCCCAGCTCCTTGATCTGATGTACAACACGGTGCAGATGCACGCAGGCCTCTGCATGAACGGTGATCACCGAAGCGCCCGCTGCCGCAAATGCAGCAATATAATTCTCCGGGTGCTCAATCATCAGATGAACATCGAGCGGCAGCGAGGTATGCTGCTTCACCGCTGCACAAATTACAGGTCCGAGTGTAATATTCGGCACGAACTGCCCGTCCATTACATCTACATGAATCCAGTCCCCACCGCTGGCTTCGGCTTCAGCCACCTCTGCGCCAAGCGCTGCGAAATCCGCTGACAATATGGAAGGAGCAATTTTTACCATGAGTTTCAGTACCTCCGCTTTTTATCTTTCATCTCATTAAAGAACAGCTTGTAATGCCCGTAACGGCTGTCGGCAATCTCTCCGGCTTCCCACGCCTCAATCACCTTGCAGCCCGGCTCATGCAGATGGCTGCAGCCGCGGAATTTGCAATTCTCCGCATAGGCGGCGAACTCGCGGAAGCAGACCGACAGCTCCTCGACACCCAGCTCCAGGAAGTCCAGCTGGCTGAAGCCCGGTGTATCGGCGACAAAACCGCCGCCCCCGATGTCCATAAGCTCGACATGACGCGTCGTATGACGCCCCCGGCCAAGCCGCAGGCTGATCTCCCCGGTCTCAAGCTCCAGTTCAGGCACAAGCCGGTTCAGCAGAGTGGACTTACCGACACCCGACTGGCCGGAGAAGACACTGATGACGCCGGCCAGCCGCTGCCGCAGCTCCTCCGCCCCGGTTCCGTTCAGGGAGCTGGTGACCATCACCTCGTAGCCGATCCGCTCGTACAGGGCTTTGACAGCTTCCGTAGTCTGCCCGTCCTCCTCTTCGAGATCCTGCTTCGTAAGTACAATCAGCGTGTCGAGACCGGAATGCTCGATATGAACCAGGAACTTGTCCAGCAGATTCAAGTTCATATCCGGCTCCCGGACGGAGAACAGCAGCACCGCCAGCTTCACATTCGCCACCGGCGGGCGGACAAGCTCCGACTCGCGCGGAAGCAGCTCATCCACCATGCCTTCGCCATTCTCCGTAAGCATGTAGACGACCCGGTCGCCTACCAGCGGAGCCGTTCCCTTCTTCTTCAGAATGCCACGCCCGCGGCACTGCACCGTTTCTTCCCCGGTTGCGATCTGTCCATCCTTAAGCGGCTTAACATAGTAATATCCGCTCAATGCTTTGATTATGATTCCTTCAGGCATACATGCTGACCCTTCCTCTCCTGATATTTATGCAAATGACCCAAGATGAGGTATCCCCGGGTCATTTGCACGCTTCAGCCCTGCCGGTTCCGGCGCCGGGTCTGCTGATGCTTATCTTTTATGGTTTGCCGGGCTTATCTTTGCCGGACTTATCTTTGCCGGGGCCATTGCCCTTAGCGTGCCCGTTGCCGTTATTGTTGCCTTTACCTTTGACCTGCGCAGCAGTCTGCACATTGTCATTCTGGGCGCTGCCCGGCACATAACCGGTCTGGTTATTCGCCCCGCCACCCGTCTCCCCGCCTTCCCCGCCGTCGTCCGGCGGCAGAATCTCAGGCTCTATGGTCGGGTCTGGCGTAGGCGTCTCTGTCGGCGCAACGGTTGGCGCAGGAGTCGGTGTCTCCATCGGTGGAGGCTCTGGCTGCTGCACGCTGCCGTTCTTGACATCCACATACGTAATCGGATAGGTCTCCAGGAATTCCCCGTCCCGGTAGACGGAGACCATTCCGTCTTTGTTCGGAGCCAGCACCATATTCACGGACAGGACCTGGCTCTTGCCGATGGTGCGCGTGCCCCATTCCTGATTCTCGCCATTGTTGCGCGCATCCGCAAACACAATGCGGATCTTGCTCTTCTTGCCTTCTGCAACCGGCGCAACAGGAACATTAAATGTATACTCCAGAGCTTCAGGGGCATACCCTGTGCTGATGTAGATCGTGATCTTCTCACCAGGAGGAACCAGATCCCCTGCTTCATAGGCCCATTGCTTGGTGACCTTGCCCTTCTCAATCGTATAACTCGGCTCTTCCTTGACCGCATCCAGCACAAGTCCAACCTTTTCCAGCTCGGCCTTGGCCTCCTTCTCCGTCTTGCCGAGAAGATCCGGCATCTGGATGCTTTCTTTGCCTTTGCTTACCATCAGCTTGACTGTAACGTTCTCAGGATCATATTCGCTGTTCGCCGCTGGCTCGGAGCTGATGACCTTGCCCTTATCGAATTCTTCGCTGTACCGCTCGTCTGGAGAGATATTGCCCTGGGCGATACCTAAGGCCATCAATTCCTTGACCGCATCGTCGTAGCTCTTACCGGAAACATCAGGCAGCTTGGGCAGCGTCTTGGCCGTGCTGACCGTCAGGATAATATGTGTGCCTTCTTTGACCATCGTATTGGTCTTGTTCTGCTTCCAGACGATATTCTCTGCAAAACCCTCTTTGTATTCCTGCAGCGGCGGCTCCTCGGCAAGAAGACCCACGGCCTCAAGCTCCGCCTTGGCTTCCTCGAAGGATTTGCCGGTCACTACCGGCACCGATACTTCATCGACCGACAATTTGGAGTTGACGTACCATACAACTCCGGCCATGGCAATCAGCACAACCAGAGTCAGGCTGATCCACAGTGCGGCACGGCTCTTCTTGTGCTTCTCAGGCACGGGCGGCGAAGCCTCCTCCATGCTGCGGAGCCGCTCCTCTCCGCCCCCGGCCCGGCTGCCCAGCCCACGCTGAAGCGGCTTGATCGCCGGAATAATGCGCGTCCGGTCCTCGTCATCCTCGTCCTGGAATGACATCTTGGCTTCACTCCGGCGCTCAGGCAGCAGGCAGGTCTCCAGATCCTGGAGCATCTGCTTGGCGGACTGGTACCGTTCGTCAGGGTTCTTGCGCATCGACTTCAGAATCACATTCTCCACGCTCTGCGGAATCAGCGGATTCAGCAGGCGCGGCTCCTCGAATTCCTCCTGCAGATGCTTCAGGGCAACACTAATCGGGCTCTCCCCGAGAAAAGGCAATACGCCGGTGAGCATCTGATAGAGTACTATTCCAAGTGAATACAGGTCCGACTTCTCGCCTGTAGTTACGCCTTTGGCATGTTCCGGCGAGAAATAATGGACAGAGCCCACGACGGAGCCCGTCTGGGTGATCGTAGTGGACGTAACCGCGCGGGCAATCCCGAAGTCGGTGACCTTAACCCGGCCATTGCGGCCGATCAGAATGTTATGAGGTTTAATATCGCGGTGAATAATCTGGTTCATATGCGCATGATCGAGCGCGTCACAGATCTGCGATGCGATCCGCACAGCTTCGTCCACCTGCAGCGGGGCCCGCTCTTTGATAATCTCGTTCAGGTTCTTGCCTTCAATATATTCCATAACGATATAATGAACTTCATCTTCCTGGCCGACATCATAGATGCTGACTACATTCGGATGAGATAATGATGCAGCGGATTGTGCCTCCCGCCGGAAGCGGCGGATGAATTCCTCATCATGCACAAACTGGTTGCGCAATACTTTGATAGCGACATTGCGGTTCAGCAGAATATCATGGGCTCTGTAGACGAGCGCCATGCCGCCTCCGCCGATCCGTTCAATGATTTGATAACGGCCGCCCAATTCGTGACCGATCATGTATCCCACTCCTTTGTCTCGGGCACTGCGGCCTCTCCTTGGTGTTCCAGCATAGCAACGCTTATATTATCGCTGCCGCCCGCAAGCAATGCCAATTGAAGTAATCGATCCGCCCGTTCCTCCAGGGATATCTCATGGATTCCGGCTACCTTGCCCAGATGCTCCGGGCTTACATAATTGCTGAGCCCGTCGCTGCATAGCAGCAGCAGCTCACCCGGCTCAAGCTCCACATGAACGAGATCCGCAGATACTTCGGTATCTGTCCCCAGAGCTCTGCTCAGCACATTGCGGCGCGGATGATGATCCATTTCGTCCAGACTGATCTGACCGCTCTTGAACAGCTCATGAACCAGTGTATGATCTTCGGTTAGTTGTCTGGCTGTGCCACTCTGAATCAGGTATGCCCTGCTGTCCCCGATATGGCCGATGAACCCGGCCGCATCCTTCAGCAGCGCTGCGACAATAGTTGTTCCCATGTTGTGAAACTCCTCATTGCCCTGGGCCTCGCTGTAGACGGTGGCGTTGGCTTCCATGATGGCGGCAGTCAGCGCCGTCTTCAGCTCCTCTTCCGGAAGCTCCGGAGGCAGCGGGTCCAGAAGGCTCCTGACCGTCTCCAGCGCGAGCCTGCTCGCGGTATCGCCAGCCAAATGTCCCCCCATCCCGTCGGCGATAATGCCGAGGGTATAACCGTGGCGCGTCGCGCCGATCCAGACTGAATCCTCATTGACCGTACGTACCCGGCCGATGTCGCTGGCTTGAACAGTTCTGATCAAATATCCTCACCCCAACTCCATATGTTTGGCACGCAGTTGTCCACATGCGGCCGCAATATCATGGCCCTGCTCACGGCGGATGGTGACATTCACACCGTGATCGGCCAGTATACGCTGAAATTCAAAGATATCATTGCGGGAAGTCCGGACATACTTGCGCTCAGGCACATGGTTGACCGGAATCAGATTCACATGGCAGAGCATCGTCTTGAGCACACCGGCCAGTTCCTTGGCATGCTCAGGCTGGTCATTAACTCCGCCGATCAAAGCATATTCGAAGGTGATCCGGCGTCCGGTCTTGGCCTGGTAGTAGCGCAGGGACTCGATCACATCATCAAACGGATACCGGCGGTTCACCGGCATCAGCTTGGAGCGCAGGGTATCATTAGGGGCATGGATCGAGATGGCCAGATTAATCTGTGTATCTTCATCCGCGAACTTGTAGATGTTCGGCACAATGCCGCTGGTGGAGACGGTGATATGGCGCTGTCCGATGTTGAGGCCCTTCTCGTGAATCATCAGACGGAGGAATCTCATCGTTGCATCATAATTCTCGAACGGCTCGCCTGTCCCCATAATGACAATGCTGCTGACACGTTCGCCGCGTGCATCCAGGATCTGCTGGGAGCGGACCACCTGGGCCACAATCTCGCCTGCAGTCAGGTCACGCTTCAGCCCGCCGAGCGTGGAAGCACAGAAGGTACAGCCGATCCGGCAGCCAACCTGGGTCGTTACGCATACGCTATTGCCGTAATTATGCTTCATAATAACCGTCTCGATTGCATGGTCATCATGCAGGCCGAACAGGAACTTCACCGTGCCGTCCTTGGACTCCAGCTTCGTAATTTCAGTGAGCGCGGACAGGCTGAACTGCTCGTCAAGCTTGCTGCGGAGCGCCTTGGACAGATTGCTCATCGCATCGAACTCATTGACCCGCTTCACATAGAGCCAATCGAAGATCTGTCCGCCGCGGAACGCCGGCTCCCCGTTGTCCTTAGCCCATTGCTGCAACTCTTCTAATGTCAAATCATATATTAAAGGTTTCATTGTTGTAAGCACCTGAACTTTCATAAATTATATGCATATTGCTTCTCATTCTTCCTATTCTAACACAAATCTCAGATCCGGTAAAAGAAAAGCCCGCCGCACAGAATGCTTCTGCGGGCGGGAGGCCGTAATTCCAGGGTGATTCTCCATCCGTTAATCCGTTAAGAGAGTCTTTGCAGCCGGGCGATATAGAACCCGTCGCTTCCATAATGATGGGGAAGCAGCTGAATTCCCTCTCCCATAGCAAGGGCGGTTCCCTTCAGCCGTTCCCATACGGGGGACTGGAAGCTTACCGAAGCGAAGTCCGGGTTGCGCTCCAGGAATCCGGCAACCACTCCGCTGTTCTCCGCCTGCTCCGTAGTGCAGGTGCTGTAGACCAGCACGCCTCCCGGCTTCAGCAGCCGGGAGACCGACTGCAGCAGCTCGCGCTGCAGCGCTGCAATACCGGCTACATCCTCCGGCTGCTTCCGCCACTTCAAGTCAGGCTTGCGGCGGATCACGCCAAGCCCTGAGCAGGGGGCATCCAGCAGAATCCGGTCGTAGGATGCCGGGGGAAGAGACTCCGCCAGCTTCAGCGCATCGCCAGTGGCGGTCGTAATGCACTCCAGGCCGAGCCGGGCTGCCTGCTCGGCGATCAGCTTCGCTTTATGCTCATGGAGGTCATTGGCCAGGATCAGTCCCTGATCCTTCATCAATTCGCCCATATGAGCGCTTTTGCCGCCGGGAGCCGCGCAGCAGTCGAGCACCTTCATGCCCGGCCCGGGAGCCACGGCTTCGGCAACGAGCATAGAGCTCTCATCCTGGACGGACAGATAGCCGTCCCTGTACCAGGAGGAGAGCGCCAGATTACCGCCTCCGCGGATCACCAGCCCGAAGGGGCTGATCTCCGATTCCACGGCATCCAGGCCGGACGCTGCCAGCTCGGCCAGCAGCGCGTCCCGGCTGGTCATCGTCGTATTCACCCGGACACTGACTGCCGGCGGCTCATTGTTCGCCGCACACATGGCTTCCGCCGTATCAGGCCCGTATTCCTCCGACCAGCGCTGGACCATCCATAGCGGATGGGAGTGCAGGATGGAGATGCGCTCCTCCCGGCTGAGCCCCTCCGGCAGGACGGGCAGCTCCCCGGCCCGCAGCACGCTGCGCAGGACACCGTTAACCATCCCGGATATTCCCTGATGGCCTCGCCGCTTGGCGATATTCACTGCTTCATTCACGGCCGCATGGGAAGGAACCCGGTCCAGATACATGATCTGGTACAGGCTCAGCCGCAGCAGTCCCCGCACCCAAGGCTCCAGCTTGGCAAGGCCCTTGCTGACGAAGCCGCCTAGCACATAGTCCAGTGTAATCATCCGCGAGAGGGTACCGTAGACCAGCTCCGTGGCCAGTCCCGTGTCCTCACGGCCAAGCTCTGCCTTCTGTAGGCTGCTGCCGAGCAGCAGATTGCTGTATGCGCCCTGCTGCTCTACACGGACAAGAACATCAAGCGCCACTTCACGCGCTGAAGCCGGCGCAGGCGCCTTACCGCCCGGCCGTTTGGCAGCACCGCCGGAAGCCGCTCTGCGCGTACCGGCAGCCTGCTTGCCGGGAGAGCGCGGACGGCCGCCGCTTCCTCCCTTGCCGCCCGCGCTCAACCGAGCACCGTGCCGGGCGCAAGCGTTGTGCCGCGGCTGAAGTCGGCTGCGCTCATCGCTTTTTTGCCGGCGGGCTGAACGGATATCAGATGAAGGGTTCCGTCACCGGTCTTCACCTCTACCCCGCGCGCGCTCACAGACAGCACTGTGCCCGGAGCCGCATCGCCCCCGGCGCCTTGACCGTCCTCCGGCTTCGCAGCAGCCCATGTCTTAAAGGTCTCGCCGTTCCACAGGGTGAAAGCTCCCGAGAACGGGACAAGCCCGCGAATCTGGTTGTATATTTCACGCGACTTCCTGCTCCAGTCAATCCGTTCATCTTCACGGCTGAGATTGGGCGCATAGGTGGCTTCACTCTCATCCTGCACGGTGGCTTCTACACGGCCTGCGGCAAGACGCGGCATTTCTGCCCGGAGCAGCTCCCGCCCGGCAGCGCTCAGCTTAACGAACAGCGTGCCCGAGGTATCCTCCTCCTCAATAGGCACTTCTACACGGGAGATCATATCACCGGTATCCAGCCCTTCCGCCATATACATCAGCGTAACACCGGTCACCTGCTCACCATTTATAATGCAGCGCTGAATCGGAGCACCGCCCCGGTATTTGGGCAGCAGGGAGCCGTGAACATTCACGCATCCGTTCTTGGGCAGCTCCAGCACGCTCTTCGGCAGAATCTGCCCGTAAGCAGCGGTTACAATCAGATCCGGCTCATAGGCAGCAAGCTCCGCTACCGCCTCCGGCCGGCGCAGCCGCTCCGGCTGCAGGACCGGCAGCCCCAGCTCCAGCGCCGCCTCCTTCACCGGAGACGGTACCAGCGTCTTCTTGCGGCCCTGGGGACGGTCGGGCTGGGTTACCACAGCGGCAACCTCATAGCCTTCTTCCACCAGCATCCGCAAGCAGGGCACGGCAAAAGCCGGTGTTCCCATGAACACTATCTTCATTACACTCACTCCTCAGCTTCTTTGCGTTCCGGTATATACTCATAGACCTTCTCGGCGATGTCTGTGAACAGCACGCCGTTCAGGTGGTCGATTTCGTGCTGAAATGCCCGGGCCAGCAGGCCGCTCCCGGTAATCGTCACTTCCTCACCCTCGCGGTTAAGCCCGCGTACGGTCACTGTCTCGGCCCGGCGGACATCTCCGTTCAGTCCGGGAATACTCAGGCAGCCTTCGGGTCCGAACTGCTCCCCCTCCATGCTGACAATCTCCGGGTTGATCAGCTTGATCAATCCGTGCTCTTCATCGGCATCCACGACGATCAGCCGTTTCAGGATGCCCACCTGCGGGGCGGCCAGGCCCACGCCTTCTGCGTCATACATCGTATCTGCCATATCATCCAGCAGCTTTTGAACGTTAGGGGTAATATTCGTTACGGTTTTTGCTTTTTTGTGCAATACTTCATCCGGTTCTTTCACAATCAGTCTGATTGCCATTACACTAACACCATCCTTGTTCTGTACATGTCTAATATCTGTCTATATGAAACGATTGTAACACGCCGGGCGGTTACATCAACATCTGCGGATCGACATCAATGCTGATCTGGAGCCCCTTGTCCCGGACCGAATCCTCCAGCTCCTCAGCCACCTGGCGGGCCAGGCCGATCGCATCGATGGCCCCGCGCCATTTGATAATACACTGAAACCGGTAACGGCCCTTCAGCCGCGGCAGCGGAGAGGCCACCGGACCTAACAGATCCAGCGCATCGGAGGAGAGCTTGTCCAGGCTCCCGAACCAGCGCAATTGTCTGGCCTTGCCCTGAATGCCCTGCGCATAATTCTCAGCAAGCTTCAGCAGCAGCGGAAGCTGCTCATGCGACAAGGTAACCAGAATCAGCCGGCAATAGGGCGGATAGTGCAGCTCCTTGCGGTGCTTCAGCTCATCCCGGACGAATGACCGGTAGTCGTGGCCGCTGGCGTGAATAATTGAATAATGCTCAGGGGTGTACGACTGCACCACCACCTCGCCGGGAAGCTGATGCCGCCCGGCGCGGCCTGCCACCTGTGTGAGCAGCTGGAAGGTCTTCTCGGCCGCCCGGAAATCGGGCAGATTCAGCGCAGAGTCGGCCGTGATGACACCAACCAGCGTGACATCGGGGAAGTCCAGCCCCTTGGCGACCATCTGGGTGCCCAGCAGCACATCCGCCTTCTTGTCCCTGAACTGGTTCAGCAGCTTCTCATGCGAGCCCTTCTCTGTTGTGGTATCGACATCCATACGGATCACCCGGATGCCGGGGAAGAGCTTGCCCAGCTCCTCCTCCACCCGCTGTGTACCCGTGCCGAAGAAGCGGATATGCTCGCTGCCGCATTCCGGGCACAGCTTGGGAGCCGGTTCGGCATGGCCGCAGTAATGGCAGCGCAGATTGTCGCTGCGGCTGTGATAGGTCAGCGAGATATCGCAATCCGGACAGCCGGCGACATAGCCGCAGCTCCGGCACATGACGAAGGTCGAGAAGCCCCGCCGGTTCAGCAGAAGCACCGTCTGCTCCCCGCGTTCCAGCCTGTCCGCCAGGGCGCTATGAAGCCTGCGGCTGAACATGGAACGGTTGCCTTCCTTAAGCTCCGAACGCATATCGACCACATCCACCTTCGGCAGCTCATTGCCGAGTGCGCGGCTGGGCATCTCCAGCAGCACCGGCGAGAAATGGATATCGCTCTGGCTGCGCGCGGCATGATAGCTCTCCAGCGACGGGGTCGCCGAGCCGAGAATAACGGCCGCCCCGCCCTGCTCCGCCCGGCGCACTGCTACATCACGGGCATGATACTTCGGATTCTCCTCCTGCTTGTAGGAGCCTTCATGCTCTTCATCCATAATGATCAGGCCGAGATTGGCGAACGGGGCAAATACAGCCGAACGCGCCCCAACCGCCACCATGGCCTTGCCTTCGCGGATCTTGCGCCACTCATCGTAACGCTCGCCAACCGACAGCCGGCTGTGCATCACCGCCACCCCGCTGCCGAACCGGCCCTTGAACCGCTCTACCATCTGTGGGGTCAGCGCAATCTCAGGAACGAGCACCACGGCCTGCCGCCCCTGCTCGATACAGCGCTGGATACACTGCAGATAGATCTCGGTCTTCCCGCTGCCGGTCACCCCGTGCAGCAGGAAGACCTCATGCATCTGCCGCTCTATTACGCTTACGATCCTATCGTAGACCGATTGTTGCTCCGCTGTCAGCGGCAGCGGAGCACTTGGCTTGAAGTCCCGCCCCCGGTAGGGGTCGCGGTAGACCTCAATTTCACTGATCTCAATATATCCTTTATCCTCCAGCGCTTTGACCGTACCGGCCGTCACCTGAAGGATGGACAGGATATCCTTAAGCGGCATGGGCAGGATGGCCTCCATCTCGATGAGGTAGGAGAGCACCTCCTTCTGGCGCGCCGAACGCGCCGGAAAGCCGGACAGCGATTCCCGCGCTGCCGCTATGCCAATGGCCAGGTCTACAGCCTTCAGCTTCTTTTTGCCCATCTTATCCTTGATCGACTGGCTCTCTGATAACACCCCGCGCCGCACCATGAACTTGATGGTCTCCGCCGCATCCGGGAAGGAACGGGTCAGCAGCTTCATCGACACCTCACTGTGGCGTCTGACGAAGTCGATAATCTGCTGCTCTTCGTCCTCAGCCTCCAGGAAGAGCGGGAACAGCTCGTCTGCGGGCGGCTGGTCCGCTTCCGCAACGTCCCCGAGCGAGATCAGCCGCTCGGCTTTGCCCTTGAGGGCAGTCGGAAGCATAGCCTGCAGGGCGGAGATCCGTCTGCAGGCATACCGCTGGCTCATCCAGTCCGCCAGCTCCACCAGCTCCGGCGACAGCGGCGGCAGCAGATCAAGCACCTCCACAATCGGCTTCAGCTTGCTGCCCCCGCCGGTGTCTCCCGATTCCAGAGAGACCACGAACCCCTGGACCGTCCGGCCACCGAACGGAACGGCTACCCTGCTGCCGACCTCCGTCCACAGCTTCAGAGCTTCCGGGATTATATAATCAAACGGCCGGTCGGTACTGCGTACGGGAACATCGACGATGACCTTGGCAATATCCATTATAACGAGACTCCGGCAGCCCGCTCTGCAGCCAGCCGCAGCACCTGCCGGGCCACCTCATCCTTGGAGATCAAAGGGAGATCGAGCACAAGGCCCTCCGCATCATAAACCTTAACGATATTGGTGTCTGTGCCGAAGCCTGCCCCTGCTGCGGTTACATCATTGGCGATAATCAGATCCAGGTTCTTGCGGGCCAGCTTGTCCTTGGCATAGAATTCGGTGTCTCCGGTCTCGGCGGCAAAGCCGATCAGGAACTGCCCTTTCTTGGCCTTTCCCAGACTCTCCAGAATGTCGGTGGTCTTCACAAGCTCCAGCGTCAGGGTATCGCCGCTCTTCTTAATCTTCGATTCGGCACTCTGCCTTGGGCGGTAATCGGCGACTGCAGCAGCTTTTATGAGAATATCACAATCCTCCCAGCGCTCCATAACCGCTTCATACATATCCTGCGCCGACTGGACGCGGACCAGTGTAATCCCGGCATCACGGGGCGGCGCTTCATCGGTGCGTGCGGCAATCAGTGTCACCTCAGCCCCCATAGCTCGCGCTGTGCGCGCCAGCGCAAAGCCCATTTTGCCCGAGGAATCATTGGAGATATAACGGACCGGATCAATGCGCTCCACTGTTCCTCCAGCGGTAATCACGACTTTACGGCCGCTGAGCGGACCGGACTTCCTGTCCTGCTGCAGCGCAAAAAAATTCCCGACCACCTTCACAATCGCTTCCGGCTCCTCCAGCCGGCCTTTGCCGACATATCCGCAGGCCAGCAGCCCCTCGCCCGGTTCAATAAACTGCACTCCCCGGTTATAGAGGATGTCCATATTGCTGAGCACCGCCGGATGCTGATACATATGCACATTCATAGCCGGAGCAATCATCACGGGCGCCGTAGTGGCAAGCAGGGTGGTCGACAGCATATCATCGGCAATCCCGTGCGCCATCTTGGCAATAATGTTGGCGGTAGCCGGTGCGACCAGGACCAGATCGGCAGCATCCGCCAGATCAATATGGGAGATGGAGGACGGATCGCGTTCCTGGAATGTATCACTGTATACCCGCTGCTTCGACAGCGACTGCAGCGTCAATTCGGTGATGAATTGCTTGGCTGATGCCGTCATGATGACATGCACCTCTGCCCCTTGCTGGGTTAGCTTGCTGGTTAATGCCGCTGCCTTATATGCTGCAATCCCGCCTGTAATTCCGAGTATAATCGTTTTCCCTTGTAAGCTCTTCACTTGCGCTCTCCCCCCGCTTCATCATTTGAACCCGCTCTACTGCCATTCCTAATATTTTCCTGATCTATAGAGAAAAAAATAACAACCTTCCGGTTGTCAGGAACAGCCCGGTACGGGCCATTATCAATTCATTTAAGCGCCTGCCGGGCCGAAATGGCTCTGCCGCCCTGTCGAGGGCAGCACCATTTCAACACCTGCTACAACGATTCTTGAACCGGCATCCGCCAGCCTATTCCTCGCCGCGTGTGACCAGAATCCGGTCCTCATAAATCTCTTCGAGCGCAACACCGACATATTTATGCGACTTCGGCGCAAGAATATCCGTCTTACTGCCTTCACGGAGCGCTCTGGCCCGGCGGGCGGAAGCTACTACCAGAGAATACTTGCTGTCAACCTTATTCATCATTTCATCAATGGATGGATATAGCACGTACGACACCTCTTCATCTTTGATCTGTATCTATCAATGGTTAATTCCCGGAAACCGCTCATCTCACCTTACAATGTTCGGCGATAATAATGCTTTCTATTCGCTTGCAGGCCAGATCAATCTCATCGTTCACCACGGCATAGTCATAATGACGGATCAAACTGATCTCATCCTCGGCCACTGACATGCGGTGGCTGATTACATCAGGATGCTCTGTGCCGCGTCCGCGGATGCGGTCCTTCAGTTCGTCCATGGACGGGGGAAGCAGGAAGACAAAGATGCCTTCAGGGAATTTCTCTTTGACCTTGAGCGCGCCCTGGACCTCAATCTCCAGAATGATATCTCTTCCGCTCTCAAGAGTCTTCTCCACGAAATCACGCGGAGTCCCGTAATAATTACCTACGTACTCTGCATATTCGAGCAGCTTGTCGCCTTCAATCATGTCAGCGAACTGCTCTCTTGATTTGAAGAAGTAATTGACGCCGTCCTGTTCGCCTTCACGCGGAGAACGCGTGGTGGCAGATACGGAATAGACGAGCTCGGGCATCCTCGGCCGCAGTGCAGAGCACACCGTGCCTTTGCCGACACCGGAAGGGCCGGATAAGATAATCAGCAATCCTTTTGACATAGTACACTCCATTTGTTGTTATTCGTCGTTATCGTCGTCTTTGCTGGACAGGCGGTGAGCGACCGTCTCCGGCTGAACTGCCGAGAGAATCACATGATCGCTATCGGTTATAATGACAGCCCGCGTCCGCCTCCCGTAGGTGGCATCGATCAGCATATGCCGGTCTCTGGCCTCTTGGATAATTCTCTTAATCGGTGCCGATTCCGGGCTGACAATGGAAATAATACGGTTCGCTGACACGATATTTCCAAAGCCGATGTTGATTAATTTGATTGCCATGTTCCGGTTGTTCCCCCCATAAGTTCCATCATTGCTTGCATAAGGCTTCTGTCATTCCAGATTCGCCGCCTGCTCGCGGATCTTCTCAAGCTCTGCCTTCATATCCAATGTGAGATTCACTACCGCCAGATGATTGCACTTGGACCCGATCGTGTTGGTCTCCCGGTTCATCTCCTGAATCAGGAAATCCAGCTTGCGTCCGGCAGGCCCGCCGCCGAGCAGCAGGGCTCTGCACTGCCCGAAATGGCTCTCCAGCCGGGTCAGTTCCTCATCGATATTGCAGCGGTCGGCGAACAAGGCCACCTCCATGCCGAACTTATGCTCGTCCCACGGGAAGGCCCCGTCATTCAGCGCGCCCAGCCGCTGCCGCAGCTTCTCGCGGTATTCCTGGACGGCCAGGGGCGCCAGCCCGCTGACCTCGGCATGAAGCTCCTGCAGACGGTCAAGCCGCAGCAGCAGATCCGCTGCCAGGTGGGAACCTTCGCGGGCGCGCATCTCCAGCAGGGCATCCAGACTAAGCTGAAGCCCCTGCTCCAGCAGTCCCGGAAGCTCTTCGCAGGACTCACCAGCAGGCGCAGAATCTTCCCTGGAGACCATAACACCGGGAAGGGCGAGCAGCTCTGCCAGAGATAATTCTCCCTTGAAGCCATACTCCCGGACCAGCGTCTCCGCTGATTCCAGATAGGCGTTCACGGCAGTGCGGTTCAGCCCATAGCTCTCGGCCGCCCCATCCGCAGGTTCTCTATTAATGATAACATCTACCCGTCCCCGCTTGATATGACTCTGAACCAGTCTGCGCAGCAGATCCTCATAAGCCGTCCATTCCCGGGGCATCCGCAGCACAACTTCGCAGTAACGGTTGTTCACCGATTTGACTTCAAACGTAATCTTGTGTCCGCCGAATTGCAGGGCCGACTGACCGTATCCGGTCATACTATAAGACAACGGAATCACATCCATTACACTATTGTAATTGATTATTACAAGCGAAACAAGGGGGATAATTGGCGCCCCTGCTTGGTCCAGATATACTCCAGCAGCTGGACGCTCATATCATAGAACATAAATGGAGTAATCAGATAAATGCCGTTAAAATGGGCAGTAGCCGCATCCAGCAGCTCCTTGGCAATTCTGACGCCCTCTGCGCGGCCCGCTTCCCCCTCAAGATCCTTCATCCGTCCGCGCACCTCATCCGAGAGCTGGATGCCCGGCACCTCATTATGAAGATATTCCGCATTGCGCCCGCTGGCCAGCGGCATAATCCCGATGAAGATCGGAATCTTAAGATGCGAGGTGGCCTCGGCAATGCGGACAATCAGCTCCGGGTCATATACCGGCTGGGTCATAATGTAGTCCGCGCCGGAAGCAATCTTCTTCTCCAGCCGTTCCACGGCCTTATTCAGATGCTTGACATTCGGATTGAACGCCGCGCCGATGACGAACTTCGCCTTCTGCTTGAGCGGTTTGCCGGAGAAGGCCACGCCGTCATTAAGCTGCCGGATCATCCGGATGATCTCGAAGGAGGTCAGGTCATAGATCGAGCTTGAGCCGGGCAGGTCCCCGAAGCGCGCAGGATCGCCTGTTACAGCCAGCACATGGTCAATGCCCAGCGCATCGAAGCCCATCAGATGTGACTGTGTGCCGATCAGATTGCGGTCCCGGCAGGCGATGTGCACGAGCGGCCGCAGGCCTGTGCGGGCCTGGACGAGGTGTCCGAGCGCCATGTTGCTCATCCGGGTCACGGCGAGCGAATTGTCGGCCAGCGTCAGCGCATCGGCTCCCGACCTGCGCAGCGCCTCTGCCCCCTTCATGAACTTCGCGATATCCAGGTCGCGCGGCGGGTCCAGCTCCACAATGACGGTGTGCCGTTCCTTCACCAGATCGACCAGCGTAGGCTCGCCGCCTCCCTGGCCCTCATCCTCGGCCAGATGCTCGTGGACGGCGATCCGCTCAGCCGCTCTCGGTGCCGGTTCAGGCAACGGTTCAACCACATAGCCCTTCAGCGCAGCGGAGATCTCGGCAATATGCCGCGGTGTCGTACCGCAGCATCCGCCGATAATCCGGCTGCCCATATCGGCGAAGACCGTAGCCATCTGGCCGAAATATTCCGGCGATGCGCCGTAGCGGTACTGGCCGTCCACATAATCCGCTACCCCGGCGTTCGGGTAGATGGATACCGGAAGCACCAGACTGCCCTGAAGCGTACCCAGCGCCCGCTTGATTCCGTTCGGTCCGGTGTTGCAGTTGAAGCCGATTACATCCGCCCCGTCCTGCTCCAGAATGCGGAATGCTTCCGGCAGGGTCAGCCCGTCCAGCGTCCGCGCCGAATCGTCTACAGCCAGCTGGCAGATGACCGGCAGTGCACTTAGCTTACGGACCGACTTCAGGGCGAGATGCAGCTCCTCCACATCATAGAAGGTCTCAAGCATGATCCCGTCCGGCTGCTCCTCCAGCAAGGCGGCAATCTGCTGCGAGAAGAACCGCTTCAGCTCAGCCGCAGACAGATTCGCCCGCTTGCCGGCGCGGATAGAGCCGATCGCCCCGACCACATAGCCCTTCTCTCCGGCAGCCTGGCGGGCAATCCGTACTCCGGCACGGTTAATCTCTGCAACCTTGGACTCCAGCCCGAACTTGGACAGCTTGTCGAAGTTAGCCGAATAGGTGTTACTCTCCAGCAGTACGGCACCTGCGTCGATATAGCTCCGGTGCACTTCCTCAATGACCCCCGGCGAGGTCAGATTCAATTCCTCATAGGAGATACCAACCGGGAACCCTTTCTGATACAGCAGTGTTCCCATCGCCCCGTCTCCGACCAATACGTTATTCTCCCATGCAGAGCGTAAATCCGGCTTCACCGCAAGAACCTCCCCCAACTCTCATTAGTTTCATACTAATGTAACATAAATCGGGAGGCTTGATAAGCTTTCGCAGGCAATTGGGCTGCCCCGCTTGTCCGCTTGTATGACGGCCGGCCAATTGATTCATACTAGCCTGGAATTCAATTACAAAGGAGCTGCTGGCATGAAAAAGAAAACCCGAAGGCTGCTGCTGCGCAAATACGCCGTACTGCTGCTGCTGTCGGCGCTGTCCCTGCTGTATTTGTATCTGATGGATCTGCTGCTCGGCTATAGTCATGAGAATCTTGGCTACATCCTGAATTATCTGCTCTATACCGCCTCGGAGAAGCTGACTGCAGCAGTGCTGCTCCTGTGTCTGATCGTGCCGGATGCCGTGTACTGGATACGCGGAAATCAGCCGGGACGCGGGTCAGAGAAGTGATCCCGGACGGTGTTAACGATCACCAGCAGCCCGGGAATAACAATCATAATGAAGGGATAGACCCTGTACAGCAGAATGCTCCCCTCTTCCAGATGCTCAACGAAGCTGCGTGCATCCAGCATGGAGGTGAAGAGAATGATCAGCGCACACGGGTAGAGCATTCTGCGGTATGGCAGGCGGAACAGCTCGGAGATGCCGATCATCGCGGCAGCGAAGAACACAGACATCTTGAAGAACACCCCGATAATCAGCACCATGACGACAAAAATATCCACCCGCTGGATGAAATCCGAGATGGTGATCTTGCTGATCGTCGGCATCAGCGGAAGCGGCGAACGCTCCACGATGTCGGCGCCCAGTACCGACACATTCAGCGCCATGGTGAAGCTCAGCAGCAGTGCGGAGAACAGCATGGCGGCGGCGATGACCCAGGGACCTTTTTTACCATTGTCCAGATAAGGCATCAGCATGGTGAAGCAGACGATCTCCCCGAACGGAAACATGTAATTCTGATGAAGCACTGAAGCTATTACCGGCTGGATACCGTTCTCAAGGACCGGCAGGAGCCTGTTCAGATTAATCGTCCCGGAGAATATCAGCATAACCGTCCCGAACAGGCCAATCCCCACCACCACTACCGCAAATACAATCGATGTTCTGCCCAGCACCTCAAGGCCTTTATGCAGAACATAAGCCCCCGAGAGCAGCATCAGGGTGCTGAGGATAAACAACGGGGTGTTATGCATCGTGGCCATGGCCAGCATAGAGCTCCCATCGCGTAAATCCCGGCCGGCCAGGTTGAGATAGAGAACGATGTAGAACAACGCTACTGGAGTGCCAATATATTTTCCGAGCAATTTACGCGTATAAGCTGTGAAGGGCAGCCCGGGATGCTTGCGGTACAGATAGGCGTATCCCGTGAACATGACCAGTCCTGCCGCGCAGCCAAGCAGAATGGAGAGCCAGGCATCGCGGCCTGCCCCCATCCCGAGGTTCACCACCAGCGCCGTGCCCAGCTCGAACAGAACCGTCAGGCAAAAAAACTCCCCCAGTCCCAATTTGACCGTCCCCATATACTATCGAACCTCCTGTCCAGCTTAAGGCTAGTTGATTTGAAAAGAATTGCTGCGCATATCGGTATGCCGGATGACTACATCGGCCTCATAGTTCACGGTACAGCGGGCAAACACATCCTCCCAATGATCCCTGACCTTCTTCCAGCCTTGCGGATTCCCCCGCTGCAGCGCCTGGCCGAAGCCGAGAATATCGCTCCTGAATTCCCGGGCGGAGGTCACAGCCGTCTTAAGCTTCCTGACGGTCTCTTCAGCCAGCTGCTCCGACAGCTCATCCAGCACCTCCGGTGATGTCAGGTCGAGTGTATTGGGAGACTCCTTCAGCGCAGCCTGCTGGGTGATCCGCACGGTAAAGACAGGATGCTCCGGGTCCCTGGACCGGACCTTCAGCGCGAGCTGGGACTGATACACATTGAAGGCCAGATAACCGCCCCTCCGATCGCGGATCAGGCTCGGGAAATCTTTGATCCGGTTGTGCAGCAGACCGGTGCCCAGCGCAGCATCGCCTGTAAGCCAGCCCTTCAGCTTATCATCCTTGAAGGCGGCAAGCGCGGAGACTCTGAGGATCGACCGGGGGACAATGCTCTTCAGGTTCTCATTGCTCCCTGCCTGCTCCCGGTCTCCGGTGGTAAAAACGCCGTTGATTACCGGACCGCCGCCCCTGATCTGAATGCCCCGGATGACATCATCAACCGCCATCTGGAAGTTATAACCGAACTGCTTGGAGGTTGTCTCCAGCTTCTCCACCAGATCATTGGCAGGAATCTTGCTGAATACCGTCATCGTAGACATTAATTCATGCGCAGGCTGCCCCTTGGAGATGAAGACCATGCTGTTCAGCCGGGCATCGCTCTCGCGCTCCAAGACATCCAGGATGTCCTTAATCCCTTCGCGGGCGAACGTCTCGGAGATTACCAGCACTCTGATATGTCCCAGTGACAGCAAGCGCGCCGTCTGGCGGGAAGCATCCGCAAGCGCCTCAAACATGCTCCGCCCTACCCCTGTATACACTGCAACCGGGGAGATTCCCCGGCTCTTCTCCCCCGATATTTCCTCTGCCACAATCACCTGAAACGACAGCCTGTACTTGTCAGCTTCGGTATCCCCCCTGTCGATGGCTACTCCCGAGACAATGGCCCGCCGGTTCAGCTCCACACTGTCCCAGCAGCCGGAGAGCAGCGCTTGAAGTGCCAGCAGAAGGATCAGGCAGCACGCTCTACTCTTCATGTCCTTCCTCCTCCGTCCTGCGGATGAGCGGGGCCATATTCTCTTGATGTCCGGTAGTCAGCTGTGCATATTGGGGCAGCTCTTTACGCATCTGCTCGGGAGGCTTATTCGGCCCGATTACCCAGAGCGGCAGCCTGAGGAACGTATCCTTTAACCCCTTGACGGATAGCGGAATGACAGGGAACAGATAAGGGACACCGTAGGAGCGCAGGCTGTTCATATGAGCCACCAGCAGGATTAACCCCAAGGTAATGCCATAGAAGCCGAACAGACTCGCCATGATTAGAAAAGCAAACCGGATAATCCGTCCGGCTATCGCCATGTCATACGCCGGGATGGCAAAGCTGGCGATCCCGGTCAGAGCCACAACGATAACCATAATAGGTGTAATGATCCCCGCCTCTACAACCGCCGTTCCGAGAATAAGCGCCCCAACGACCGAGACGGTCTGCCCGATGGCCCGCGGCATCCGCACCCCTGCTTCACGCAGAATTTCAAAAGCGGTCTCCATCAGCAGCAGCTCCACAAAGGCCGGAAACGGCACATTCTCCCGCTGCGAGAGCAGATTGATCAGCAGCGTGGTCGGAATCATCTCATAATGATAGGTAGTAAGCGCAAGGTACACGGAAGGGCCCAGAATCAGCACCAGGAAGCTTAAATAGCGTACCAGGCGCATCAGGATCACAATATCGAACCGCTGGGAATAATCCTCGGCAGATTGAAAGAACTGCGTGAATACCGCCGGAAGAATCAGCACAAACGGAGTGCCGTCTACAATCACAATGACCCGGCCCTCCAGCAGATTGCCTGCCGCCACGTCCGGCCGCTCGGTATTGAAGATGGTCGGAAAAGGCGTAAACGTCTTGTCCTGGATCATTTCTTCAATGTAGCCCGACTCCAGCACCTCATCAAGCTGAATCTGCGTAAGCCGCTTCCTGGCCTCCCGGATCAGATCCTCCCTGGCGATTCCCTTCATATACATCAGCACGACATGGGTCCGTGTCTCAGACCCCAGCTTCAACGCCTCCAGGTGAAGCTTGGAGGAGCGGATTCTGCGGCGGATCAGTGAGATATTCGTCGCTGCCGACTCCACGAACCCGTCCTTCGGTCCCCGGATCACAAGCTGGGAGGAAGGTTCACTGACTGCCCGCTGTTCCCCGCCGCGGGTCCCGCATACAATCGCTGCCTGGCAGCCCTCCAGCAGAATCACTGTGTCCCCCGACAGAATGGCCAGCATCAGCTCCGTCCAGTCCTCCTGCAGCTCGGCATCCCCGATCTCCAGCGCGCGGCTGAGGATGAGCCGGGGCAGTGGATCTTCGTTACCTGAGGCGTCAGGGCAATCTTCCCCGCTCCCCGCCGGTGTGCCTTGGGACAGGTCACCGCTATGGCCCAGCAATGATCCCATGACGAATTCATTCACAGCCGCAGGGTCAGCCAGTCCGCTTAAGTGGACAGCGGCCGCCTCTGTCCCGTGCTCTCCGCCCGTGCGGATTCTGCGGATTTTGAGATCCGGGCTGCCGGCCAGCTCAGTTTGAATATTGACCAGACTCTGAGATACGGTATCGGCAAGTTCACGAGGAGCCTTATCCGCCTGCCCTCCTGCGGCGGAGCCTGCTCCTGCTGTCTGTACTTTGCGGTTTGCACGTGGCTTCATATCCGCCCCTCCCCCTGTTTCATCCAAGGTTCTATTATTCGCGGATATCCCTGCCATTATTCGGCTGGCCTTCCACATGTCCTCTCCCGTCCGGACACAACAAATCCCCTGCAAGTTGCTTGCAGGGGATCGCATAAGCTGTATGCTATTGCCGGTACGGCTTCCAGGCTCAGATATCCACCGAGCCGGTATATACTACCTGGGCAGGACCCGTCATGTAGACATGATTGTCTGTCTCGCTCCATTCGATGAACAGGTCGCCGCCCTTCAGGCTGATGACTGCCGAACGGTCGGTTACCCCGTTCAGCACAGAGGAGACGAGCGTGGCACAGGCTCCGGTACCGCAGGCCAGAGTTGGCCCGGCGCCGCGTTCCCAGACGCGCATATCCACGTGGCCGCGGTCCTTCACAGTGGCGAACTCTACGTTCACTTTGCGCGGGAAGAGCGGATGTACCTCAAGCTTCGGCCCCCAAGTGGTGAGGTCGAAGGAGACCGCATCGTCTACATAGATTACAGCATGGGGATTGCCCATGGACACCGCCGTGAAGCGGAATGCGGTTCCGTCTACTTCAACCGGCTGGTCCAGGACCGGCTCCGCATCGACCGCTACCGGAATCTGCGGTCCCGACAGAACCGGCTCGCCCATATCCACCGTCACACTCTCAACTACTCCGTCCCGCACCTTCAGGGATACCTTTTGTTCTCCGGCACCAATCGTCTCAATGACAATTTGCTCCGATTCCACCAGCCCGTGTTCATATACATATTTGGAAACACAGCGGATTGCATTGCCGCACTGCTCCGCTTCCGAGCCGTCGGAATTCATAATGCGCATCATATAATCGCCGCGCTCTGAAGGGAGAATGTATACCAGTCCGTCCGCGCCGATGCCGAAGAACCGGTTGCACAGCTTGACGGCCAGCTCTGCGGCATTTGCCGGCAGCTCCTGCTCGCCGAATACGATAATGAAGTCATTGCCCAGCCCGTGCATTTTGGTAAATTCCATGGTTAAGTCCACTCCTATAAGTAATCTGCTTCATCGCATGCCTGATCTATCATAAACCAAGCTTCTCAGTGACACCAGCATACCTTATAGGAGGGCGTGACGCTATTGATTTTATGCTGAAAACTTTGTACTTTTTATCATCTGGCGGCCGCCGCTGCGGCTGCGGTTCTTCTTGCCGCCCCAGACGCTGCCTGCCCCCATCAGGAAGGTCGGGATGCCGGCCATCACCAGCACCAGACACCATTCGCGGAAGGTGAGCGGAACGGTCTTGAACACCGGCTGCAGCGCAGGCACATACATAACCGCCAGCATCAGCAGGACGGAGGACAGCACGGCCAGCACCAGATATTTGTTCTGGAACGGATTCCGGTAGAAGACGGACCGGGAGCTGCGGCAGTCGAAGACATGAATGAGCTGGGCCATAACCAGTGTGGCAAAAGCGACTGACTGCGCCCGGACCAGCTGCCCGGCGCTTCCCGGAGCGATCCGCAGCGTGATCCAGAAGGCGGCCAGCGTGCAGATGCCGATCAGCAGCCCGCGGCTGATAATCTTCCAGCCCAGACGCCGGGCAAAGATATTCTCCTTCGCCCCGCGCGGCTTGTGCTCCATCAGGTCCTTCTCCGGCTGGTCCACCCCCAGCGCCATGGCAGGCAGGCCGTCAGTGACCAGATTGACCCAGAGAATCTGGATAGGCACCAGCGGCAGCGGCAGGCCCAGCATCATCGCAAAGAACATGGTCAGAATCTCCCCGACATTCGAGGCCAGCAGGTAGCGGATGAACTTGCGGATGTTCTCATAGATATTCCGGCCCTCTTCTATAGCCGCCACAATCGTCGAGAAGTTGTCGTCTCCGAGAACCAGAGCCGATGCTTCCTTCGTGACATCCGTTCCGGTGATGCCCATCGAGATCCCGATGTCGGCTGCCTTGATCGCCGGCGCATCGTTCACGCCATCGCCGGTCATCGCTACGACATGACCGTGACGCTGCAGCGACTTCACAATCCGCAGCTTATGCTCGGGCGATACCCGGGCATAGACGAAGACATTGTCCGATACCTTGTCGAGCGCATCATCGTCCATCCGGGTAAGCTGGCTGCCGGTAAGGACCGTGCCGCCTCGCGGCAGAATGCCGAGCTGATGGGCAATCGCCTCGGCGGTTGTCCCGTGGTCGCCGGTAATCATCACCGTCTTGATGCCGGCGCGGCGGGTGACGCTGATCGCATCGCGCACCTCCTTGCGCGGCGGGTCAATCATCCCGGCCAGCCCTATGAACACCAGTTGGCTCTCCGCCTCCTTCTCGCTGGCCGCACTCTCGCCGCTGCGCAGATCGCGGTAGGCCATGCCGAGCACGCGCAGCGCACCCGAGGCCATCTCTTCATTGGCCTCCAGCACCTTCTGGCGCAGGGTCGGCGTGCACGGCACTACAGCGCCCTCCCACAGCATATAGGTGCAGTTATTCAGCAGCACATCCGGCGCGCCTTTGGTGCAGATCATCCGCCCGCCGGGATGGCTCACGATGACAGACATCAGCTTGCGCTCGGAGTCGAAGGGGAACTCGGTCTCCCGGGTATACGTGACGGCGAGCGTTTGGGCGGTCAGGCCCATTTTGGCGGATAAGGCCACCAGCGCCCCCTCGGTCGGATCGCCCTTCAGCTCCCAGACGGATTGGGGATTAGCCGCCTTGTCTGCCTCTGCCCCCTTGCCCTTCTTCTTGGCGCGCGTATCTGTGATGCTCTCATAAATCTCGGCATTGCTGCACAGTGCCCCCACCTGAAGCATCCGCCGCAGGCTCTGGTCGTTCTTGAGATCGACCGGTCTGCCCTTCTGCATTACCTGACCCACCGGGGCATAGCCTTCCCCTGTCACCTCAAGCGTCCGGCCGGCATTCCACAGCCGGGTAACTGTCATTTTGTTCTGTGTGAGCGTTCCGGTCTTATCCGAGCAGATGACCGAAGCGCAGCCCAGCGTCTCCACCGAAGGCAGCTTGCGGACAATCGCCTTACGCTTGATCATCCGCTGCACGCCCAGCGCCAGGGCGATTGTTACAATCGCCGGAAGGCCCTCGGGAATAGCGGCCACCGCCAGACTCACCCCTGCCAGGAACATTGCCGTTGCCGGCTGGCCATGCAGAATTCCGGCCAGGACCACAACAATAGTCAGTCCCAGCGAGACGTAGATCAGAATCTTGCCGAGCTGCTCCAGGCGGTGCTGCAGCGGAGTCTCCTGGGACTCCGTATTCTGGATCAGATCAGCAATCTTGCCCATCTCGGTATCCATTCCGGTGCGGATGACCACGGCCCGGCCGGTGCCCCGTGTCACCATCGTGCCCATGAAGCCGATATTCTTCTGGTCGCCCAGCGGAATCTCCTCGGCATAGATGGCCTGGGCGTGCTTGGAGACCGGCAGCGATTCCCCGGTCAGCGCCGACTCTTCAGCATAGAGAGCGCTGCACTGCAGCCAGCGGACATCCGCCGGAATCCGGTCTCCGCTCTCCAGCAGCACGATGTCTCCGGGAACCAGCATCCTGGCCGGCAGCACCTCCTGCTTCCCGCCGCGCAGCACCTTGGCCGTCGGGGCAGAGAGCTGCTTCAGCGCCCGCAGCGAGCGCTCGGCACGGAATTCCTGCACGAAGCCGAGCACCCCGTTGAGCAGAATAATTGCAATAATCGTGATGGCGTCCAGATATTCGCCGAGCAGGCCGGATACCAGGGTCGCTCCCATCAGCACCAGCACCATGAAATCCTTGAACTGGTTGAGGAGCAGTGTAAAGGGGGATACCCTTTTGCCCTCAGACAGCTCATTGTACCCGCTCTCTTTGCGTCTTGCGGCGGCGTCCTCGGCGCTCAGCCCCACAGCCGGCTGGACGCCGAACATCTCCTGCAGCTCCTCAGCACCGAGCCGGTGCCAGCTTTTTTGTTCCATGATTCATCTTTCCCCTCCCGGTCGTTTCTTGACTTCCGGCGGCGCACAGCTTTTCCACCTGTTCATGTCCAAGTGTATTCAGGGCCGTCCCAAATTATCACCGAATCCGGGCTTCTCCTTTTGCGCGAACCGGGGAAAGTGTGGCATCATAGAGGAAGTATCTTAATTATTCAGGCGACAGGAGAACGTAATTATGGCATTAGACGGCATCGTTACCCGGGCGATCGTGCATGAGCTGCAATCCTTCATCGGTGCACGCATCAGCAAAATATATCAACCCGACACACATGATCTCATCTTCACCCTGCGCGGTGCGGGCGGCGGCGGCAAGCTGCTGCTGTCGGCAAATCCGACTTATCCCCGGCTTCATCTGACGGAGCGGAGCAGCATCAACCCTGCGGAAGCACCGATGTTCTGTATGCTGCTGCGCAAGCATTGCGAGGGCGGCACCATCGAGAGCATTACCCAGGTCGGACTGGAGCGGATTATCCATATCACGGTCAGAACCCGGGATGAGCTGGGGGATGTCTCGGCCAAAAAAATCATCATCGAGCTTATGGGACGCCACAGCAACATCATTCTGACCGAGCTGGCCACAGGTAGCATTATCGACGGTATTCATCATGTCACCCCGTCCATCAGCAGCTACCGGGTGGTCATGCCCGGCGCGGTCTATACCGAGCCGCCGCAGCAGCATAAGCTGAATCCGCTGGAGATCAGTGAGCCCGATTTCCTGGCTCTGATGGCTTCAGCGGAAGAGGCGGCCCGCCGGGCCGCCGAGCATCCGGAGGAGCCGGAGGAGGATATGATTGAGGGCGAGATCGCGTCGCTGCTCGCCTCGCTGGAACCGGCCAAGCCGGACGGCTCCGGCGGCCCCGCCCCATCCGCCAACCCGGCCGGATGGATGGTCCATGCCTTCAGCGGCCTGAGTCCGCTGATCGCCGGTGAAGTCATCCACCGGTACAAAGAGCTGACAGGAGCGGCAGAGGTATTCAGCGATGTGACCGGCAAGCCGGAGCAGCTATGGCAGGCCTTCGATTCGGTGATGGAACCTGTCAGGAAGCAGATCTTCACCCCGGTGTCCGGCCTGAATGCCAAGAGCAAGCCCATCTTCTCGGCGGTTCCGCTTAGTAGTATGGGCGGGAAAGTGAAGCATTACGGCACGATCAGCGAGTGTCTGGAGGATTACTACGGGGACAAGGCGGAGAAGGATACCGTCAAGCAGCGGGTCAGCGACCTCATCCGCTTTCTCGGCAACGAGCGCAGCAAGAATATCAAGAAGCTGGCCAATCTGGAGCGGGATCTGGCGGAGGCAGGCGATGCCGACCAGTTCCGCATTTGGGGAGAGCTGCTGTTCGCCTCCCTGCACACCCTGAACAAGGGCGACAAGGAAGCCCGCTTAGTGAACTACTATGATGAGGACCAGGCGGAGATTACCATTCCGCTTGATCCGCTGTTAAGCCCGACCGACAACGCGCAGCGGTACTTCAAGCGCTACAACAAATACAAGAACAGCCTGAAGGTCATCAGTGAGCAGCTGCAGAAGACCCATGAGGAGATTGCGTACATGGAGACGCTGCTTCAGCAGCTCGCCCATGCCTCGCTCAATGACATTGAGGAGATCCGCGAGGAGCTGGTCAGCCAGGGTTACTTACGCGACCGCAGCAAGAAGAACAAGAAGAAAAAGAAAGCCGCCCGTCCCACCCTCCAGGTGTTCACCTCCTCGGAAGGCGTGGACATCTATGTCGGCAAAAATAATCTGCAAAATGAGTATGTCACCAACCGGCTGGCCTCCCCGAATGATACCTGGCTGCATACCAAGGACATTCCGGGATCACATGTGGTCATCCGCAGCGAAGAATTCGGCGACGCCACCCTGGAGGAAGCGGCCCAGCTTGCCGCTTATTACAGCCAGGCCAAGCAGTCCAGCAGCGTGCCGGTGGACTGCACCCTGATCCGTTACGTCCGCAAGCCCAGCGGGGCGAAGCCGGGCTTCGTCATCTATGACCACCAGCGCACGCTGTACGTCACTCCGGATGAAGAGCGGATCAGGCAGCTGCCGAACGTGCTGCGGAGCTAAGCTATACTTTATCCCCCGCTCTCTGGGCGGGATACATCCGGCCCGTGAGCTCTGGCGCGAGCCTAATGTATTCGGTTTTTCGCATACAATTCGCCCGTATCTGTCACACTAGCCAATTGTGTTCGGTTTTCCGCATACCTTTTCCTCAACAACAAATAAACTCCGTACCCGTGGCGACTGCGCCGAGGGTACGGAGTTTTCAATTTACAGCTTCCGGTATTTGCCCCGGGCTGCCTGGAGCTGCTCCAGCACCCCGGCAGGCACATTCACGCTGCCCAGGTCCCCATGGAAGACAACGCCCTGCCGCTCCCCGTGGAAGTCGGAGCCGCCGGTAACCACCAGCCCGAATTCCGCAGCCAGGGCCAGGTAACGCTGATGCTCCTCCGGGCCATGGTCGGAATGATAGACCTCGATGCCGTCGAGGCCGCCCTGCTCCAGGATGCTGCGTACCAGCGCGTCATCGCCGTAAATGCCCGGATGGGCCATGACCGCCGCCCCGCCCGCTTCATGAATCCAGCGGCAGGCCTCGTCCGGGGCGATGCGCGGAGGCGACACATAAGCCGCTGCACCTTCCGCCAGATACCGGTCGAACGCATCGCGCATATCGGACGCCGCGCCCAGCCGGACCAGCTCATCAGCGATATGCGGGCGGCCGATGCTCTCATCCGGCTTCAGCTCCCGCCCCAGACCTGCCTGGACCTGCTCCAGGGTAATCCCGATGCCAAGGCTCCGCAGCTTCTCCAGGATTGCTTCATTGCGCGCCAGCCGGGTATCCCGCTGCTGCTCCAGACGGGACAGCAGCAGCTCCTGCTCCGTGTCGATGTAGTAGCCGAGAATATGAATCTCCTTGCCGTCCGCGCGTGTGCTGATCTCCACCCCGGGAACAACTGTAATACCATACTCCCGGCCTGCTGCCTGCGCTTCGGCAATCCCGCTGACCGTATCATGGTCGGTAATCGCTACCGCAGCCAGCCCCTTCCCTGAAGCGAGCCGCACATTGGCGGACGGCGGCAGCATCCCGTCAGAGGCCTGTGTATGCGTGTGCAGATCACACTTCCCAGCCTGATCAGCCGGATCGGCTGCAGTCTGTAAGGGTCTGCTGCGCTTCATATCGTCCAACTCGTTCAAGCCATCCCTCCATTCTTCAGATGCATATCCGTATTTGAATGCTTGTCTATCCCTGTCCCCCGGCATGGCTGCGCAGGAAGCCCAGGAAGGTTACCGCCGAGATCGGCAGCAGCGTTGATTTCAGATGAATCGCGTAGAACTGCCGCTTGAAGGAAGCATCCGCCAGATCGACAATCTTCAGAAGCCCCAGCGCCGCCTCATGCTTGACCGAGGAGGTGGAGATAATCGTGATGCCGAGCCCGGCCTCGACGGCAGATTTCACCGCTCCGGTGCTGCCCAGCTCCATCACAATCCGCATCGCGGCAGGATCAAGCCCTCTCTCTTCAAGCTGCTCCTCCATCACCCGCCGCGTGCCCGAGCCCCGCTCACGCAGGACAAACGGGTAGTCCATCGCCGCTTCCAGCGTCACCTCCGCTTGATCCGCCAGCGGATGTCCCGCCGGAACGATCAGCTTCAGCTCATCGCCCAGCACCGGCTCCACAACCATATCCGGGTGGGACACCGGCGCCTCAATCAGCCCGAAATTCAGCTGGTGCCGGTTGATCTCGTCAATGATCTGCGAGGTATTCATCACCTTCATCATGATCGAGATGTTCGGATACTCCTTGCCGAAGGGACCCAGCAGGCGGGGAAGCACATATTCCCCGATCGTCAGGCTGGCCCCGAGCTGCAGGCGGCCCTCCAGCATATGGGTGAAGGCGGACATCGCCTGATCCGTCTCGCGGACCAGCTGCATGCTGCGCAGTGCGAACGGCATCAGTGCGAGCCCGGCTTCGGAGAGCATTATTTTTTTGCCGGAACGGTCGAACAGCTTGGTGCCGAAATAATCCTCCAGCGCCTGAACCTGCATCGTCACCGCCGGCTGGGTCATATGCAGCGTCTGTGCCGCCGCCGAGAAGCTGCCCCGCTCGGAGACTGTATAGAAAATGTGAAGCTGATGAAAATTCATGCCTTGCTTGCTCCTTTGTATGAATCTGACAAAGGGCACGCAGCGCTCAGCCACATGCCCTCCTTGTTCCCCGGTCCCCTACCTGCGCCTGCGGCGGCGCTTCTTCGACAGCTTGATCCGGCGGGAATGCTGCAGCCAGGAATAGTACTTTTTGAGATCCCGCAGCTGGGGGGTTACCGAGATTTTGCCGAGAAAAGATACAATCACCATCACATACAGCGGCTCCCCGGAGAACGAGGATATCCCCTCTACCGGTGCGAAATCGGCTACGATCACCGTATCGTCATCCACCAAATAGGCATTGTATTCGCTGCTGGAGTAAGGCCTCACCCGGTTCTGCTTCAAGGCCTGCCACAGCCATGCGGTTACTTCACCGTTCCCGCTGTCCGCCTGGGCGATCCGGTCCGCGTAACGGCTCTTCGCATGACTGGTAAGGACAATGTCGGCAATTCCGTAGTTATTCAGCACGATGTGAAAGGGCTCGTACACCCCCCACGACTCCATCCCCTTGCCATGCATTGTCATCACACTCCACGTATAAGGGTCTTGGCCTATGCTCTTATTGTTGTCAATCTTACCGCATTGACGCCTGCCTTTCAAGCATTCCGGCCGCAACTGAAGCCTATAGGGAGTCTAGCCGCCTGCACGGCGCATATGGAGATCACAATCATCTATGTAGGTGCTGCCGCGGATCATTTTGCAGCTTTTTTTGAAGCGGGCGGCCTCGGCTGACAGATCTTCAGCGGACGCGAAGCGGCGGCTGCGGTTCGTCACCACGGCGATGGAGATCGAGACCAGCGGAATCTCCTCCAGCACACCCGAGCGGCTCTCGGCCAGCACGTACCTCTGGGCCTGATGTGCGGTATGATAGAACGCTTTGACCGTTGCATCGAAGGCCGAGATGATTCTCCTGCACCCTTCCTCGTAATTATAATCACTGATAAACAGAATGAAGTCATCGCCGCCGATATGCCCCAGCTGCCCGCCCAGCCGTACCGCCTCCTGCTTCAGAATCTCTGCCGTGGCCTGGAGCATCCGGTCGCCTTCCTTGAAGCCGTAGGTATCGTTATACGCCTTGAAATGGTCAAGGTCGATGTAGAGCACACTGAACTGCTCCTGCAGCAGCGTCTTCACCATCCACTCGGTGATGCTGATATTTCCCGGCAGCCCTGTCAGCGGGTTCAGGAAGCTGGCCGCCATGGCCTGTATTTCGGCAAAATTAAGCAGCAGATCCCGCACGCTGACCGCGCCGAACAATGATTTTCCATGCGTAACAATCACGTAATCGTACAGGTTCTCATCCTGCCTGGCCATCGCCAGCCTGCTGACATCAATGATAGGTGCGGCATAATCGACAATCAGCGGGTCCCGGTCCATCACCAGCTCAACGGACCTGCCCATATAGAGCGTATACCCGTATAAGGTCCCGATCTGCTGGTAAAAGCGGATTCGCATAATCAGTGCTACCGGCCGCCCGTTCTCCGTTACGGCCACGCCTTGAAGCTTGGGATTGCTTTTGAAAATCTGGTCCACAATCCCGCACTTGTGATGTACCGAAATCTCCGGAATTGCTCCGGCAATTTCACCGATCTGAAGAAACATCCCTATACCCTCCCCTGATTGCAACCTGCCGCGCCCAAGCCGGAAACTCCCCCTCTAACGGCCGGCCAGTCGGCCGCCCCAGCGCATAGCCCTGACCCCATTCCACACCCGCCGACTGTAAAAAATGCAGCTCCGCCGCGGTCTCAATCCCTTCGGCAATCACCCGCGTAGAGGAACGCTCCGCGTATTCCCGGATCAGCTCCAGCAGCTCCTGCTGCTCCCGGCAGTGATGAATGCCCCGGATGAGCGACTTGTCCAGCTTGATGAATTCCGGCTTCAGGTAGACCAGCGTCTTCAGGCTGTTGTATCCGGAGCCTGCATCATCTACGGCAATCCGGAAGCCCTGCTCACGGTAATGGGACAGCACCTTCTCGAATTGAACATAATCCTGCACCGCCTGGCGTTCAGTCAGCTCAAAGACGATCCGCTCCGGGGCCAGTCCCAGCTCCTTCAGCAGCGCCAGCGATTCCCCGCTTCTGTGGCGCGGATCATTCAGCACACCTGGATGCACATTGACGAACACCAGGCTGGCGCTGCCCCCCTTTGCCTCCGCTGCCCGCTCCACGTACCGGGATAAAGACACTCTCCGGCAGTACTGCTCGAATCTGACCATCTGGGCCGTCCGTCCGGCAAAATCATAAAAATGCTCCGTAGTCGGAAACTGCGGCGAGTGCGGAGGGCGGTTCAGTACCTCATGGCCAACGGTCCTCCCGCTATGCAGCTCCAGAATCGGCTGAAAGTACGTATCGAGCAGCCCGTTATTCATTATATTCAGCAGCATAGACAACCTGCCCAGCTCCTGCACTTCATCCCTGACTCTCCCGCTCATATGCCTGATATATTGCGGCAGGGCCGCGATTCTCCGGGACAGGGTCCCTGTTTTGTTCATTTCATCACCCGTATACCTGTCATTAAGAATGTTAAGCTTCCCGCTTTAGCATAGATTGGAAGTATTAAGCAGGTATAAACTGTGGGCCAGCCCCGGGTATGTTGGGTGCTTTTTCACACAAACGACTTATTTCGACAAGCTCCGGCCAGCGGCCAGGTTCATCCGGTACAGTACAGCAAGGGCTGCGGCTACCAGTATAATTCCCATCCCGGCAGGTGCGGCAGGGCCAAGTAACACATAGAGCTGTCCTCCAATCAGCGGACCGGCCATACGGGCGAGCGCCTGGACCGACTGGCTGCCGCCTTGGACCCTGCCCTGCTCACCGTCAGCAGCCGCCTTCGATAGCATTCCGTTAAAGGACGGGCCGAAGATCGCATCCCCGAAGCCGAAGACGAACATGCCCGAGATAAAAAGCAGAGAGGAAGACCACCCTGCCGACAGCGCAAACAGAGTGTAACCCGCCATCTCCGTAGATATGCCCAGTGCGGCGATCTGCCTGTCGCTGTATCTCTTTAACAGCCCCGGCATAATCAAGGCTTGCGAGAGGATGTCCTGCAGGCCCATGATCGAGAACATCAGCCCGGTCACTGCGGGCTTCCAGCTGAACAGATCCAGCGTGAACTGGGACAAAATCCCCTGCAGCGCACCGCCCGGTATCCACAGCAGGAACGCTGAGACCAGCAGCCGGTTCAGGCTCTTCACCGACAGCAGGCCGGCAAGCTGCGAGAATGGATTCAGCTTCAGCCAGGCGACATCTTGCCGCCGCTTGTGCTTTTCCAGGCTCTCGGGCATGAACAGAAATCCATACACCGCATTCACCAATGTGACGAGGGCAGCCGCATATATCGGGACGGAATAACCGTACTTCGCCAGCAATCCGCCCGCCGCCGGGCCAATGATCGTGCCCGCCCCCACCACCGCACTCATCCAGCCAAAGTACTTGGTCCGCTGCTCCGGCGGAAGGATATCGGCAAAATAAGCAAAAATCGTACTGATGCTCCCGCCGGTAATCCCTTCGATAATCCGTCCGGCAAACAGCATCCACAGCGCTCCGCCGAGCCCGAAGATAAAGTACCCGAGGGCCGAACCCAGAAGGCACAGCAAGAGCAGAGGGCGGCGGCCATACTTATCGCTCAGCGCCCCCAGCACAGGAGCCGCCACAAAAACGCAGGCCGCATATACCGAAGTCAGCAGCGTAACCATGACAGCCTGTTGTCCCGGGCCGCTGACATATGGCCGCACCAGGAACGGAACCACAGGTGCGATAATACTAAAGCCAAGCCCGCAGAGAAAGACAGCGATGAGGCCGAAGATTAGGGCGTGCTTGGGCGGATCAGCTGCGGACTGATGCGGTTGGTGTGAGGCTGGTTTTGACGGCTGGTTGTCATTGGGTGGATACGGCCGGTTGGGGGGATGGAATTGATCGGGTGGTGATGCTTGGTTACGCTGCTGTGACTTTTTGAATGTAAATATGGGCATTGTGCTACTCTCCCTGATCATCGAATTATGTTTCTTTGGAAACAATAAGATCATAACATGTTTTTGATTCCTCGGAAACATAATTTTAAACACAAAAAAACACCCTTCCGGGTGAGAATACATTAGCCCATTCGACCAACTTTACGGAAATCCAGGTGCACTAGTGCACCTTCTGTAAGCAGCATTCACACATCTTCAGCCTCAGCTTCCACTCCCGCCTTGCGGGTCAGCCCCTGCTTCTTAAGCTCTTCATCCAGATGCCTGCTGTACTTCTCCATGAAGCTCAGCATACCGTCATATTGGTCATCCGTTACGTGCTCGAACACGGGGCGGTCGCGGTCGCGGAACTCCCGGTGCAGCTCGTCATGAATTCTCCAGATGTCCCGTCCTTCCTCTGTGAGCCTGAAGTAGATTTCCTTCTGATTCTCCGGCTTCCGGTAGCTCTCGATCAGGCCTTTACGCAAGAGCTTCTGGGTGATTTTGCTGATCGCCCCTCTGGTCATATAGAGCGACTCGGCCAGCCTGGTCACATTAGCGTCTGTCAGGGTCCCGATGTACTCGATACAATGCACCTCCGATGGCTTGTGGCCCTTCAGGCTGGACTCCATCTTGGTTTTGTTGAGCCAGCTTCTTTTATTGAATAAGTCTCTGAACGCCGTCAGCACCTGCTCCTCTTTGTTCATCGCCAGTCCTCCCCCGCTGATCCCTTTAACCTTCTCTGTCAAAAAAACAGACGCCTTGCGGCGCCTGTCCAGTAACTGCTATGAAAGCCTCACAGGCCATAGTACCGGGACTTGTCCTGCCCGTTGCTGGTATATTCCGTCTTCAGCTCATTGCGGTATGAACGCTCAATCTTGCGCACATAGGAGAGTCTGCGGACAGTCTTCATAACTTCCTCCGCGCGATCCGCGTTCACATACATAACCGCATAGTGCATTTTACGGGAGACATAGTGCAGTGTTCCATATTTCTCCAGGTTGCGCGCCGCCTTGACGTCGCTAACCCATACGATATAACCTGTCCGTTCCGCAAACATAAGCTCATCCGCCTCTCTTTCTCTGTCTCTCTTCACGGGTCAGCTTATCCGCAAGAGCATTTGCCTCCGCTGCCGCATCCGCCCTTCGGGGACGGGTCATTGCTTGGGACCTTGATGCTGTCCGATACCGAGAACGCAATCGTCTCCGACATGGAATGAAGGATGTCATCGAGCGTCTTCTCCGCCTGCTTGAACCGCACCACCGCCTCGAACTGCTCCAGCTCCCGTTCTACAGCCTCAACCTCATCCTTCGCCGAGTGGTAGTTCGGGTGGAAATGGCCGAACCGCTGCGTCTCCTCGAACAAATCCTTCTTGGCTTGCAGCCGCTTGACCATGGCCTGAATCTCGGGGTCGGCATCTACCTGCCCCTTCCAGTATAAGTAATCCGACACTTCAGCGGATTGATTAATCATATCGCCTAATTCATAGGCGTATGTCAGCACCTCGGCCATATCAACCGTATTTACTTGCGCTACGCTCATGAACTTCAACTCTCTCCTGCATTAAAGTTCTACCCGGACGGTAGACTACTTCATCATACCATAACGGACCGCTCCAGCAGAAGAAGAATTTGCAGTCTGATACGGATGAACCAGCCTCATTTCCCGCCAGTCTTCCGCCGCCAGCTCCTTCTCTTCTGCCGCCCCGGAATCCGGAAGCAGCAGAATGCCCCGGACCTTCCACGGCCGGCCGAGAATCTGCTCCGGAATGAATTCAGCCGTGCGGCCCTCATAGGAGAGGCTGACCTTGATTCCCCAGGCGAGCGCCTGCTCCATAATCTTTTGTGCGGTGGTGCTGTGATATTGCCGCCACTGGCCGAACCACATCTGCGGCACCGCGTCTTCGCCCGGCAGCTGAGCTTGCGGCTGTATGGCACGCTCCAGCGGCAGCAGCGCCAGCGGGGGCGCAGTGCTAAGCAGCCCCTGCTCCGCGGCCGGCTGCGGGAGCGTGTACCGCCGCGCTGGTTGAGGCGAGGCCGGCAGCCCGGCCATGGACTGCCGCCCCTCCATCCTGTCTGCTTCCCCGGACAGGATGGAGGGCGTCATGCCGGCAGCAGCCAGTTCCTTGCGCAGCTGCCCGGCAGCCTCCGGACGGACCGTGTAATGGAGCGGTCCGATCCGGGTGACGATGTCCTGCAGCCGGGGGTGGGCGGCGATATCCTCCGCCTCCCGTTCCCCTGCACAGGACAACAGAAGCACCTCGGCCAAGCGGGTCCTTCCGATCCCGCCGGCCCACTGCCGGAGCGCCAGCAGCACCTGCTCCGGAAGCCCCCCGGCAGCGCGCGCATCCAGCCAGGCGATAAGCCCGCCTGGAGCCGCTCCCTGTTCAGCTGCCGCCTCCAGCTTCTCCCGGGTCAGCCGGAAGCTCCAGAGGTCCTCGTTATGCAGCAGCTCCGCGAAGCTTGCCAGCGTCCAGCGGTCCGCATAAGGGACCTCCGGCGGGACCAGCACCTCGAAGTCCGGCTGCACAATGAAGCCGGATGCCGCATCCGCAGGGACAGAGCCCTGTCCCTCCGCACCTTCTAAGGCCAGCTGCGGCTTCCCGGCCCGCCAGCGGAAGCAGGGCTGCCCTGCTGGCGAGACACCCAGCTCACACCAGCCGAAGCCGGCCAGCAGGCGAAGCCAGGCAAGCGCGGACAGCTCCAGCACCGGGCCTGTCCCCTTCGCCTCCGGCTTCGCAGATGCAAGGCCGCTATGCGCCATCCACTCCAGCACAGGAGCCAGGGCAAACCATTCTCCAGCCGGAAAGACAGCGGCCGTGATGACATGCCTGAAATGCTGCTCCGCAGGCACAGGGGAGCCGTAGCGGCGGATGGCCAGGGTATAGAGCAGGTCCGTCATCTCCTGCGGCCCGAGCGACAGCCACTGCTGCAGCAGCTCCGGGTCAATCCGGTATCCGCTGCTGTGGCGGCTGATCAGGCCCAGCGCCAGCATCAGGTCCACAATTACCGTTACCGGCAGCGGATAGCTCTCCTGCCGGGCAGACGGCGGCAGCACTGCTGTAAGATACTCTTCCTTCATCGACAGCAGTCCGGCGAGCCGGTTAAGCTGCTTCTTATGGATTACTCCCTTACTGGTCAGAGGCAGCCCCTCCTCCGAAATGAACAGCAAGGCACGGAACAGCTCGGCGGCTAGCCCCGTGCAGGCCTCAGCTGTGGCCTGCACATGCTCCTCCACCCGGACCTGCGGGCAATCTGACCAGAAGCTGTGCAGAATGGGAGGATACTGCTCCCAAGGGATCTGATACAGCTGCTCGCCCCACACCTTCTGCCGCAGCTCCAGCAGCCCGGCAAGCAGCAGCTCCTCCAGAGCCAGCTTCTGCTGCATCCGGCAGAGGGTTTCCGGCCGCAGCCGTTCCAGGGTGTCCGCCGGACATGGCGATGCTGCATAACCGGCACAGATGCGCAGCAGCACTTCACAGGCTTCGGGTGTCAGCTTCGGCAATGTGTCAGCTGGTGTTACTCCCATCTCTGAACAGCTCCTTCCCGGGATTCCTGAGGCTCCAGCAGCCGGACCCCGTATTCATAGCCCTGCTCGGTCAGGAACATCCGGCGGCGCAGAGCGAACTCCTGCTCGCGGCTGTCACCTGTGACCAGTGTATAGAAATAAGCTTTGTTCTCCCCAGGCTTCGGGCGCAGGATGCGGCCCAGCCGCTGCGCTTCCTCCTGGCGGGAGCCGAAGGCCCCGGAGACCTCAATCGCCACCGATGCATCCGGCAGATTCACGGCGAAATTAGCCACCTTGGAGACGATCAGCAGCGGCAGACGCCCCTCGTTGAAGGCGGCGTACAGCGCGCTGCGCTCCTTCTGCGGGGTTCGGCCTGTAATCAGCGGAGCACCCAGCTCCGCAGCCAGCGCCTCCAGCTGGTCAAGATACTGGCCAATCACCAGCACCCTTGCCGCAGGATGAGCGGCTGCGATCCGCGCGGCTGCCTGCGCCTTCACGGGATTCCCCGCCGCCAGGCGGAACTGCTCCTTCGCACCGGCATAGATGTACCGCCGGCGCAGGTCCGGCGGCATCGGGATCACCAGCTCGATGCAATCGACGGCGGCAATCCACCCTTGCTTCTCCAGCACCTTCCAGGGCAGCTCGTAGCACCTCGGGCCGATCAGGGAGAATACATCCCCCTCCCGCCCGTCCTCCCGGACCAGCGTGGCGGTCAGTCCCAGCCGCCGCGTAGCCTGAATGTCAGCGGTCGCCCGGAAGACGGGGGCCGGAAGCAGATGGACCTCATCATAGATAATCAGGCCCCAATTCCGTTCGTTGAACAGATTCATGTGGACGAACGCTCCGCCTTTGGAATTTCTATGGGTCAGCATCTGATAGGTAGCCACGGTGACCGGCCGCACCTCGCGGACCTCGCCGGTATATCTCCCGACATCAGCCGGGCCAAGCGTAGTCCGCTGAAGCAGCTCCTCCCGCCATTGCTCCACGGAGGTGGTGCTGGAGGTAAGAATCAGCGTCTCGCATTGCAGCTTCTCCAGAACACCCATACCGACCATCGTCTTGCCTGCGCCGCAGGGCAGCACAACAACACCGCTGCCGCCTTCTCCGGCAATCCCCTGGAACCGGCGGACTGCCTCCTGCTGATAATCGCGGAGGCCGAATCCGCCCCCTGCTTCCTGTCCGCCTGCTGTTTTCCAGGCCAGCCTCAGCTCCTGCCCGTCCCGGTATCCCGCATAATCGAGAACCGGATACCCGAGCCTCGTCAGCTCCTGCTTCAGCAGCCCCCGGTTCCCCTTGGGGCAATGGCTGCGGCATTCACCCGCCCGCACCAGTCCCAGCTCCTTCAGCTCCCGGAAACCCTCCAATTCATCCAGCAGCCCGGCGGTATCAGCGGATAACGTAACCTGCCCGGGATCGCTCTCATTCATGCAGAGCTGCAAGCTCCCGTACCGGGACATCAGCAGCTCGATCTCCTCCTCAAGACCGGAGGGGACGCCCCACCGCGACAGCCTGTGCAGCTGCCCGAGCACGGACGCCGCATTCTGTCCTCCGGCTGCAGCATTCCACAGAGACAGCGGCGTAATCCGGTAAGTGTGGTAAGCGGGCGGACTTTTGACCAGTTCAGCGAAGCCGCCCAGCACCGCACGCGCTTCTTCATAGCCGGGATGGGCGCATTCCAGCAGAACCGTCCGGTCGCTCCTGGTAATGCAAGAACCCGTAGCTTCAGTGTTCATCGTGTTCCCTCCTTATTTCCGGGTAGCACAAAATAACCCCACAATGTGGGGCTAAGTCTGCGGCGGCGAATAAATCATGTGAGCCTGCCATCACGCTATCAATGCAGCGGCCGCTGCGAGATTTCACTCAGCGCCTCGGCAGCTTCATCCGCGAAGATACGCTTCACGGCCAGGTCGCCAAGCGACACGATTCCGGTCAGCTTCTTGTCCCTGGTCACCGGAATCCGGCGGATCTGCCGGGAAGCCATCAGCTCGGCAGCCTCATCGACTGAAGCAGATTCCGCGACCGAAATAACCTCCCGGGTCATGACGGTTTCCACTGCGGTCGAGCCGGAATGCTTGTCCGCATACCCCCGGATCACCAGATCGCGGTCGGTAATGACTCCGATCAGCGTGGCCCCGTCAGATGAATCGACTACCGGAATAAACCCTGTCCCGCTATCCTTCATTTTGACGGCAACCTCATAGATATTGTCCAGCAGTGTAACCGACACCGGATGTGCGGTCATCACCTCTTTGACTGTCTTCAAGAATGAACCCTCCTGCCCTGCATGTGGCCATGCTATTTACGGGTAGTTTTTCCTGGAGGCAGCCATATTATACCGGTATTATAAGGACTGGTCTTCATTCAGCCGGGAATCAGCCATTGCAATCAGCAGCTTAAGACCGCTCAGCATGGCATCCTCATCGAAATCAAAGCGGCTGTGATGATGAGGGTAGACAGCGTTCTTGTCAGAATTGCCGGCGCCCACGAAGATGAAGCAGCCGGGAATCTCCTTCACATAATAAGAGAAGTCTTCAGCAGGCATGATCTTCTCCATTAAGATTACCTGCGCGCCTTCCCCCAGCGCTTGCGGTGCAACCCGGGCAAAACGCCTGTATTCCGCTTCATCGTTCACGAGCGGCGGATAGCCCATCATGTAATCAACGCTCGCTTCCGCTCCGTGTGCCGCTGCAATAGAAGCTGTAATCTCTTCAATTCTGCGGCGGATCAGCTGCCGTGTCTCCTCATCGAAGGCCCGCACCGTTCCGGTAATGCGGCAGCGCTCGGCAATAATATTCTGGGCCGAGCCGCCCTGTATCGTGCCTACGCTGACTACCGCCGGCCGCAGCGGGTCGACATTGCGGCTGACAATGCTCTGCAGCGCGGTGACCAGCGCCGCTCCGGCCACAATACTGTCCACAGTGCGGTGAGGCATCCCGCCGTGTCCGCCCTTCCCGGTCAGCTCAATGAAGAACTCATCGGCGGAGGCCATCAGCGGACCCGGCGCACTGCCCACGGTCCCGATAGGCAGCGGTGTCCACAGATGCAGCCCGTAGACAGCATCAGCCCCCTCCAGCACGCCCTCGGCAATCATACCTACCGCACCGCCGGGGCAGACCTCCTCCGCCGGCTGGAACAGGAAGCGGATCTCGCCTCTCAGCTCCTCCCGGCGGGCGCTGTAATACGCAGCGGCGGCAAGCAGCATGGCTGTATGCCCGTCATGCCCGCAGGCGTGCATCACGCCCGGATGCTCCGAGGCGTATTCCCGGCCGCTCTCTTCTGTAATCGCCAGTGCATCCATATCCGCGCGCAGGACTACTGTGCTGCCGGACCCGCGGCCTTTGAGGATGCCCGTCAGCCCATACCCCGCCCCGCTGCGTCTGACCTCGATTCCCAGCTCACCCAGTCTGGCTGCAACATAGGCGGAAGTCTCTTTCTCCTGGTAAGACAGCTCCGGATGGCGGTGCAGATGACGCCGCCAGTTCACCATATCCGGAAGCAGCTCCTCTGCCGTTAACCTCTCCATCATTCTCCATTCCCTTCTCCGGCAGACAGGCCCCGGATCAGCCCTGGAGGCGCTTGTCCCTCCCGGCCCTGCCTGCAGTATGCCATATTTCTTTTCATTGTAGCAGAAACGCAAAAAAGTGGGTATGGATCACCCCTCTCTACCTTGCGCAAGCCCGGGAAACATACTATCATGAGGTAGAACAAGTGCAAATTTTAATTACAAATGATTCATTATAATTCATTAAGGGGAGTTGTGCGCTATGATATTTGAGAACACGGGCCTCGAAGGGTTGAAGAGCGACCTTCAATACCTCGACGAGAGTGCAACCAAAGCCGGATTCATCAGATGGCAATGGGAATACTACCGCGCCACTTACGACTGCAAAATAGAAGACCGCCAGAACGGCGGCGACTACTTCCTGCGGATCAACACCCGCGCGGTGGAAGGCAAGCTGGAGAAGGCGGATGCTGTGCTGGCTATTGAAGCCGTTTATCTGGGTAAAGCAACCTTCCCCCATGGCGTGGAGTATGACTCTCCGGTTCCCGGGCCGGTGCTGGATTCGGCGCACAAGCATATCAATGATTTGAAAGCGCTGCTGGAAGCTTGAGTACCATGAAGGCAAAGCCCGCTGCCAAATCCAGCCTTCCCAAGCGGGGAACGCCTGATTTCCAGCTCCTTATTCTGACCCTGCTGTTCGTTGGCTTCGGGCTGCTGATGGTGTTCAGCTCCAGCTCCAGCCTGACACTGGCCAACAAGCTGTTCAGCTATAACGCATTCTTTTTCGTCAAACGCCAATTGGTCTGGGCCGTGCTGGGAACCTTCATCATGTTCATTGTGATGAATATCCACTACAGCAAATTCAAGAAATGGTACGCTCCAATCTTCGTCATCACCTTGATCCTGCTGCTGTTCGTTGCCACGACAGAGGGGATTAACGGCGCGAAGAGCTGGATGAGCATCGGGACCCTGGGGATTCAGCCTACCGAGCTGGCCAAGCTCTCGATCATCCTGTATCTGGCTGCCCTGATTACTAAGAAAGGCGAACGGCTGCGCGATTTGCGGACAGGGTATATCCCGGTCATGATCATCGTCGGCATCGTAGCCGGACTGATTATGATGCAGCCCGACTTTGGCTCCTGCATGATTCTTGTCGCTACCAGCGGACTGGTCATCTACGCCGGCGGTGCCAGCATGAAGCATATTATGGGCTCGATCGGCCTGCTGATTCTTGGCGTGGCGCTCGTCATGGGGGCCAAGACCGCCATTGACTCCCTGTCACCGCATACCGAGAAGGCAGAGGCGAAGCAGGATTACCGGCAAGGCCGGATTGAAGCCTTCCTTAACCCCGAGAAGAACGCCGATGGCACAGGCTATCAGATCATGCAATCCCTGATCGCCCTGGGTGAAGGCGGAACGCAAGGCTCCGGGTTCGGCAAGAGTATCCAGAAGCTTCACTACCTGCCTTATCCGTATACCGACTTTATCTTTTCTGTCATTGGCGAGGAGCTCGGCTTTGTGGGAACAGCAATCTTCCTGCTCCTCTACCTGTATTTCATCTGGAGAGGGATTCTGATCTCCCTAAGGTGTACCGATCCGTTCGGCACCCTGGTCGGCATCGGAATTATGGGACTGATCGCCATTCAAGCCTTCATCAACATCGGCGGGGTCACGAATACGATTCCGCTGACCGGGGTGACCCTGCCCTTCATCAGCTACGGCGGCTCCTCCCTGCTGGTTACCATGCTCTGTATGGGCATTATGCTCAGCATCTCCAGAGAGACCAACCGCCCGGCCAAGGAGGAAGTGGTGAAATCAGTGACCACCGTCCGTCAGGTTCGTGCCAATCGCCGTGCCCGTTAATAATGCAATGACCCATTCTAACAAAAAGGCAGCCCGGAATCATCCGGACTGCCTTTTGTCATTCTGCTTAGAAAGCCTTCTAGCTTAAGAAATCTCGTCGTTCTTGAACGCTACGCCCTCCACCTTCACATTAACCTCTACGATGTGGAGTCCGGTCATACTCTCCACGGCCTCACGGACATTCTGCTGAAGCATGCGGCACACCTCATGAATCGGCGTCTCATACAGGACAATAATGCGCAGATCCACTGCCGCTTCCAGCTGGCCGACTTCAACGGTCACGCCCTTCTGCACATTCTTGCCGCTCAGGCGCTTGGCCCAGCCCTCTGACAAACCGCCAGACATGGCGGCAATTCCGGGAGTCTCCAGCGCGGCCAAGCCGGCAATCTTAGAGACAACGTCATTCGAAATCCGTATATTTCCCTTTTCAAGTTGAAGCTGTTCTGCCATGCCATATCCCCCCTACTCTCATTATCAATTATTGTAATTCCAAAACAGCCCAAAAAGCAAATGACTTTCTTACAGCCCGTTTACACCCCGGAACAATTTGGGTATATTGAGTATGAATTCAACCTACATATCAGAGACTGGAGTGTGCCCTACCTTGAAAAAATGGATCTCACCGGCGCTGCTGGCCGTCACCTTCATCCTCAGCGCCATAGGGCATTATGCTGATTGGGATCATACCCTTCAGTTCATATTGTCCGCTATTGCGGTCGTCTTCGTGGCCGGCTTCCTCGGCCGGGCGACAGAGAGCGTAGCCCACTATGCCGGACAGCGGCTGGGAGGCTTCCTGAACGCGACCTTCGGCAATGCGGCCGAGCTGATCATCGCCTTCTTCCTGGTGAAGGAAGGGCTGTTCGACATGGTCAAGGCAAGTCTGACCGGCTCGATTATCGGCAACCTGCTGCTGGTGCTCGGGCTGAGCATTTTTGCCGGGGGCATGAAGTTCAAGATTCAGAATTTCAATGCGACCCTTGCCGGCCTGAACGGCTCGCTGATGATCGTCGCGGTCATTGCCCTGTTCGTTCCCGCCATGTTCTTCAACACCCATTCCATCACCGAGAAGGACACGGAGGTGCTGAGCCTTGTCGTCGCCGGGCTGCTGATTGCCGCATACATGGCCTGGCTGGTCTTCTCCATGATTACCCACAAGAAGTATCTGGCCGATGTCACGGATGACAATGCTGAAGAGCTGCCGAATGAACATGCGCCCGTCTGGTCCCGGAACCGCTCCATCCTCTATCTGATTATTGCTACTGTGATGGTCGCATTCGTCAGTGAATGGCTGGTCGGCACACTGGAGACCCTTACGGAACGGTTCGGCTTCAGCGAGCTGTTCGTCGGCGCATTCCTGGTGGCAATCATCGGTAATGCGGCTGAACACAGCGCAGCGATTATGCTGGCTATGAAGAACAAGATCGGCGCGGCCGTAGAGATTGCCGTGGGAAGCAGTCTGCAGATCGCCCTGTTCGTGGCCCCGGTGCTGATCTTCGCCAGCTATTTCATGGGCAACACAATGTCCATCGTCTTCACCACCATTGAGATCGTAGCCATTGCCGTATCGGTGTTCATCGCCAAGTCGATTATCCAGGATGGGGCAACCAACTGGTATGAAGGCCTTCTCCTGCTTGCGGTGTACATGATTCTAGGGGTATCGTTCTACCTTGTATAAACAGCAGCTTATAAAAAAAACGCACATGACTGACCTCCCGGGTCTTCGTGTGCGTTCTCTATGACTGGCCGGAAATCAGCTACATCTCCCGCTCTTCAGCCTTCTTATTCAGTGCCTCATACAGTACAGCAAGATTGCGCTCCAGCTCGCTCAGCACCTGCTTGCCGGTCAGCTCCGGCACCAGACCCGCCCTGACCGCAAAGTCAACCTCTCTGGAGAAGCCATACATCTGGGTATCCAGCACTTCCTCATAGAGAGGGCAGTAACGGGTTGCCAGGTTCTCCATCTGTACTTCGATAAGCTTCTGAATTTTATCAGCATCTTCCTGTAGAAGATTAATCGCTTTGAGGTTAAGCTGTTCCTGCAAATCCGATGAAGTCATGCATTATCCCCCCCATGTCCAAAAGTTACAGCTGCTTTTCTTTCTTATTATTCTTAATATTAGTCGAAATTAGGACCTAATACAAGAATGCAGTTCGGTTATTCCCCAAGTTGCTGCAAAAAGTGCTGTATTCACAGCAAAGACGCCCAGCCTGAAGGCCGGACGTCCCCGGAATTAATGATTACTCTGCAACCACTGTAAATTTCAGATTGTGCTTGGCAAATACTTCGCTCATGGCTTTCTTCGCTTCCTCGGCATCTGTGCCGTGTACATGCAGCTCATAGCTTTGGCTGGATACCAGGGTAGTGAACAAGCCAAGGATGCTCTTCACATCAATGTACTTGTTGTCCGCTTGAAGAACGATAGATGAATTAAACTGGCTTGCCGTTTGTGCAATATCCACGATTGCCGCATTGTTGGACATAGGAATCCCTCCGCAACTTGATAATAAACTAATGTTCATTGGTAACAATTCCATGATACATTGAATCCGCTTACCCAGCAAGGTGTTTCTTCAAAACAAGCCTGCACGGTCTTAACAGCATATACTTCTATTTTATTTCAAATTCTCAGGGTTTAGACCTTCCAGCTCCGGCACGACAAAAATTCCATCCTTGCGGATCAGCACATCGTCGAAATAGATCTCGCCGCCGCCGTAATCCGGGCGCTGAATGAGCACCAGATCCCAGTGAATGGACGAACGGTTGCCGTTATCGGTTACATCATAAGCCTGGCCCGGGGTAAAGTGCAGGCTGCCCGCGATCTTCTCATCGAACAGAATATCCTTCATCGGATGCAGAATGTAAGGATTGAAGCCGATGGCGAACTCGCCGATATGGCGCGCGCCTTCGTCGGAATCCAGAATCTCCTTCAGCCGCACCGTATCATTGCTGGAGGCCTCAACGATCCGGCCGTTCGCAAAGGTGAATTTTACATTCTCAAAGGTTATGCCGTTGTAGATCGACGCAGCATTATAGCTGATCGTTCCGTTAACGGAATCACGCACAGGCGCGCTGTACACCTCTCCGTCCGGGATGTTCTTCTGGCCCGAGCATTTCTCCGCACCGATGCCTTTAATCGAGAAGCTGAGATCTGTTCCGGGCCCGGTAATCCGCACCTTGTCCGTTCTGCGCATCAGGTCAGCCAGCGCATCCTGAGCCTTGTCCATTTTGGCATAATCGAGGTTGCATACTTCGAAATAGAAGTCCTCAAACGCTTCAGTGCTCGTATTGGCAAGCTGGGCCATGCTGGCGTTAGGATAACGCAGGACCACCCATTTCGTGTGCTTGACGCGCTGCTCGCTATGTACCGGGTGGGAGTAGAGGGAATTGTAGAGCTTCATATTCTCTTCCGGCACATCCGCCAGATCATTGACATTCTCACCGGCACGGATACCGATATAGCAGTCCATCTGCTTCATCCGGTTCAGATCGATCTCTGCCCAGGCCTTCATTCCTTCAGGTGTGGCATATTTAAGCATACTGCGCAGAACAGTGCGGTCGGTCAGCTGTACGAAGGCGTTACCGCCGGCTTTGCCGACTTCCTCCACAACCGCTTTGATCAGATCGCGCTCACTGCCGATCATCTCGACGAGCACATTCTCGCCGGGCTGCACATTTACGGAGTAACCGACCAGGTTCGCCGCAAGCTTTTGAATTCGGGGATCATTCATCTTTCTCTCTTCCTTCCTCTTGCTGAAAATAAACATACCGTTCTATTGTAGCACTCCTGTCCCGGAGTGCAAGCGGCATGAAAAGCCGGTCAGAGCCTGGGCGTTTACTTATAATCATAGAAATCGACCTGTGTTATATAAGTCTCCTCGGTGGCGGCTCCGTTCTTCCCCGGATAGGTCAGCGTACGGTTCCAGGTCAGCCGCGCAGGCAGATTGCGCTTCGGGTCTACCTTCAGATAATACACGGTCCGGATGTCCGCTTTGTCCAGCCGCTGCTGCAGCTCCGCCCGCTTCTGTTCCCACAGGACCATCTTGGCTTCAAGCGCCTTGGAATGCCCGCTGGAATTGCTGCCCTTGCCGTCCGGGGCTGCCGGCCGGACCGCCTGCATCTCCTGCTCCAGCTCGTCAGCCAGCTGGCTGCGTGCCTCCTCCGGCGTCAGCTCAATCCGCAGCACCCGGGTTCCCCTTGCACTGCCGGCTTCTTCGGTTACCGTCTTCTGCCGCTGCTCCAGCTCCTCCAGATGGCGGAGCGGGTTCAGATTCTCCAGCGGATTGCCCCCTTCAAGGACCGGGGAGGTCTGCTCCAGCGTCCACTTTCCGTTCTCCTTCACCATTTGGGTATAATAGACCGGTGCATCCGCAGATCCCTGCTTAAGCTGGCGGGGGCCTGTCTCTGCCGCAGAGGCGGCAGGGGCTTCATCCGGGAGCAGTGAATACAGGCTGATCCTGTTATGATCCGCTACCTTCCCTCCATAATACAGCGCAGATTCCGGCAGCGTCTTGCCTCCGACCAGCAATGCAGCCGCCCCTTTAAAGGATACTCCGTCGCTGCCCTCCATCCCGGCCATTACCAGACTTAAGTCCTCCGTTGCCGGCTTGTCCTTCAACATTGTGCATCCGCTAATACCGCAGACCAGCAGTAAAGTGAGGCTTCCTGTGCGTATGTACTCCCATTTACCCATGAACATCAGGCCCCTTCCGCAAGAAATGTTATTTCCATTCTTCCTAGGGTCTCCCTGAACACAGGCCTTATACGTTCATGAGTATGCACAGGCAGAAGAACCCTAAAGGCCTAAGCCCAAGGGTTCTTCGCGGTATTCTCCGCCAGCTTGTTGTCGATCACGACCTGATTGCGCCCGTTATTCTTGGCGTCATAGAGCGCCATATCGGCGCGGTAGAACAGGGACTCTACGCTCACCCGTTCATCAGTCCAGCTCCACTCGGCAATGCCGCAGGATACGGTCACGCGGGGCTCCGTCTCTCCCATGACACGCTTGCGGATGCGCTCCGCCACGAAGACCGCCTGCTGGACGCCAAGCTGGGGCAGATACACCGCAAGCTCCTCACCGCCCCACCTCGCGGCGACATCGCCCTGGCGGATCGAGGATTTCACGATGTCGCTGACCTGCTTCAGGATTTTGTCCCCCTTCTGGTGGCCATAGGTGTCGTTGACCATCTTGAACTGGTCAATGTCCACAACGACCAGAGTCCCGCAGAAGTCAGTAGACTGCCGCTGCTTGATCTCTTCATCCAGATAGTGCCGGGCGAAGAGTCCGGTCAGGGTGTCGCGGTTGGCCAGCCGCCGCACTTCGGCATGAAGCCTGGCATTGCCTACGGCCAGCCCGATGTGACCGGCCATGGCCTGCAGCAGCCTGTAGCTGTCATAGGAGAAGAAGTGGGGCTGCTTGTGGGCCAGCATAATCGCCCCGCGGACCTCGCCGCCCACGTTAAGCGGAGTTGCAATCAGGGAACGTGAACCGGTGGCGTCCATAAGCGCCGAGGTCTGGCCGGCTGCGTACTTATAATCGGAGAGCAGGAGCGGCTCCCCTGAGATATGGACCTTGCTGCCCAGCCCCTGCCCTTCCTCCAGCAGCTTGCCCAGCAGCGGTATATAGTTGCAGGCGATAACCTCAAGTCCGCCCCGCTCTTCATTCTTATGCAGGATGCAGCAATAATCCGCCTCGAACATTGCCAGCAGCTCCTCGAAGGCGAACTGGAAGATGTCACCCAGCCGCAGGCTCTGGTTGAGCCGCTGGGTCAATTCATTGCTCATGCGCAGCTCCCGGATCAGCTGGTTGGAGCGCTCATACAGCTTCGCATTCTCGAAGGCGGTTCCCGCCGTATCCGCCACCATGGTCAGGAAGCTCAGATCCAGCTCATGAAAGGAGTTCTTGTCCATCACCATGTGAAAGACCCCGTAGACTCCCTGCTTGCCGCCCAGCGGGAGGCCTACCTCGACGATCCCGTTATCCCCATGCCCGTGATCAAGGGTTACCCGTCCATCCTTGAAGGCTGTGGCGCAGACATCCTCGCCGTCCCATTGCAGCGGAAGCGGCTTGACCTGCGGATGGGAGCTGCGGTGGTCCTGGGACATATACAGATCCAGCTTCGCCCCGGGATACATCGCCGCAATGCTGTCAATAACCTCCGTAAGCACGGCATCCACATCAATATTGTCATGCATCCGCTGGACAATCTGAAAAAGCAGTGACCGGCGGCTGCTCTCCCGCTCGGAATGCAGCTGAATGCCTGCAAGGTCCGATACAAACACATACTCGAATTTGTTATAGAAGCAGGTCTGGAAATGGAGCACCATCGCTTCTGCGGCATACCTTCCGCCCTTGTCATATTGCTCCAGGGGCATCAGGCAGCCCAGAACAGCGAAGACATCCCCGTGTCTCCTTGTATGTACAGGCAGGACCAGCAGCATCAACGCTTCCCCGCCATCCAGTATCTGAACCGCCTCTATATTGCCCGTCTGCAAGCAGCCTCTTGCCGCTTCCTCCCACTTCTCTTTCCAGCGCCCCTGCCGGAATTCAGAAGCGGAATCCAGCCAATTCCCTTCATAATCAAGCACACACCAGCTCCAGGACTTCGCGAAGGAGGAGACTGCCTGTCCCTGCCATTCTCTGAAGCTCTCAGCGATCAAGCCCCCGGCATAGGGGAAATCGTGAGGCACAATGTCCGTTTCCCTCAGCCAGGCGGCAGGATCTTCAAGCTTACCGCCGGATGGCCTGGCGACCTGCAACAGCATACGGGCGTCCCTGTCTTTATCGCCGTATGCCCTCTGCTCTGCCATAAAAGAGGACCTCCTTTGCAACTTCTTTTTCCGATAACATCCAATTAGCTATATTTTACTCCCTTTCTCTAGGTATTGCATTATATTTTCCGCAAAACCGGGATTTTTTTTAGGACCAAAGAACTAACGACAAACCTAGACAAAAACTCTTGAAAGTTGCGCTTGACTTTGACTGTTATTTTCATATAATATTTATTGTTGAACAAGACTGTAACAAGTCTTCATTGGGCGTAACGTTGTGTCACCCTCTACGCATTTCGTTACTGCCAGGGCAGCGGCTGAACTCCCCCGGCAGTGTGAAACCATTACAAGCTTTCACGGATACGAATTGCGGCGCAAATAGGCCCTACACTACATTTTCTTAACAAGGAGTCTACTATAATATGGCACGTTACACCGGACCTAAGTTCAAACTCAGCCGCCGTCTGGGCATTTCCCTGAGCGGTACAGGCAAAGACCTGAAGCGCCCTTTCCCACCAGGACAACACGGCGCTAACCAACGCAGAAAAGTAAGTAACTACGGAATGCAGCTGCTCGAGAAGCAGAAGCTGCGCCACATGTACGGCCTTGGCGAAAAGCAGTTCAAAACGCTGTTCACCAAAGCACAGAAGCTTCAAGGTATCGCGGGCGAAAACTTCATGTTCCTGCTTGAGAGCCGCCTGGACAACCTGGTTTACCGTCTTGGATTCGCCAACTCCCGTGCAGGCGCACGTCAGCTGGTATCCCATGGCCACGTAACCGTTAACGGCAAAAAGGTTGACATCGCTTCTTACCGCGTAAGCGTGGGCGACGTTATCGGACTTCGCGAAAGAAGCCGCAGCATGACTTCGATCAAAGAAGCTCTGGAGAACCGCAATCACCTTCCAGCTTACCTGGAATATGCAGAAGGATCGTTCGAAGGCAAATACATCCGTTTGCCTGAACGCGCTGAGCTGTCCCAGGATATCGATGAGAAGCAGATCGTCGAGTTCTACAACCGTTAAGATTTGGCCTTGCGCCGAATCGCTCCAAGCTCCCGGATTGTTCCGGGAGCTTTTTCTTATGCCCTGACTAAAATCCTCTTTGGCGAAGCGCATTCAAAATCGCCAAATTGTGCTATAATAGTTCCGTTAAAAGGAGGATTATCGTCGATGGTTGAGGAGAATAAAAAGAAGACCGCAAAACAGCGTCCACCTCGCAGATCCTGGCTCCGCAGGTTCGGTTCAGTTGTGAAATGGATGTTCATACTCGGTATACTCGGCTTGCTGTTTGCCGGCGGCGCCGTTGCAGGCTATGTCACTTCCATTGTGAAGGACGATCCGGTGCGCACCGAGGAATTCATCCAGCAGCAGGTGGGACTCAACGCCATTACCGGTTTTGCTTATTTCAGCGACGGACAGCCAATCGGACAGCTCCGGACTGAAGAAGACCGCAGGTTAATTGAATTCAACGATATACCGCAGCTTGTGATTGATGCTGTCCTCGCGATAGAGGACAATGATTTCTATGAGCATAAGGGTGTAGATGTCAGCGGCACCCTGCGGGCCGTTAAGCAGAAGCTGCTGAACGAATCCGTGCAGACCGGGGGCAGTACCCTGACCCAGCAGCTTGCCCGGCGCGTGTTCCTGAATCTCGATGTCACGGAAGACCGCAAGGTGAAGGAGATTCTGCTGTCACTGCGGCTGGAGCGCTTCCTGTCCAAACAGGAGATCCTGACCGCCTATCTGAATAAGGTTCCTTTCGGGAACGGCTCCAACGGCTATAATGTATTCGGCATCAAGGCCGCCGCCAAGGGTATCTTCGGCCTGGATGATCTGGAGAAGCTGAATGTGGCCCAGGCGGCTTATCTGGCAGGCCTGCCGCAGCTCCCCTCCAAATATTCCGCGTTCAACGGCCTGGGCGAATTCAATGAGGCTGCCTTCGGGCGGGCCATTAACCGCCAGAAGCTGGTATTGCGGCGGATGCTGGAAGAGAATAAGATCACTACCTCCCAGTACAATGAAGCCCTGAACTTCGATATCAAGAGCTCACTGGCTCCGCATACGAAGAAGGCCTATGCCACCTTCCCTTATCTCATGATGGAGACCGAACGCAAGGCATCCGAGATTCTGCTGAAGCTTAACGAAGAGACGGCAGGCACGGCAGGCAGCTCGACCGACTCGGCCCAGCGTCTGGAGGAAGCCCGCCAGCAGCTGATGACCGGCGGCTACCGGGTGTACACGACCATTGACAAGAAAGTGTACAGTGCGATGCACAGCATCTCCGAGGACAGCAGCAACTTCACCAAGGACAGCAAGGCCAGAGGTGTGGAGCAGACGGCCGGGATGCTGATTGACAACAAGACCGGAGCTATCCTCGGCATGATCGAAGGGCGCGACTTCAATATTGAGCAGATGAACTATGCTACCCAGATGATCCGTCAGCCCGGCTCCACCATGAAGCCGATTGCAGCCTATCTGCCTGCGCTGGACGCAGGATTGATTCAGCCCGCCGGCATTCTGGATGATGCGCCGATTGTCATGAAGGACGGTGGCAAGGGCTACCATATCCCCAAGAATGCCAACAACCGCTATCAGGGTCTGGTCACTGCCCGTTATGCGCTGAACAAGTCTCTGAACCTGCCTGCCCTGAAGCTTTTTAATGAAAAGGTTGGCATTGAGAAGGCCTGGGCCTTCACCAAGAAGCTGGGCATCACCACTCTGCAGGATGATGATTACAATGCCAAGACCGGGGTTATCGGGGGACTGCGATACGGGGTTACGGTTGAAGAATTAACCAATGCCTATTCCTCCATTGCCAATCAGGGCGCCTTCAATGACGCCTATATGATCGAGAAGATTGTTGACTACCAGGGCAAAATCGTCTATCAGCATAAAGTGAATCCCGAGCAGGTCTTCTCTAAGCAGACCGCTTATCTGATGACCGATATGATGCGCACGGTTATCACGGACGGGACCGCAAGCACTGTCAAGCGAAACTACAAGCACTTCAAGGATGTGCCGATTGTCGGCAAAACCGGCTCGACCCAGAACTACGGGGATGTCTGGTTCATGGGCTACACTCCTGATGTTACGCTGGGCATGTGGGTCGGCTATAAGGAGCAGATCAACACGCTGCAGGGCGATACGCAAAAACGCCAGGCGCAGACGTTGTGGACCAAGGTAATGAATACCGTAATCGATAAGCGCCCTGAGCTGTTCACAACCAAGGAATTCGCCAAGCCGGAAGGCATTGTCAAAGCGACGGTGTCTGCATACAGCGGCAAGAAGCCGTCTGCGCTGACAGATAAGTACACCACCGATCTGTTCAACGCCAAGTATGTCCCTACTGAGAGTGATGACGGCATCTCCAAGGCCAAATATATCACTTATAACGGAGTGAATTATATTCCTCTGGAGGGAACTCCTGAAGACTTCCTGAAAGAGAAAATCGTAGTCAAGCGGGAGAAGCCGATTCAGGAGCTGGTCAAAGAGCTGCTGGCTGCCTTCCCCGCCATGAAGACGCATGAGCCGCTGGCCTACTACATGCCGGCAGACGCCAAGACAGATTACCCGACCGAGGTCGATCCGCGGGTGGATGACGGCAAAGCGCCGACGCCTCCCGGTGAGGTGATGGTCTCCTACAGTACAGGCAAGGCTGTGGTTACGTTCACCCCAAGCGGCTCGCCCGATGTGGTCGGCTACCGGCTGTACCGTTCGCTGGGCGGCGGGTCCTTCCAGAAACAGGCTGTCCTCTCCGCCGGAGAGAGCACCGTCTTCCGGCCGGGAACACCGGCCAGCGCAGGTGCCACCTTCTACGTGGCAGCAGTAGACGTAGCGGGGCATGAAGCAGCCTCCGGCAGTGTGGCCGGCGACATCAACCCTACTCCGGAGCCTACGCCGGAGCCGGAACAGACGCCGGAGACCACACCTGCGCCGGAGGGCGGCATTCTCCCGGAGAACACTGAAGATCCGGGAATGATTATTGTCCAGCCGCCCGGCGGGAACGACTCCACGCCGCTGGGCGGAACTAACGGAGCCGGGAACACCGGCAACGTGAACGGCAACGCCAGCGGTAACGCCGGCGGCAGTAAAGGCAACAACGCCGGCGGTAATGCGGGCGGGACCAAAGGCAGCAACGCCAGCGGGACACCGGCCGGGACCAACACCAACACCGGCACTAACACCGGTAGATAAGCAACACAGCAATTAGCCCGTTCCCAGAAGAGGGAACGGGCTAATTTAGCTATGTTATGAATACAGGATTAGTCCTCAATCGTCGATAAATCTCCTGCCGGAAGATGCAGCTCCCAGGCCTTCAGGACGCGGCGCATGATTTTGCCGGACCGGGTCTTGGGCAGCTTATCCTTGAACTCGATCTCCCGCGGGGCGGCGTGGGCAGACAGCCCTGCCTTAACGAAGGCCGCGATCTCCTCCTTCAGCTCGGCTGTAGGGGCATATCCGTCGCGCAGCGAGATGAAGGCCTTGATAATCTCTCCGCGCATCACATCAGGCTTGCCGATGACCCCTGCCTCCGCAACAGCCGGATGCTCCACCAGCTTGCTCTCGACCTCGAACGGCCCGATCCGTTCCCCCGAAGAATTGATCACATCATCAATCCGCCCCTGGAACCAGAAATAACCGTCCTCATCCATATACGCGGAATCCCCCGAGATATACCAGCCGGGAATGCGGAAGTATTCGTCATACTTGGCCTGGTTATTCCACACCTTCGCCATCATGGACGGCCAGGGCGTACGGATCGCCAGGTTGCCCATCGAATAAGGCGGCAGCACATTACCGCGGTCATCGAGAATCGCAGCCTCGATTCCCGGCAGCGGGCGGCCCATCGAGCCGGGCTTGATGTCCATCCCCGGATAATTGCAGATCAGCTGAGCGCCGGTCTCGGTCATCCACCAGGTATCATGAATCCGCTGATTATAGATTTTATCGCCCCAGCGTACGACCTCCGGGTTCAGCGGCTCCCCTACAGACAGCACATGGCGGAGACTGCTCAGATCAATGCCCTCCAGGCTCTCCCTGCCGGCCCCCATCAGCATCCGGAAGGCCGTAGGGGCACTATACCATACGGTAACCCCGTAGCGTTCAATCGTCTTATACCAGTCATGAGGGCTGAAGCGGCCGCCCCGGATGACATTGGCTACCCCATTCAGCCAGGGTGCAAAAATACCGTAAGACGTCCCGGTCACCCAGCCCGGGTCAGCCGTGCACCAGTACACATCGTCCGGGCGCAGGTCCAGAACCACCTGGCCGGTATAATAATGCTGAATCATGGCTCTCTGCACATGGTAGATGCCCTTCGGCTTGCCGGTTGAGCCGGAAGTGTAATGCATAATCAGACCGTCATCGAGACCCAGCCACTCCGGCTCCAGCTCAGCGGAGGCTTCATTCATTTCGGCTGCATAATCCAGCAGCCCGGGATCACCTGCTGCTGAGCCGCCGACCAGTATAATATGGCGCAGTCCGGGAAGCTGGTCCCGCTTCACCCGGTGCAGCAGCTCCGGCGTCGTCACCAGTGCGACCGCGCCGCTATCCTCCAGCCGGTCCTTGACCGCCGTCTCCATGAACGCCTCGAACAGCGGCCCGGCCACTGCCCCCGTCTTCAGAATGCCCAGCAGACTGATATACAGCTCCGGTGTGCGCGGCATGAAGATGAATACCCGGTCGCCTTTGCCGATGCCGTACTTGCGCAGCACATTGCCGAACCTGTTCGAGCGCTCCCGCAGGTCAGCGAACGTGTAGCGCTCCTCGCGCACAGCATCACTATAGATCAGCGCAGTAGCTCCTCCCCGCCCCTCCTGCACATGACGGTCTACAGCCTCGTGCGCCATATTCACCTTGCCGGTCTCATACCAGGAGAAGCGTCTCTCGATGTCTTCCCACCGGAATTCCTCAACTGCCCGGGAATACTCCGCCATATTCGTCTGCTTAGCGCGGCCCGGCAAAATTTCACTGTGGACTTGCCCCATTCCTCTTGCCTCCCCTACTGGTTTGCTTTAAGCTTTAAGGGTAAGAATCTGATTCCATACGCTAGAGTTATGCGCTGCTGTCAATGTTCCAATTGTGAATATTCCGTGTCGGAATCAGTATATCACAGGAAGCGGTTACATTCCATATTATAGTGAACCGGAGGGAGCCCGATCATGGAGCACCGCAAAATCCCCGTTTCCCATAGCCTTGAGCATAACGGACAGCTTATCACTGTCCAAGGTCCCCTGTCCCCCGAATGTCTCCAGAAGCTGGACATACACGCCGATCTGGATGCCTTCCGCAGACCACAGGAACAGAAGGAAGCCTTAATTGAGATCTCCGGCTTGCCGGAAGGACGGGTTATTGCCGCGTTCACCTCAGATATGATCATCGGGTATGTCACCTTTCATTATCCGGATGAGCTGGAGCTGTGGTCACAGGGCGGAATGGAGGATCTGATAGAGCTGGGAGCTATTGAGGTCGCTGACGGGTACCGGGGGAGCGGACTCGGGAAGCTGCTGGTGTCCACCGCTTTTGAAGAAGGGCAGCTTGAGGATTGCATCGTGTTCACAACAGAGTATTACTGGCACTGGGACCTGAAGGGCAGCGGCCTTACCGTGTGGGAGTACCGCCAGATGATGGAGAAGCTGATGAAGACCGTGGATATGGTGTGGTATGCGACGGATGACCCGGAGATCTGCTCCCACCCCGCCAACTGTCTGATGGTGCGGATGGGCCGGGATGTACCGCTGTCCTCGCGCGAGACCTTCGACCGGGTGCGCTTCAGACAGCGGTTTATGTATTAATCTCTAAGTCACATTGCCTTAATCATATGCTCCAGGATGGCATGGGAACGCTGCGATGCGGTGACCGTGAAGGCAGTGTAATTCACATGAGCCGAGCCATCGGCCTTATCCGACATCGAACGGACGATCACAAACGGGATGCCGTTCATGTAGCAGACCTGGGCAACTGCGGCCCCCTCCATCTCGGCACAGGCCCCGTCCAGCTCCTCCCGCAAGGCAGCTACAGCCGATCTGCTGGCGATGAACTGGTCACCTGACAGCACAATGCCGGTCACTGACTTCTGGCCCAGCTCGCGGCAAGCCTGCTCCGCCAGCTTCACCAGCACAGGATCGGCCTCGAATACAGAGACCTCCTGATACGGGATGATCCCCCGGCTAAATCCCAGAGCGCTCACATCCATATCATGCTGGATACACTTGGACGAAATGACAATATCCCCGATCGCAAGCTCCGGATGCAGCGCTCCGGCCACACCTGTGAACAGGATCAGTCCCGCTCCGAAGTGGTCCAGCAGAATCTGTGTCGTTACCGCAGCATTCACCTTGCCGACGCCAGATTTGCAGACTACAGCCCTTCTCCCGAACACCGTCCCCTGATAAAAGCTAATCCCGGCCTTCACCGTCATCTGTTTATCCTCCATGGAGTGCAGCAGCAGCTTAATTTCCTCATCCATGGCCCCAATCAGGCCCAGTATTCCGCTCATTGTATTTATCTTCCCCTTCACTTATGTACTTCGGGACAAACATAAAAAGCTCCCGAAGGAGCTTCTTATGCTGCTAATCACAAGCTTATTTGTTGACATGATTGACGGACAGACGAAGAATCGTCTCATGCGGCAGAATGACCCGCGGATTATCGACCGTCTCCTTCTTCATCAGCTTCGTCAGCAGTCTCATCGCTACAGCACCAAGGTCATACATCGGTTGGGCCACCGTAGTGAGCAGCGGACGAACCATGGAAGCCATGCGGATGTTGTCTACACTGATAATCGAGAAATCATCCGGCACTCTGAGGCCTTCATCCTGAATGCTGTGAATAGCGCCGATCGCCATCTCATCAGTTGCAGCGAATACTGCAGTCGGCTTCTTCTTAAGCCCGAGGAAATACTTCATCGCTTCGACACCGGATTCGTAACGGTAATTGCCGATGCGGACCAGATCCTCCTGATACTCAATCCCTGCCGCCTCCAGCGCCTTCTTATACCCCTGGAACCGGGCATACCCGTTCGCCGGGTCCTGCAGCGTGCCGCTGATCATCGCGATCTCACGGTGTCCGTGACGGATCAGCGTGTTCACAGCATCGAATGCCGCTGTCTCATGGTCGATGTCTACGGAAGGATACGTGCCCTTCTCATCGCGGGTTGCGCAGAGGACAATAGGCACTGCCGAGGTCTGGAAGGCCTGGATATGCTCTTCCGTAACGGTTCCGCCCATGAACAGCAGCCCGTCCACCTGCTTCTCCAGCAGGGTGTTGATGACCCGGATTTCTTTCTCCTTACGCTTGTCCGCATTACACAGAATAATATTATAGTGGTACATGTTGGCGATATCTTCAATCCCGCGGGCAATTTCCGCAAAAATCGAATTGGAGATATCAGGAATTACAACCCCGACGGTTGTTGTTTTCTTGCTGGCGAGCCCTCTCGCCACCGCGTTCGGACGATAGCCCAAACGTTCAATTGCCTCAAAAACCTTCTTCCGGGTCTGCGGTTTCACATTGGGGTTATTATTCACAACCCGTGATACCGTAGCCATGGATACGCCTGCTTCTCGAGCTACATCGTAAATGGTTACCGTCAAATTACTCTCTCCATTGCGATAAATTTTATCGTTCGACTAATTAAAATTATGATACGACACTTTATACGATTGTGCAATGATAACGCTTCATTTTCCTTTCAAAAATCCTTTCAAAATTTCTTTCATAACTATCGTATCAAAAAACGCGTGAAAAATCCAACATTCACTGAAAGTTTTTCATTGTTTTTGCAGAAAAAATATTCAGAACGTCAAAATCTCCGGTTATTTGGCACTTTTCGCCGAATGCGCCGTCAACTGGGACAGCCGTGCTTCGGTATCCTCCATCCACTTAGGGTCAGACAGAGCCGACGCCGTACGGTATACATCCAGCAGCAGATCCACCCGCCCCTGGAGCGCAGAGCGGACCGACTCCTCCAGCTCCGGCAAGCCGCCGGTAAAGTGTCCTCTTGCTAACGTATCCTTCAGCACACTGGCCCACTCGTTGCGGTCCGCAAAGGACAGCTTCATCCGCCCGGACGGTTGCTCTCCAAGCTCCCGGATCAGCTGACCGAGGTCATGCTTAATCACCGGCAACGGCTCATAGCGGCCGCACTGCCCGCAAGTGTACACAGGAACATGGGTTATTTTGATCTTTGCGCTGTATACCAGCGTATGCATATGTATGGTCATGGTCCCGCCGCACCCGCACGGCTGCTTCATCAAATTATCCTTATACATCTCCCACACCTCAAATTGATCTTTTGGCACGCATAGTTCTGCCTTTTCTACTAGACTATATTCGACTTATGTCGCAGGAATCCCTGCAAGCTTGCATATCATGTTTTAATTGGCACACCACCTATTAATTTCCACACTTAATGTGACTTGAAGTTTTACTTTTGATAGAATGACATAGATGTGAGAATGCTAACACCGAAGGGAGCTGTAATGAATGAGACTGGCCGGTAAAAAAGTCATTGCGCTTGTAGACGATGAATTCGAGGATCTGGAGCTATGGTATCCTGTATACCGCGTGCGTGAGGAAGGGGCCGAGGTTCATTTGGCAGGCCTTACGAAGGATAAGACATACACTGGAAAATATGGCGTACCCGCCACAGCTGAATATAGCTGGGACGAGCTGAATGCCGCAGATTATGACGGCATCCTGGTTCCAGGCGGCTGGGCCCCCGACAAAATCCGCCGGTACAGCGCAGTACTGAAGCTGGTGCAGGATTTCCATGCGGCGAAGAAGCCGATCGGCCAGATCTGCCACGCCGGGTGGGTGTTAATCTCCGCCAAAATCCTGGAAGGCGTAACGGTTACCTCCACTCCGGGCATCCGTGATGACATGGAGAATGCCGGGGCGATCTGGAAGGATGAGCCGGTCGTGAGGGATGGCCATATCATCTCCGCCCGCCGTCCGCCGGACCTGCCGCCTTACGGCAAGGCCTTTTGCGATGCGCTGGCGGGAGAATAGGCTGTAAGCATAACAAGCCCTGCCCCAGTCGTCTGACGGGGTCAGGGCTTATTTTGATGATTGGATTAACGGATCTGAAGAGATAGTCTCTCTTTAATCAGGTTAGGGTAGGATTCTATGGTGAAGGTCAGCGGCTGGGGATAGTTGTTGCTGCCCAGGCCTACGAAATACAGGTTAGCCTTTTGCATCGATTCTGTTAATGGAGGGATGGCGAAACTCGTAGCAGATTCGTGCAGCTTGCCTGTTCCATCAGTAAATTTGGTGTCCAGCTTCAACGAATTGGTTATTGAATTGTAGATTTTTTGAGCTCCCTGTTCCGGGTGATACTCCAAAACCAGTGTAGCGTCCTTAGCCGTAGTATGCGTAGATATTTTCAGATTAGGTCCCGGTCCTTGAATTACTTTCTGCTTATCTGTGTCAATAACCAGACGGGTTGCATTCTTGTCCAAGGCCAGCACTCCGCCGATGTTCAACTGGACGGATTCCTTCGTGCCACTGTCATTTGCAAATACCAGCCGGGTCTTGTCCTTCCCTTCGCTGATGCCCAGTAGTTTCAAATTCGTATATTCGCCCCCGCTACCCACCAGGACATGCGGGTTATACAGCGAGAAGATTTGTTTCGAATTCTTCGGGTTCACGGTATAGTCCAGATAAATACCGGAGGGAGCCACATATGCTTCTTTGATATTGATTTCTTGCCCCCCTATAGCCAGCGTTTTGTCCAGACGGATGGTTTCGCCTACCTTAGCCATGTGGTTACGGTCCAGCGGAATAGCTACTGACAGCTTAGCCTGCAGGCTATCATCGGTAGAAAGGGTATTGCCCCTAAACTCATGAAGCTCCATCGCAAGCGTAACTTGATCCGGCAGAGAGCTGTAATCCTTCTCCCACTCCATGACTTCATATCCATAGGTGGTTCGGCCGGGGGCAATTTCGCTTCCCTCTCCCCGCCAAGTACTCACTGGTCTCAGCCTGCTTTCCGTAAGGGTCAATAAGTTCCAGTTCGTGTTTGCTTTTGTATTATTTTTCATTGAATACAGGATAATGATCCCCTTCTGATCCGCTGCTACTCCGTCTACGGTCAGCACATACCCGTCATGCTCAGCCGTAACCCCGCTGATGCGCTGGATTAGCCCGGCTTCAATCGCTGAAGATACGGTAATGTTGCTGCCCGCCTGCTGGCGGTAGGCATCAAACTCCCCGGCCGAGCGGGTCACCGCTGCACCCTGGACGGCCTCACGCTTTTCCAGCATTCCCCCCGCCCATGGTATGGAGAACACCAGGACGATCGCGAGGATGGCGGCTGTGGTCAGAGTATAACGGTTCTTCAGCGAAAAGGAGTCTCTACGCCGGCTTGTTACTCCCTTGCGCACCGCCGCGTTCAGCTTCAGTTCCGCGACCTCCTCCGCTTCGGCTGACAGATCGTGGTAATATTCCTTCAACAGTTCTTCTTCGGTTCGCATCATGTTATTGCACCCCTTTAATTCTCAATTTGTCCCGCAGCTGCTTGAGTCCCTTGTTCAGCCAGGTCTTGACCGTGCCTTCCGGCTTGCCCAGCACCTCTGCAATGTCCGTCAGCGTCATATCCCGGTAATACTTCAGCACCAGCACCTGCCGGTACTTCGGCTTCACCGCTTCCAGCGCCCGTTCCATATCAAGCTTACGGTCACTGGTCATCTCCTGCAGCCCGCTGCCCTCCTGAACCCGAGCGGTGACATGCAGCCGCTTGCGCCGCTTCAATTCATCCTTGCAGCAGTTAATCAGAATTCTGGTGAGCCATGGCGCAAACCGCTGCCCGTCCTTCAGACTTCCGCGCTTGATCCAGGCTCTGTATGTAGCCTCCTGGACCATCTCCAGCGCCTCTGTCTCGCTCCGCAGATAACTGTATGCAATGCTATAGAGGATCTTCTTCTGATCGAGCACCCGCCCGATAAAAAGCTGCTCCTGTTCATTTAACCCCCGCACACGCTCACCTTCCCAGGTACTTTCCATCTCTTTTTCTCCCCCTCCTTTTTTGACCTCTGTCTATACTGACTGCCGGGAGCGTGAAACGGTTTTACTTTTTTGGAAGCTACAGCAAAAAGCCCGGCATACCGGGTCAGTTCCCCCGCGCCGGACTCTATATTCAGACTATATCAGTTCACAAGGCTATGACGTTCTTCCTCTGGCGTCGCCGCCTGCACCGAGTGTGACGCTCCGTTTCACAAAAGCATTCAGCTGCTCCTCCGTCTCGCTGCTGGTACGGCTCCGCAGGCAGACCTTCGCAATCTCTCTCGCTTCGGAAGCCAGCGTGTTCAGCGTGCGGTGCTTCACCTTCAGCAGCGCCTGCGGCGACATGCTCAGCACGCTGATGCCCAGCTCCAGCCACAGCGGGAGGGAACGCTCGTCTGAAGCCATCTCGCCGCATACACTGACATCGATACCGGCACGCTGCGCCGCCTCTACCGTCATGCGAATCATGCGCAGCACTCCCGGATGATAGGGATGATACATATGGGCAATCTGCTCATTCATCCGGTCTACAGCCAGGACATACTGCACCAGATCATTCGTGCCGATGCTGAAGAAGTCCACTTCCTCCGCCAGCAGATCGGCTATCATCACCGCAGCCGGAACCTCGATCATGATGCCAACCTGGATGTCCGGGTCATACGGAACGCCCCGGGCGTCCAGCTCGCTTTTCACTTCATTTAGCAACGCTTTGGCTTCAAGCAGCTCCTCGATCGAGGAGATCATCGGGAACATCAGCTTCACATGGCCGTAATGGCTTGCCCGCAGAATCGCTGTAATCTGGGTCTTGAACATATCCGTACGGTCCAGACTGATGCGGATGGCCCGGTACCCGAGGAACGGATTCTGCTCCTCCGGCAGCTGGAAGTAATCCAGATGCTTGTCCCCGCCGATATCCAGCGTACGGATCACTACCGAATCCTTGCCCACCTGCTCCGCAACCAGCTTATACACCTCAAATTGCTCATCCTCTGTAGGGAAGGAGCTGCGGTCCATATACAGGAACTCTGTACGGAACAGCCCCACGCCTTCCGCGCCGTATTTCAGCGCCACATTCAGCTCCTTCACCGAGCTGATATTACAGGCCAGCCGCAGACAGACGCCATCCTTCGTGACAGCTTCGACAGTAGCCAGCAGCTCCAGCTGCTCCCGCTTCTTAAGCTGAATCGCCCGCCGGGTGTTGAATTCCTTCAATGTTCCTTCATCGGGGTGAATCATAATCGCACCCGTATCACCGTCCAGCACCAGCATATCCCCCGTCTGGATCGGAACCGGAAGCTTGTTCTCCAGCCCGGCAACCAGCGGAATGCCGAGCGCCCGGGCCATGATGGAGGAATGCGAGGTTTTGCCGCCCATCATCGTCACGATGCCCAGCACATAGGCCGGATTGAGATGGGCCAGCTGGGAGGGAGACAATTCCTTCGCCACCAGAATGTAAGGCTGGGTATCGGACGGCAGGGTTACCTCCGGCGCACCCAGCAGATGCTTCAGCAGACGGTTGCCGACATCCTTGATATCCACCGCCCGCTCCTTCATATATTCATCGTCCAGCAGATCGAACATCGCCACGAAGTGGTCGATCGCTTCCTTGACCGCCACCTCAGCCGCCTTGTACTGGCGTTCGATAATGCCGCGGATTTCGCTCATGAATACCGGATCATCCAGGATCGCCAGATGGGCGTCGAAAATACTGGATTCCTCCGGTCCGACGACATCCCGGAATTCCTTTTTGATAAACTCAATTTCATCCTTGGAGGTACGGATGCCTTCATATAGACGTTCAAACTCTTTGGCCAGATCCACCGGATTCACCTGGGTGTCCGGCAGACTCCATTCCCAGTTCGGCAGGACAAAGGCCTTCCCGATGGCAACACCTGCTGCAGCGCCTATGCCTTGTATCATGCTTCGATCCCTCCAACATTGCTTTCGTGTAGTACCACGGACATGACTGAAGACTGCCCCTTTTTCACATTTTTGAACGGAGCGTAGCTCCAGGATTTGACACGGTCCGGATTGGTAATCACCATCGGGGTCGCCAGCGAGGCGGCGTGCTCCTTCAGATAGGCCAGGTCAAAGCGGACCAGCAGCTGCCCCGGCTCCACACTGTCCCCTTCTTCTACAAGCGCCTCAAACGGCCCTTTAAGCTGCGAAGTATCGATCCCGATATGCATCAGCACCTCCAGCCCTTCGGGCGTAGCAATGCCCACTGCGTGCATCGTAGGGTACACGTGCATCACCTTGCCGAAGACAGGCGAGACCAGCTCTCCCTTCTCCGGGACAAAGGCCACACCATCCCCCACCAGCTTCGCGGCAAAAATATGATCCGGCACCTCTTCAATCGGCATCATCCGCCCCTGGATCGGCGCACTGAACAGCACCTGCGGCAGATCGCGCAGCATCAGCTTGTCAATCTCTTCGCGGATCAGCTCTGAATAGGTTCCGAACACAACCTGCACATTGCCGCCGCCCAGCTTGATGATGCCTGCCGACCCCAGCCCCTTCAGGGCCACGGTATCGATGAAGCGGTCATTGTGGACCGTCAGCCGCAGCCGGGTAATGCAGGCCTGAACCTGTACGATGTTCTCTTTGCCGCCCAGTGCCTCCAGAATCAGCGGTGCCTGATACGGGATGTTCCCCGCCCAGTCGCCCAGCTCAGAGCCTTCTTCGCGGCCCGGTGTCGGAATCTGGAAGCGGCGGATCGCCCAGCGGAATACATTATAGTAGACTATCCCGTAGCCGATCCCGATCGGAATCAGCAGCCAGGCCCGCTGGGCCAGATGCAGATTGAGGAAGAAGTCAATCGCGCCAGCAGAATAGGAGAAGCCGTGATGAATCCCCAGCGAATACGTCAGCACCATCGCCAGGCCGGACATAACCACATGCAGGCCGAACAGATAAGGCGAAGCGAACAGGAAGGCGAACTCAATCTGCTCCGAGACTCCGGTCAGGAAGCAGACCAGCGCCGCACGCACGAAGGTCTTTCTGATCTTAGGCTTCAGGTCCTCGCGCGCTTCCTGGATAATGGCGAACGCAATAGCCGGCAGGGCAAACATCATCACCGGGAACAGCCCGGCCATGAAGATCCCCGCTGTCGGGTCACCGGCAAAAAAACGCGGCAAATCCCCCTGCACGACCGCACTGCCGTCCGGCGTCGTGAAGGAGCCCAGCTGGAACCAGAACACATTATTCAGAATATGATGCAGACCGAAGGCGGTCAGCACCCGGTATAAGACCCCATAGATAAATACGCCGTATCCGCCGGTCATCTGCACCGCACTGAAAAGCTTGTTCAGCAGCTCCTGCAGCAGCGGCGACACGCCGAGCATGACCCAGGCGAACAGCGCCGAGAATAACCCCATGAACAGCAGAACAAACCGCGATCCGCCAAAAAACTGGATCGCCTCCGGCAGCTTGATATTCTTAAAGCGGTTATGCGCTACACCGGCGACAATGCCGAGGATAATCCCAATTAATGTTGCAGGCTGTACAGCCCCGTCTCCCATGTTGGACACAATCCGGTCATAAGTGAACATCCCCGCAAGCGCGGCCAGTCCGGCCGGTCCGGCTTGATTGGACAACCCCCACGCCACACCGACCGCAAACAAATAAGGCATGAAATAGAATATTCCTTGCCCCGCGTACGTCGTCACTTCGGATACCGAAGAAAGTCCCCATGCAGACCACGGCAGGCTGCCCAGACTCAGCAGGATGGCTGCAGCCGGAAGCACCATGGTAGGTAGCATAATGGCTCTGCCCAATTGCTGCAAAGATCCGAGCCAATTCAAGGCGACCCTCTCCTTTCATTCTATATTGAATGGTACGCGCTGCAGCAGTTTTTGTCAAAAGAATCCGGCGGGAAGCCGAAGGTGAATTGTGTAGAGAAGACAGCACCGTCAGCACCCTCAGCACCTCAGCACCTCAGCACCGGCTTAAGCATAGACAGCCTACCAATAGAGCGGTGATTGTATTTTGTACAACAGATTAGCCGAAATTCCGCTCATATTCACGTTCTATTGTACTTCGTACACGCCTGTTGATTAGCTAAATTATGGGAATGTAAGATTATTAGTCAAAAAAGTAATCCATTCTACGGGTAATCGTTGCAGCGTAAATAAGCGGTCAAAATCGGCAAACGTTAGTTTGGCGCTCCAATGAACCACTGCATTTCCTTTGTCAAAGAGGAATTTCAATAACACATAAACCAGTAAAGCGGTATACAACTGTCCGTACACAGCATTGGGTGTGGTCCCAAATAAGGTTGGAATGTTTAAATGCTGCTTAATCCAGCGAAAAAACACTTCGATCTGCCACCGCTTCTTGTAAATTTCTGCAATCCGCTCAGCGGAGTGCCAGTGCAGATTCGTAGCAAGAATCACCGGGTTGCCTTGTGGGTCTCTTAGAATTACTACGCGAAAACGGTTCTTGGAAAGCCGTTGTCCTTTTCCTAATTGGCAGGTGAAATCTTGTTCGAGAGTTCCTGTGAAGGGTTCGCTTCGTATCCGGGCAACCGGGGACTGAAAGAGCGTGTTGTCCCGAAGCCGAATGACAAAGCATTGGTGCTGCTCCAGATACTCATCGAATCGTTTGTGACTGCCATACGCCCGATCGGCTACGATAATAAACCGTTTGTCGATCAGCTCGGGACAGCTTTTAAAATCATGGGAATTCCCTGTGGTCTCGGTCACCTTAAAGAGCCGGCCTTCATCGGCCACCACCGACACGTGTAATTTGATTCCTGCGCGTTCGCCTTTCAGCGGAGCCCAAGGAAGCCGTTCTTTCCCGACGGTAATTTTGGTGGAATCGACGAGAAGTAAGGCTTTGGGAATCCCTAAATGTCTTCGGGTCGAGCGATTACACAGATCAATCATGAGGTTCAGCAATTGCTTAAAAAGCTCGAAGGGAACATCTTTCGCTTTTTTGGAAAGCGTTGAATGGTCTACGGGTCTAAGGCCGCTGGAATCCATGCGTACTTCACCATCCCGATATCCCTCCCACTGCTGGAACGAAGCCTCCGCCAAGAATAAAAAGAGGTCATAGACGGTAAACTTTCTTGCTGTATCGACATATTCAAGTTCTTGAAGAAACGGTGAGAGTTTCTCTTCAGGAATCACTAATTGCAGAATGTTCGAGATTGAAGTAGACTTTTTCATGAGGTCGCCTCGTTTCGGATGTTTGTAGGGGTACAAACACTTTACCGAATGAGCGGCCTTTTTGCTACCTTTTTTTGGCTAATCAACAGGCCTGTACTTCGTACATTAGAATTCTCAGAATTACATCATAACCAACCGCAAGGCAAATTTCTACTGTATAAAATGCAACAGAAGCTCGAAACCACAGGTTCAAACTAAATTCTAATGTACAAAATACATTCACACTGGTGCGGCTACGACCATTCGAATCTTGTATGCAATGATGTCCTGCTCCTCACCAACTCTGATCCTGATGTATGGGCCTCACCTCATAGGATCTTATCCCTCTTCCGCCAGCAACAGGCTGGAGCAGTCCTTTATTACTCAGAGCGCTCAACAGCTTGCGTGCAGTTCTAAAGTTAATCTCGAAGTAATCCGTTACATCCTTAGGACGGAGCGGTCTGCCCATCTGCCAGGCTAATCGCAGCACCTCTTTCTCACCAGATAATAATTGTACTCCCGCCCCCCTGCTCCGCGCCAAATAAGGAGCCAGTGCCAGCTGCAGCAGCATCCGGCAGACTTCGGGGCGCTGCTGGATGTCGTCGAACGAGAAGTGCAGCATCTTCCAGCCCATCCCGGTCAGGAACGTGTCGCGGTTCAGCGCATAGTTGAACTTCTCCCGGTCCATATCCTTAATATGGCTCTGATAGCCGTCACATTCAATGCCGAAACGGGCCCCATTCTGCGGCAGAAAGGCAAAATCGAGAAATTGCGATTTCCGGTTCCAGTCATATACCTCATATTCGGGATGCAGATCCTCCAGCGACTCAAACAACGGCCACCATACATTCAGCAGAAACAGCCGTTCCGCATATTGATGCCCGCGCAGCAGCCTTCCCCGCCGTTCACCTGTTCTCTCTTTAACATGTGCCTCTACAAAGCTGCTGTGCGCCTGCTCAAAGTCCATCTTCACTTCCTCCTCCCGGAAAATACAAAAGAACGCCCTTCCCGCCAACCTCAGCGGAATCAAGGACGTTCTTCGTCTGGTTCAATTATAGCCGTTACCTTCGCTGGTATCCAGTATAGCAAAAAGCGGATTTTTACCGTTTGCCTACACTTCCGGTCCGCCCGCACGGGATGGTCTGCTCCCGATGCAGCTGCTCCAGCCCAGCTTCATCCCCGGCTGCGGCCGTTCATCGTGATCGCTTCCTCCACCTTGATGCAGCGGTCCATGATCGCGATCATGCCATTCGCGGCGGCAATATCTGCCGCCTCCTGGCTGATGATGCCCTGCTGCAGCCAGAGCACGCGTGCGCCGATATCAGCGGCCTCCTGCGCTACAGCCGCGCAGTATTCACTGCGGCGGAATACATTCACAATATCCACCGGCTCAGGAATCTCCGCCAGGCTGTGGTAGCATTTCTCGCCCAGGATCTCCCCGTCCACTGACGGATTAACCGGAATGATCCGGTAGCCCCGGCTCTGCATTGCGCCTGCAACCATGTAGGAGGTGCGGTCCGTTTTGTCGGACAGGCCGACAACAGCAATATTGCCGGCCGCAGCCAGAATATCTCCAATTTGCTCTCTGCTCGGGTTCTCAAAGCTCATGTGTACTTCCCCTTCCGGTTATGAGATATACGTACATCATACCGCGCATCAGGCAAAGTTCCAAATATCCACGGCTCGCACAACCGCCCTCTACTCATTTCTAAGCATTAGAATCCTCTAGGTCACTCACACTGCACAGCCACACCATATGAACTGAATCCGGACCCCAGTAATCGTGCACTGCTGCATAGGGCGCTCCGAACTTGCGCAGCCATCTGGCCTGGGCCCGCTTATATCCGCTGTCCAGGCAGAATTCCGGTATCCCCCGCTTCATGAGAAAATTCATAACCTCCTCAATTAACGCCGAGCCTACACCCTTACCCTGATATTCAGGCAGCACATACAAGCTTCCCAGCTCCCCCACAGCGGCAAGCCGGTTATCCGTGCATTTCCGGACATCCTCTCCGCAAGGTGAATAAGAGATAGTGCCAACGATCGTTCCGCCGGCTCTGGCAACCCAGAAATACACAGCTGTATTCTGCGGATACAATGAATCTTGAGCCATCCGGTTCTTGGCTTCAATCTCCTGCCGGAGGTCGTCCTGCAGGTGCCCCAGTCCTTCGCGCTCGAAGGCATCCTTAATCGTAATCCTGAACACATTTGATACGGAAGGAATGTCTTCAGGGGCAAGCGGTGTGATGCTTAATAAATCTATACGGCTCATTCCACCCACTCCACATTCGCGCCAAGCAGACGCAAATGATCGAAGTATTGCGGATATGACTTGGCCACATGGTGGGCATCCTTGATCCGCAGCGGCTGGCGGGCTCTCAGGCCCACAACGGTCAGCGCCATGATGACGCGGTGGTCATAATGGGCGTTGATCGTTACGCCGCCCTCCACGCCTTCCGGGGTGCCGTGTACGATAATTTCGTCCCGCCGTTCCTCAACCTTCGCCCCGGCCCGGGTCAGCTCGGCGAGATAATCCGTAATGCGGTCGCATTCCTTATAGCGCAGATTCTCCACATTATAGAAGCGAGAGGTCCCTTCGGCGAATACAGCAGCCGCTACCATAGCCAGCACAGCATCAGTGGCCGCGTCACCGTCGAATTCTACCGCCTTCAGGCGGCCGTTTCCCTGCACATGCACCGATCCGTTCTCATGGGTGAGCGGCACCTCCATCATCCGCAGCACATCGACAATCGCCCGCTCGCCCTGCTTGCTGCGCTCAGCCAGACGGTGAATCGTCACATCCGACTTCGTTACCGCTGCAGCAGCAAGCACAGCAGCCGATCCCGGATAGTCGCCCTGCACCGTATAGGTCTTGGCGGCGTAGGCCTGGCGGCCCGGCACCCGGAAGGACATATAATCGTCAGCAGCATGTACAACGATTCCGGCCTGCTCCAGCACCTCAAGCGTCTGGCCGATCACGACCTTGGATTTCAGATCATCCAGCACGATGATCTCACTGTCTTCTTCAAGCAGCGGCGTCAGGAACAAAAGGGCACTGAGATACTGCGAGCTGACGCTACCCGAGACCGTAATGCGTCCGCCTTGCGGCTTGCCGCCGCGAATCGTGATCGGCAGCCTTCCGTTGTTATGCTCCACCTCCACGCCAAGCTGGCCCAGCGCCAGGATCAGGTCGTCGTGAGGCCGCTTGCCCAGGGAATCCGGGTACGTATTCACGAAGGTCACCTCGGGACTTAGCGCAGCCACCGCCATCAGGAAACGGAGGACCGCCCCGGCATTCCCGACATTCAGCTCTTTGACGTCACGCGGATGGCGTCCAAAGCCTTGGACTACGATCTTCTCCTCATCCTCGGTCAGCACCGCGCCGAGATCGGCGATACATCTGCGGATCGCATCGCTGTCCTCGCTGTGTGCAGGATAGTAGATCGTACTCACGCCCTCAGACAAGGCAGCTACCAGCAGGTAGCGGGTGGTGTAGTTTTTGGAGGACAGAGCTCCGAATTCCCCTTGCAGCTCCGGTGTTGGCCTAACAATAACGTCCATAATATAAGCGCTCCTTATCCTAAAAGTAGTGAAGTGTATGTACGGTCCCGTTTGACAGGGTAATCCGCAGTTGTGTTATCATTATTTCATTCTACACAAGATCCTTACAATAAACCTGGACAGAAAAGAGGGTACTGCCATGAATGAGATTCCGCAAATTACACCACAGGAGCTGCGTAAGCGGCTGGCATCAGGGGAGGAGCTTGTACTGATCGATGTCCGTGAAGAGGACGAGGTAGCCTCCGGCATGATTCCCGGCGCACAGCATATTCCGATGGGCCAGATTCCGCAGCACACTGAGACGCTTCCGGCCGATACAGAGATTATCTTCATCTGCCGCTCCGGCAGCCGCAGCCAGCGTGTCTGTGAATATCTGCAGCAATTCGGTATCCAAGGCTCCAACCTGAGCGGCGGCATGATCGAATGGAACGAGACCGAGTAAGCGGTTCCCGCTGCCAGGCATCGTACGCCAACATGCTTAAAAGCTCAATCGCGGTAACGTATTAAAATATACTGCGAGACCTCAGCCACATTCAGCCCGGTTGTATCGACCGTGCAATGCGCGAAGCGGTATGCCTCACGGCGCTGCTCCATAATGGAGCGTACTCTTTCTGCGGCATTGCCGGCGAGCAGCGGCCGGTTCTCATCCCCGCTAACCCGTTCAATAATCACTTCCTCGCTGGCCGTAAGGGCTACCACGTAACCGTGCTCCAGCATCATCTCCGCATTACCCGGTGCAAGCACGGCGCCCCCGCCGGTAGAGATCACCCTACGTTCTCCCTGCAGCATTTCCTTCAGAGCAGCGGATTCCAGCTTCCGGAACATCTGCTCCCCGCCATCGGCGAAGATCTCCGCAATGCTGCGCCCTTCCCGCTCAACAATCCATGCATCCAGATCAATCAATTCATAGCCAAGCTCCTCGGCCAGAATAGCGCCTACCGTGGATTTCCCCGTAGCCATCATTCCGACCAGGATGATATTTCGTTCGTTCATACCTACCTCCAAGCCGCGACATTTGTCATATCATAACACAGGGTGAAAAGTTTGCACAGAGGCGGCAGCGGCGCCTCCATCTTACCCCGCAGCATATTAAAAAAAGCCCGGTGCGCTCTCCGCAGGAAGCGGGAAGCACACCGGGCCTCTATTGCGCAGGCAGAACGGCTGTCCGTTACTCTGCCAGCCAGTTGTGGTGGAACACGCCTTCCTTGTCAACACGCTTGAAGGTGTGAGCGCCGAAATAATCGCGCTGCGCCTGCAGCAGGTTCGCCGGAAGACGCTCCGTGCGGTAGCTGTCATAGTAAGCCAGGGCGCTTGCGAAGCCGGGAACCGGAATCCCCAGTGTTACCGCCGAAGCAATAACTTTACGCCATGCGGACTGGTAGTTATCCATGACATTCTTGAAGAACGGATCGAGCAGCAGGTTCTTCAAGTCCGGATTATTCGCATAGGCATCCGTGATGTTCTGGAGGAACCGGGAGCGGATGATGCAGCCGCCGCGCCAGATTTTGGCCAGCTCGCCGTATTTGAGGTTCCAGCCGTATTCGTCAGAAGCTACACGCAGCTGCGCGAAGCCCTGGGCGTAGGATACGATCTTGCTGGCGAACAGGGCCTTGCGCACGTTCTCGATGAATTCAGCCTTGTCCCCGTCGAAGGCTACCGTCTCAGGGCCGCTCAGCACTTTGCTGGCTTCTACGCGTTCTTCCTTCATGGCGGAGAGGAAGCGGGAGAAGACAGATTCGGTAATCATGGACAGCGGCACGCCAAGATCCAGCGAGCTCTGGCTTGTCCACTTGCCGGTACCCTTCTGTCCGGCCGCATCCAGGATTACATCCACCATCGGCTTGCCGGTCTCTTCGTCATACTGTGCGAAGATATCCTTGGTAATCTCGATCAGATAGCTGTCCAGCTCGCCATTGTTCCATTCCGCGAAGGTGCTGTGCAGCTCCTTGGCATCCAGGCCCAGAACATCCTTCAGGAGGTGGTAGGCTTCACCGATCAGCTGCATGTCGCCGTACTCGATGCCGTTGTGCACCATTTTGACATAGTGTCCGGCACCGTCCGGTCCGATATATGTACAGCAAGGCTCTCCGCCCACTTGGGCCGAAATGGCCGTAAGAATAGGTTCAACCAGCTTATAGGCGCTCTCCTGGCCGCCAGGCATGATCGAAGGGCCCTTCAGCGCGCCTTCTTCACCGCCGGATACGCCGGTGCCTACGAAGCGGAAGCCTTTTTCCTCAAGATATTTGCTGCGGCGAACAGTGTCAGGGAAATAAGCGTTACCGCCATCGATAATGATATCGCCCTGATCCAGGTATGGCAGCAGCTGCTCAATCGTAGCATCGGTTGCTTTACCGGCCTGAACCATAATCAGAATCTTGCGCGGAACCTCCAGCGATTGTACGAATTCTTCAACAGAGAACGTACCTACCAGATTCTTGCCTGCTGCTTCGGCCACCAGATCATGTGTCTTCTCCGGTGAACGGTTAAACACGGATACGCTGAAGCCCTTGCTCTCGATGTTAAGAGCCAAATTTTTGCCCATTACCGCCAAGCCAATTACGCCAATTTGTTGTTTTGACATCTGGTTCTCCACCCTTTGCACCCTGTATTTTTGTGAAATCCATTCTCGCAGTATAAGAATACCACCCTTTGTCAGAGACAGCAAAGTTCTGCCTGCGAAAGAGAGATTAATTTCATTGACAAACCATCAAGCATCAAGGAAATTCTCACAATGATTATTTTAACGGTTTTGCGCGCAGAAGTGAACCCCTGTCCACAAGTTGAATATCAGAAGGAAGGGCACCCCGCAACGGGATGCCCTTCATACCTGATGTTCGGCTTACGTAATCACCATTCCAGTGCAGCCAGCTCCCGGGCCAGCTGCTGCAGCCTGGCCGTACAGGCGGCCGCCGCTTCAGCATCCCTGCTCCGCATGGCCTCATTCAGCCGGTCCAGCTGCTCATCCACCGCCAGCCTGCGGTCAAGGATGCGCTCCTCGCCATAGGTGGAGTAGAACAGCTTCGTCAGCTCCTGATCCGACAGCACCGGACCCTTCTGGTACAATACCCGCTGCTGGTAGCCGGAAATTTCCACCAGCCGGATGACTTCACCGAACAGGATATTCTCTATAATGATCTGACGGTCGCGGAAGCGTTTGACCACGGCGTGCCCTCTCATATCACCGATCAGCTTCTCCATCCATTCTGCAAGCCGTGCATCGCGGATCATATAATCCCCCACAAGCTTGTAGCCGTCCTTAATCCGCTGGAAGCGCAGCTTCACCAGCTTGCGGCCGGTGCGCACCGAGATCAGAAATACAGTCTCATTCTCACTCCAGTACAGGGAATAGCCTTCCTTAATCAGATCCTTGATTAGATCCTGGATATGTTGTCTGTCAAACCGGAGCTCCAGATTGCAGTACTCCACTTCATCGTTTTTGTTCACGGCACTCCCCCCTAACTGCTTGGTTTAAGCATAGTCAGCTTCAAGGCTTAACTTCAGAGCAGAACAGACTGCCGGACCTCGCTTACAGCTTGTGATATGATGTGTTCGGCTTACAATTATCTTATACTTCATTTTATGTAACGGTAACTTGGTTTATTGACTATTTTTAACCGTTTCCTGGCTTTTCCAAACATAAAAGCGGCAGGCCCCGGCATCATCCGGGGCCTGCCTGTGTAATTAATGGGCGTTGCCGTGCTTCAGCTTCGTCCGGCGGACAATCAGCAGATGCAGGCCGAAGAGCAGAACCATGACACCGGCGCTGGCCAGGAACGGTGCGCTGTGGCTGACCCTATCCCACAGCCTGCCGGACAGCACCGGCCCGGCCACCATCCCTGAGCCCTGAAGGGTCAGAAATAGCCCCCAGACCGTCCCCCTTTCCCCCTTAGGCACCTGCTTGGCCACAAAGGCATTCCAGGCCGGGAGTATCAGCGCATAGCTGATGCCGACCAGCGCGACCGCTGCGAAGGCCAGCGGCAGCCAGCGGACCTGCGAGAAGAAGGTCAGCGAGCAGGCAGCCAGGAGGAAGCCGATATTCAGAAATACGGTGGTGCCGATCTTGTCGACCAGCTTGCCGGCCGGAATGAGCGCCAGCACGGTAATCCCTCCGCCGGCAATCAGCAGCAGGCTGAACTGGTTGGGGGTCACATGCAGCTCAGACCGGGCGAAGAGCGTAACCACCGGGGTCATCAGCCCGATCGCGAAGGCCTGCAGGAACAGCGCCGGGAACAACAGGCGGCTCACCTTCAGGGAAGAGGTCACCTGGGTCCAGGTCGTCTTCAGGCTCCGCAGCGGCTGGAATGGCTTCCGCGGAACGGCCGTGCCGTCAGGGTTCAGCTCACGGACCACACGCGGCGCATGGCCGCCGATGCGTGAGGGAAGGAACAGCGCCACAGCCACAACGGCTGCCGCGAAGCCCATCAGCACCAGGAAAACGGTGCGGTAGCCCTGTCCGCCATGGTCCATCATGAAATTGACGATAATCGGACCGACCCCGGTTCCGGCCAGCGATGCCATCTCCACCGCCCCCATTGCCGCCCCGCTGCTGCCGCTGCTGGTGGAGCCGGCCAGCTCGGTAATGCCGGTCATCGTACAAGGCCACAATGGAGAAGTGCCGATCCCCAGGATCAGACAGGCGATGGACAGGGTTACCGCATCCTTGGCATAGATAATCAGGCCCACCGCCACGACCAGCAGCAGCAGCGCCCCGGTCATCGTCCAGCGGAACCCGATCCGCTCCATCACCCAGCCGAAGGGGCTGCGGAACAGGTTGTCGCCCAGATATTGCAGCGCGAAGGCGAAGCCGACCACCGTGACGGAGAGCCCGAGAATATTCTCCATGTAGACCGGCAGCAGGGCTACAAGCAGCGAGCCTTTGACGAATTCCACCAGAAAAATAATAATCCACATTTCCAAAATGAACGGTGTGGCTAAATTAATATGCATACGTTGCGCCGCTTTGCCAGTCATTTCATCACATCCTAGTATTATGGTGATTGATTTGTTATACTGATGCTTGCTCAAGTAGAAATGGTTAACCTGACCCCCGGGGGAAGGTTTCCGTTTCAGCGGGAAGCATAAATTCACTCTTCGCGAAAGGTTGTGACAGCATTAAATGAATCAGAAAGCTACTCCCCTCTTCACCGCTCTCAAAAAGCACGCCGCCGGAAATCCAGTTCAGTTCCATATTCCGGGGCATAAGAAGGGGCTCGGAACCGATGCCGAATTCCGTGAGTTTATCGGCGATAACGCTCTATCCATAGATTTGATCAATATTGCACCGCTTGATGACCTTCATCAGCCCAACGGGGTGATCCTTGAAGCTCAGAAGCTGGCTGCAGAGGCCTTCGGCGCCGATTACACGTATTTCAGTGTACAAGGCACGAGCAATGCCATCATGACAATGATCCTCTCTGTTTGCTCAGAAGGAGACAAAATTATTGTGCCGCGCAACATTCACAAATCCGTGATGTCGGCCATTATTTTCTCCGGAGCCAAGCCTATATTTGTCTCTCCTGTACAGGATGAGAATCTTGGGATAGACCACGGCATTACTACCAGCTCGCTGGAAAAGGCGTTAAGGCGCCATCCGGATGCCAAGGGTGTCCTTGTCATCAACCCCACGTACTTCGGCGTATGCGCCGACCTGCGTGCGATTGTCGATCTGGCCCACAGCTACGGGGTTCCCGTGCTGGTGGACGAGGCACATGGAGTACTGATTCATTTTCATGAGGACTTACCGGTGTCGGCCATGCAGGCCGGCGCAGATCTGGCGGCAACCAGCGTCCACAAGCTGGGCGGCTCGATGACGCAGAGCTCGGTACTGAACCTTAATGCTAAGACCGGTCTGGTCAACCCGCAGCGGGTACAGACCATGCTCAGCATGCTCACCACAACGTCAACTTCCTATATTCTGCTTGCTTCGCTGGATACCTCCAGACGCAACCTGGCCCTGCACGGCCATGAGATGGCGGCGAGAACCATTGCGTTGTCCAACTATGCCCGCAAGGAGATTAACGAAATCGACGGCCTGTACAGCTTCGGCAAAGAAATTCTCGGCACGGAAGCCACATTTAATCTGGACCCGACGAAGCTGAGTATCCATGTCCGCCATCTGGGAGTCACCGGCTATGAGACCGAGAACTGGCTACGCCAGAAGTACAACATCGAAGTCGAAATGAGCGACATGTATAATATTCTGTGCCTGATTACCCCCGGAGATACCCAGGAGTCCGTAGATAAGCTGATCGCGGCGCTGCGGGTGCTCTCGGCGATTCATTACAGCAAGGGCGAAATCTATGAGCTCAAGGTGCAGGTGCCGAATATTCCGCAGCTGGCGCTAATTCCCAGAGATGCCTTCTACGCCGATACCCAGCTCGTTCCGTTCCGCGAATCAGCCGGCTACATTATTGCTGAGTTCATCTATGTCTATCCGCCGGGAATTCCGATTCTTCTCCCTGGAGAAGTAATTACCCAGGATAACATTGACTATATCATTGACCATGTAGAAATCGGATTGCCGGTTAAGGGGCCCGAGGACCGCAGCATTACCAATATCAAAGTCATTGTCGAGGCTGAACCGATCTCTTAAGCGGGACAACCCCGGCAAGCGCAATACAAAACCCCGATCCGCCTAAGCGGATCGGGGTTTTGCCTTTGGGGCGGCAGCTTGTCCGGCACACACCCAAATGAAGGAGTGACTGGGATCTATTCTTGCTGGGCAAGCAGCTCGTTATAAGCTTCTTCGACAGCTTTCCATTCAGCTTCATCTTCAATGTTGTACAGAACCATCTCTTCGTCCTCTTCTTCCATACGAAGAATGATCCCGTCGGCTTCAGGATTCTCGCGTTCGAGCAGCAGGGCGTACAACTTCTCACCTACATCAAACGTTTCCACCAGTACCATTTCCACATCTTCGCCCTGCTCGTTCGTCAAGGTCAGCACAAACTCCTCGTGCTCATGGTCGTGATCATGTCCGCAACCGCATGCTTCACCATGTTCATGGCCATGCTCATGTTTGTGATCGCTCATTGAAATACCTCACTTTGATTGAATTATCCTACATTTGGTATCGTAACACGTAAGATAAAGCAGGTCAATTTGCGGAAGACGGCTTAATTCTTCGATGAGGCCGTAACGACCTTCTCGGACACAAGAATGTAATCTCCGTTCTTCGAGGCCTTCATGAAGAAGCCTACACTGTACTTGCCGGATTCCTTGAAGTCATAGGTGAATTCCGGAGTGGAGAACCAGAAATCCTCATTCTTGGACCCGCCGGAATCCTCCAGAATATCCTTCACATTCCCTGACGGATCGGTGATCGCTACCTTCACAGCCGAGATGCTCTCCTTCAGGCTGTCCACCTGGGTCAGAATCTTCATCTTCAGCTTGCCGGTATTAACATTGCCGAATACGGTGTCGCCCTTGAACAGCACAATATGAACATTAGGCTTCATAATTGTCACCCGGCCAGAGCCGTCCCAGGTGACGATGCCGCCTGCTTCCCGCGCCGGAATATAGGCCTTGCCGTCAATCAGATAACCGCCGTCAGCCAGCTCTCTGCCGTTACTGGACACTTTGATCCTCTGATTCACCGCGTCAGCGAATAAATATGACCCGCCCATCATGGAAAATACGATTACGCACAGTGCAATTTTTCTCCATCTCATTGTAATGCCCCTCCAAGTAATTCATGCTGTTAATGTATACTGCGAACCGGGCGACAAGTTGCGCAGAATTCAGGGAATTATTTCTTTTTGCAGAAGGAGAATTAAAAAAACCGGACAACAGCGTCAGTAAGACGCCTGTCCGGCTGTTTGCTGTTATTTATGCCCGGCTAAAAGGACGGAAGCTGATCCAGATTGTTCGTCGGATCACCGTCGGCATCACCGCGGATATACATTTCGCCGTCTTTGCCTTTGAACACATTAACTCCTTCAATGCTTCCGGACTGAACCTCCTGAAGCGCCTGCTGATAATCCAGCACACGGCCGGACGAGGTCTGGAACTGGGTCAGGTCTCCGTCACCGTTGCGCTTAGCGGCAGTAAAGCGTTCCCGTTGATTATTCATCACGCAGAATCTCTCCTTCACACTTGGATTAGCCTCCATCAGGCTCACCTCTAGCATGTCCATAAGGTTGAAAGAGTATGTACCCCGGCCGATTACAGGGCCTTCTGCATTCTTACATGGAGAATCCCCGCATCATAGAAGGGCTCTTGGGAAATCACCTCATACCCCAGCTTGCGGTAAAAAGCCTCCGCCTGACACTGCGCGTCAAGGACCGAAGCCGCAAGTCCCAGCTCACTGGCCCGCTCCTCCATCGCCAGCAGCAGAATCCGGCCGTATCCCTTGGTACGGTAGTCACGGTGGACGGCAATCCGCTGCATTTTGGCGGTTCCCGCCTTATAGTAGATCAGCCGTCCGGTCGCTACCGGCTGCCCGTTATCCATGAGCAGGAAATGATGCACGTTATCGCTGATTACATCATATTCGTCAATTTCTTCTTCCACCGGCACCTTCTGTTCCTCCACAAACACCTGCTTGCGGATATCCAGTGCCATCTTAAGCTGTTCCTCAGTTGTGATATGAACGATCTCTGCTGCCATCCTTCCGGCTCCTCTCTGTAGCTCCAATCAATATTGAGGATTATACAGAATTATTAATATTCTGTATAGAGCCTGAAGCCTCTGAGCCTTTTACGGCGTATCGTAGACCTCTTCTGGAATCGAGCCGTCATACACATCCCGCAGCACCGGCGAATTCAGGCGATCCTGCAGGCCCAATCCTCCATCCAGCCCCGGCATAAGCTGAACTCCCGTATATTCAGGAAGCTCCTTGCCGCCTCCGCAGCCTGCTGATCCAATTAGAAGACAGGCCCCCATCGACAGAAGAGCTAATTTTGTCATGCGCATTGTAATGCCCCCTTCTTCATTCCGCTGCTATCCAGCTTTGACGAATCGGGAGGCTCATAAACGAATATTTATAAATTTACATTCCCCACAACATGAACCAGATACATCATGCCCCCGAGAATTCCGGCCAGAGCAAAATAGGCAATCCCGTATCTCCAGCGCGAGGCTGCCGGCACCTCATAATATTTCTCGTTGTCGTACACCGTGAAGCTGATCTCGCACTGCATCTTCAGATGCAGCTTCATATCCACATAGATCTGCTCCAGCTGCGCAATCCTGACCTTGCGGATCAGGGACTGCACCGGCATCGTTGTCGTCCCGTAATAGTCCAGGTTCTCCCAGTGCACACCTACATATTGCTGGCGTTCCAGATCGCTGTAGGTGGTAAAAGGCAAGTCCCGTCTATGCTCAGGCCCCGGGATCAGATAGCCCTGCTCCTGAAGATTCTCGATCGGAATCAGGAAGCTTTTTAACACCGCATGACCCTGATTCCTCTTCCGCTGGCTGATGTATTTCTTGTACAGATCATAAGCGAACAGCAGCCAGATAATGAAGAACAGCACCGACTTCAGATACAGTATGACCACGAAGCCTCCCACCAGTCCGACCAGCCACAGCCAGCGCGAGACCGCCGTCGCAATTCTCCCCCCGTCCAGCGGGTGGATCGGCAGCAGATTGATCAGATTCAGGAAGAACCCGATGTAGGCGAGTGAATATAATAGCGGGCTATGATAATAATAGGCAGCTCCAAAGACAACCGCTGCGCCAATACTCCCCAGCACCGGTCCGCCAAAAGCCACATAAGCTTCCTCCCTGGCATCCAGCGGCTGCTTCTTCATCGTAATCAGCGCGCCCATGAACGGGATAAACAGCGGTGCGCTCACCGGCAGTCCGATCCGCTTGGCAGCAATCACATGCCCAATTTCATGCACAAATAATAAGGCCACGAAGCCTGCGGCGAATTCCCAGGGTGAGACCAGGGCGTAGGCCCAGATCGATACCAGCATGGAGATCAGCGGCCCCGCGATTTTCCCCAGCTTCAGCAGAGACAGCAACGCTTTCCCCTTGAGCAGCAGCAGCACTGCTCCGCTGCCCAGCCAGCCCATGGCTCCTGAGCTTTTCTTTTGTTCCTGCTTATTGTCCGGCAATAGTCTCAATCTCCTTATTGTCTCTTCCTCTCTACTGTCGCACATAAACATGGTGTTTGGCAAATATCGGGAGGGTGTTGACATAGACCTCACCTGCCGTATATGATATCCAGTAATTAGGATAACCACAATGGCTATGAAGAGAAAGAGTACCCTGGCAATTCTTTCACAGAGAGCTCCGGATGCTGAAAAGGAGTAAAGAAAACCCTCGGGAATATGGTCTCAGAGCTGCGCACCGAAGCCCATGAACGGGCTGTAGGCTGTGCCGGAACCCGCATCCGTTAACGTGCTAGGGTATACCCGCTATTTTTGCGGAAGTACCTGAAGAGGTGAATGCCGCAAGGCATTGATGAATTTGGGTGGTAACACGTGAGCACAGGCTCTCGTCCCTATAGGGGATGAGTGCCTTTTTTGCGTTCCACATCATAAAGGAGGATAAAGAGATGACAAACATTTTTATTGGAGGGGCTTGGCCGTATGCCAACGGTTCCCTGCATCTGGGCAGGCTGGCCAGCATTCTGCCGGGAGATATTCTGGCCCGCTACCACCGCGCTAAAGGAGATGCTGTGCTCTATGTATCGGGCAGCGACTGCCATGGCACACCTGTCGCTGTGCAGGCATCGAAGGAAGGGGTCTCTCCCGGTGAATTCGCCAGCCGGTATCATGAGGAATTCGCCGATTGCTTCCGTGCCCTTGGCTTCACGTATGACCTGTATACGCGGACGGATCAGCCGCATCACCACAGCACGGTGCAAGAGCTGTTCCTGAAGCTGCTGGATCACGGGTATCTGTACCAGAAATCCACGCTGCAATGTTATTGTGAGCAGGACCAGCGTTACTTGCCGGACCGTTACGTGAAGGGAATCTGTCCGGTCTGCGGACAACAGGCCCGGGGAGACCAATGCGATTATTGCTCAACCATTCTTGATCCGGTCGACCTGCTGGAGCGCACCTGTGCCCTCTGCGGGGCCCCGCCTGTACTGCGCTCTACGGTGCATTACTATCTGTCGCTGTCCAGCTTCCAGAACGCCCTCACAGAATATGCGGATTCGGCACAGGGCTGGCGGGATAACGCGGTCCGGCTGACCCGGAGATATCTGCAGGAAGGGCTGCAGGACCGTGCCGCCACGCGGGATCTGGACTGGGGTGTGGAGGTTCCCGCTGACGGCTTCGCAGGCAAAAAAATCTATGTATGGATCGAGGCCGTCAGCGGTTATCTGTCAGCCAGCAAGCAGTGGGCCGCAGAGACCGGACGATGTTGGGAGGATTTCTGGATTGATTCAGCCGGGCAAGCGGATTCCGCTGAGCCTTCAATAACCGCTTACTATGTACACGGGAAGGACAACATCCCTTTTCACAGCCTGATCTGGCCGGCCCTCCTGCTAGGTGCTGAAGGCTTGCATCTGCCGGACCGGATCTTCGCCTCTGAGTATCTGACCCTGGAAGGGGAGAAGTTCTCGACCAGCCGCAACTGGGCCGTCTGGGTGCCGGATATCCTCAGCCGGTATGATCCCGATTCGATCCGCTATTTCCTAATTGCGAATGGCCCGGAGAAGCGGGATGCCGATTTCTCCTGGAGAGAATTCATCTACAGCCATAACAGCGAGCTGCTGGGCGCCTTCGGCAACTTCGTGAACCGCAGCCTGGCGTTCGTGAACAAGTTCTGGGAGGGCAGTGTTCCAGACGGTACACTGGACGAAGCCTGGGCCGGCAGCCTGGATGAGCTGTATAAGGAAGCCGGACGGCTGATTGAAGCCGGTCATTTCAAGGAAGCCCTTGAATTCATCTTCTCCCGCATCCGCGAGGCCAATAAGTATTTCGACCAGCAGCAGCCGTGGCTGCAGGTGAAGCAAGACAAGACTGCTGCCGGCCACACGCTTTATACTTGTGTACAGATCATCGGCAACCTGGCTAACCTGCTGAACCCGTTCATCCCCTTCTCCTGCGGGAAGATCAGAGAGTTCCTGTCCCTCGGTGAACCTGTGTGGCATCCGGTCACTGTGCCTGCGCACCAGCCCGTAACGAGGCTGGAATTGTTGTTCGAGCGGATCGATGTAGAACGGATTCAGGAGGAGATAGAGCGGCTGCAAGCCGATCCGGGGCAGAACTGACAGGCTTACCGGAGGATTGCGTTAATCCAAAAGATCAAGTGGGGTAACGTTCTCCGGCTGCAACACCCTGCGGGGAGATCCGCTCAATCCGGGCGAGCTCCTCCGCTGTCAGGGTAACCTGCAGCGCTCCCAGGTTCTCTTCTACCCGCGTGAGCCGCTTCGTTCCCGGGATGGGCACAATCTGCTCGCCTTGGGCCAGAAGCCAGGCTAACGCAAGCTGGGCCGGAGTACAGCTCTTCTCGTCTGCCATCTGCTCAATCAGTGAGACAACCTCCAGATTCCGGGTGAAGTTCTCTCCCTGGAACCGCGGGTAGTAGCGCCGGTAGTCATCCTCCGGCAGGTCATCGAAGCTCTTGATCTGACCGGTCAGGAACCCGCGGCCCAGCGGACTATAGGCCACAAAGCCGATGCCCAGCTCCTTGACCAGCGGCAGAATTTCGTCCTCCACCTCACGGCTCCAGAGTGAAAATTCCGTCTGCAGCGCAGTGACCGGATGTACGGCATGAGCACGGCGGATCAGATCAGGCGACGCCTCGGATAAGCCGATATAGCGGATTTTACCCTCCTTGACGAGTTCAGCCAATGTCCCCACGGTGTCCTCAATTGGAGTATTCGGGTCAGGCCGGTGCTGATAGTACAGATCAATGTAGTCCATACCTAGATGATAGAGGCTGGCGTCTACTGATTTTTTGATATAGGCGGGATCTCCCTTGGGTCCTTGTGTATGTGTGATACCGAATTTGGTTGCAACCACCGCCTGATCTCTCCGGCCCTTAAGCGCCCGTCCGACGAGCCGCTCATTGCCCCCGAAGCGCTGCTGCAGGAACTCACCATAGATATCCGCTGTGTCCAGCAGAGTTACTCCCAGGTCAAGAGCGCCATGAATGGTCTGAACCGACTCCTCATTATCCGGCATCATCATCGTTCCAAGCCCCATCGCCGATACGTTCAGTCCTGTACTGCCTAGTGTTCTGGTTTGCATAAGATGGTCTCCCTCTTTCCCCTGTAAAAGATCTTGTAAACATGTTCTTATTCTAACTGCCCAGCCGCAGAGCAGCCACAGTACGTTCATGCTAGTAAGATTATTACCAGGGAGAAGCAGATCTGTAAGCCCAGCGTCACCAGATTCTAGTCTCTTAGACGGAGACAGGCGTGTAGATACATACATGCACACCCGGATGATCCGCCAGATTCGCCATAGAATTGATATCATAAGTGACCGGCTGATTCGTACCAGAACCCAGGATGACTACACGGTTCACCCTCTTATGCTGGATATCGTGCTGCTTCCACATCGCGGCGAAGTCTGCGCTCTCCTTACAGAGCTGCCCGACCATCTCCTTATACCAGGGATCATGCAGGTTCAAGTCATAATAGGTCCGGTATACCGCCACTGAATGGAGAGCGAATTCCTCCCAGTTCAGCATCCGCCGCCGCAGCTCCGGATCAAGGAACAGCTGGCGCATCATAACACGCTCTGAAGCAGGCCGGCTCCCGAAATCACAGAGGACTTCACACGCCTGGTCATTCCAGGCCAGAATCTCAGACCGCTCATTCGTAATAAAAGAAGGATATGACAGTTGACGGATAATGTCCCGCCACTGCGGATTCAGCTCCTGATTCCGCTCATTAGCTTCATTAATAGAAGCAAGAGTATCCGGCAAGCCCGGATTCCACAACTCAAACAGATGCTTCCGCTCATCTGCCGACAACCGCAGGGCCTGACTCAGACTCTCCATGACCTCTCTGGAAGCGGTAACCTCCCTGCCTTGTTCGAGCCAGGTATAATAAGTGCTGCTAAGACCCGCCAGCACCGCAACCTCCTCCCGCCGCAGCCCCGGTGTTCTGCGCTGACTGCCCGTTTCCCTGATCCCCACCGCCTCAGGCTGGAGGCGGTCCCGGCGGGATCTAAGGTATTCGCCAAGGCGCTTAAACCTCGTAATCTCTTGAGTCATGAGCCTGGTCTCCTCTCAAAGCTTGCTGATATATTCGTTCACTCTGCCTAATAAGACAGGGTATATTCCCGGATACGTCACCGCCTGCGGCAGCTCGCTGAAGCTTCGGATCTCTTCCATTTCATACTCCGGCAAGGGTCCAAACTTCTCCACAGCCGCAAAATATAACATCCCATAGCTCTCTGGCAGCTCTGCACTACTAACCGAATAGACGCACAACGGTTGCAGCGTATATTCTTCAGCACCCGTCTCTTCATACAGCTCTCTTACCGCAGCTTCATCAGGGGTCTCCCCGGGCTCAATATGCCCGCCGGCACATTCCCAGGTTGTACGCTCCCGGTGCCGCACCAGCACCCAATCCTCACCTTGCTTCATAAAGATTACCACATATTTGAGGCTAACCTCAGAAGGTTTCGCCTCGTGCAGCGTTACAATCATCATCGGATTCCACCCTTTTTTTCAATATGTATAATGGATTGAATGAGAGGTTCTTCCAGTCAACCGTTATGATTGTATTATAGTATTAAGGTGGTGTCGTGCTATTTTCTCACTACTATTAGTCAGAGTATAAAGCCTTAGCCAAGAGGAGCGTAAAATTTTATTTGGTATAAAGTTCTACAGTCAGATGTAAAATAAAATTCAAAAAACAAAAAAAGAAAGCCTTATAAAGCAAGGCTTTCTTCGCGTATAGGACGGATGGGGTTCGAACCCATGACCCCTACCCTGTCAAGATAGTGCTCTCCCGCTGAGCTACCGTCCTGCAACGAAATTTATAATAACACAGGACGTAAGGGGAAGGCAAGTTATTTTTATAATATCGCGGAAACAGCGTTATCCCTTACTAGTTTTTATTGCAACGGTGTTAACCTCCCAATCTCTTCTACCGTGAGACCAGACGCCTCAGAAATAACAGATAGCTCTATGCCTAAAGCAAGTAATTTTTGAGCTATTTCTTTTTGAGCTTTTTCCTTCCCCTTGGCTTCCGCCACTTTAGCTGCCTCATACATGGAGGCCTCGTCGTGCAAATAGCGTTGACGCGCCTCGTATTGTCTGCGGGCCTCTTCGTTCTGACTCAGAAACTCCAACGTATTCATGGCTTTTTTCAACACAGGTTCGTTCATCGTCAGCACCTCCCATTTGGTTTGGTCAACTCCCTTAAGGAATAACAGCCAATTTACCAGTCCACCTTGTTCCAGGGATACCGCTTGTTCATCCAGCTTCGGCAACTCCAGGAAGTGAATCTCAATGTCGTCAAGCAGAGGAATTCCCGTGCGGTCCTCCCGCAAATGAAAGACATTGTGATAAAGAGTATTCGCCAATAGAGCAAAGTTAATAATATTGATGGTCACACACCGTTTTAACTGGCTGTATGGCTGACTCTCCTGCAACTGAGTCGAATACTGTTTGCTCCAATAATAGAGCGTTCTTTTCTCCGTATCGTATTTATTAAACAACTGCATCTCAATATTAATAATTTCGCCCTCGGTCGTTTTGGCCCGAATATCAAGAATAGACTGCTTATCGCGAGGTGAATCCTTGTCTGTATAAGGGTTTAGGAGAATAATATCACTTAGCGGAGGTTTTCCATTTTATTCCTTTTATACCATTATCACCTACCATTTACCTAAACGTCATCGTCATCCGCTTATCCACCAATACAATGCCGTTTGCAACCCCCTTACCGTCGAACATGGCTGATATCACATATATTTTGGTATCGTCTTCGGATTTCGCTGCCCACTCTTTTTCCTGCAAATAGCGCTTGTTCCTTGAATCGTATGCGTAATCCAGGTTGCTCTCCATATCCTTCAGATATTGATCCCCATAGACTTGTTTGAAATCATCTTTGGACATGCCAATTTTGAAGCCGCCGGCGGTTTCATACGCATCTTTGGATTCCTTCCCCAGCGTAATGCCTGCCACCTTATCCTCACGGTACATTATGCTTACGCCGGAGTCATAATTCACTGCATTAGCGATCCCCTTATCCTCTCCCTTGCCAAGCACCTCTTCTGCTTCCGTCCGGCTCATTCCATATTGAACTACAGCTTTACTGTCATTCACCTTTTGGATCGCCAAGTCTTTGGTGGTAACCCCATCCTTTGAATCTCCACAAGCCGTTAATACGAATAAGAACAAGAATACGAATACGATTTTTCTCATAATGGCCTCCCTGATGTTTTACCTAAAGTTTACCATGTAAAGCGCAATAAGAAACAGGACACAACCCTGGACAGGAGCAGCCTGCCTGCTTCTTTGTGAAGTTTTTTGAAGCCGCTCAGAATTAGGTCAAGTCCCGGATTATATCCTGTATAATAGAATCATATTGCCGCGAAAGGACTGAACTATGCGCAGATATCAATAGTTGTACCTCACACCATATACATTTAAATGGAGGTAACACATTGATGATTACTGAATTACAAACCGAACTGCAAACCGGGAGATTAGTATTAAAAAAGATGAGCACCGCCGATGCGGCCAGCCTGTTCTCCATCTGGTCCGATCCTGAAGTGACCCGGTTCATGAATATCAGCAGCTTCTCTGACGAAAGTCAGGCCGTGGAGATGATTGAGCTGCTGAGTAGTTTAGCTAAAGAGAATCAAGCCATTCGTTATTCCATCATTGAATCCAAGTCGGGCCGGATTATCGGCTCATGCGGTTACAATATGCTGGATTACGACAACGCCAGAACCGAAATCGGATATGACCTCGGACGGGAATTCTGGGGACAAGGGTATGCATCTGAAGCCATTAATGCTTTAACCAAGTATGCGTTTAATACCCTTGGCTTCAATCGTATCGAAGCAAAGGTCGAGCCTGCTAACCTCAATTCCATCAAAGTGCTGCAAAAGCTACATTTTACGCTGGAAGGAACTCTGCGGCAATGCGAGCGCTCCAAAGGTACGTTCATTGATCTCTGTATGTATTCCAAATTAGCTGCAGATTAAGCTAACCTGAACAAGGCTGGCCCGGGGCACATCAACTGTGCAGGGTCAGCCTTGTTATATATCCGAGATCTAAACATGCAAAAAAATAAAGCTACCCCTGGGGCAGCTCCAATAATTGAATATCCGATTCGGATGTTCTTACGTATTTGAGAATCTCTTTATAACCTTTGTCTGATAGGAAACACTTCTGCCTGATTCCCTTATGGTCTTCCCCAAAATAAGCAATATGAAATGTCTTATCCAACTGGATAATATTAGAAACCTGAATTAACGTGTTTCTATCCGCTAGAACGAAATGATATCCTGAACTGGCCAGCGTATTCAGCCAATATTTCAGCGTACCTACTGTATAAAAGGTTTGATCGTACGTATGGACAATAATCCGATAGATAGACCGTTCAAATTCCATAAACGTTATTTTTCCAATATCGAGTAAGAATACACCAGTGTTTCCCTCTGTGTCTCTAGTAACAGATATAGCACTCAAAGGGATCAACTCCAATGTTATTTAAGTAACTCTTCTGGAACTTCTGGTTGGTTAATGTAAAGTACACTGGCTGTAACCAGCACAAGAATAGCTGCCATGGCAGATAGTCCGGAAGCAAGTTTGTACACTGCTTTACGCTGCAAGGATTTCATCATCAGGTGTTCACCTCCCTTCTAGCTATAATCAGACTAAGAGATTGTGCCATAAAGCTGGCTGCTATAACAGGAGATCCTACAAGGATATTCGCAGCCACCAGCAGCAGCGCTATGATCTTGAGCTTAGGCCAGTGCTTCCTGGGAATCCGGGTCTGACGTTCTATCCCAATGGGTGCAAGCCATAGAACTACTAACAGACTAACTGCATTCATTAGCATAACGTATAGGGAGCTGACCTCCACAAATGACAGAATCGTGAACAAGCTTACCGTAAACAGGATACAGGCCATACCCGATTTAAGATGTGCTCCGCCGGATACCTGGCGCAACAAGGCAAAAGAGATCAGAATCTGCAGCGCTTCACTCGTCCTGTCTGTCAAAAGGGATACCGCCAGTGTCAAACCTATAATAAACACAATATTAAGCGCTACGCTAATAGCAAACTTCAGGACAGCATAGGAGGCAGGGTGCTCTGGGACGATATTTTTAATCGTGAGTGCCAGCTTCCCGGACATGAATTCAAGCATCTTCCCGCTCCTTCCGGTTAGAATAATATAGAAGGAATACAGACATCACTAGAAAGATCACGACATTTAGCAGGGTATCATTGAAATAGAGCAGGACGGAAACCCCTATCACGAAACAAACAATCAGCACAGCCAGAAGGATATCCTCTAATTTAAACCGCAGCTTATTGAGATCGAATGTGAATCCTTTTCCTTTCCGGTAAAAATAGCTGAAGGCCACAAAGACTACTACCGCTGTCATAAGCTGAAGAAAATATCCTTCCATCACACTGTTGATACTTGAAATGGAGCCAAAGAATAGGATTACGATTATCGTCTGAATTACAGCAAACATGGCATAACCTGATATGGTTGCAATGACTGACAGGACCAGGGGCATCCTAACTACAGCATTGAAAAAGAATATAAAGATCAGAATTAATAACAGTGGTGCGACATTCGACATTCCCAGTTCATTTCTCAGCAGATAGCTCTGGAGGTTGTTCAGCAAGATAACGAATAAAGCCTGCCAGATATACCATCTCCATTTGAACCGGAAAAGCGACATAATCAGATAATAGAGCGCAAGCGTCTCTATTGTAGAGAAAAACATAAAACCTACAGGTTCCCACGACAAACCATAACACCGCCTGACTAATTTTCGTTCACATTAATTATATATCCCCGCCGCACCTGGCGTATACTACTTAATTACAAATTTCGACACTTTTTGCCGCGCGCCAAAAAAACATCCGCTGACTACCCGAAAAACGGGTGTGAGCGGATGTTCATCTTACATAGCAGCTTCGCTGTGCCTATCAGATTTCAGACCAGATCACATTGACCTCGACAATGCCCTCCTGGGAAGCAAGCGGGCCGCCAATTACAGACCAGCTGTGTTTGTTGTCTTTGGTCTTGCCCTGAATGATCAGATTCTTGGCATCAATGGTCTTCACAGATTGGTCCCCCATTTGGGCAGACAGATAATCATCATAGAGCTTCGTTACAGCTTCCATACTATCGGACGTTCTATAAATCAGCATCACCGATGTTTTGCCTTCGTTCTTCGCTGTTGTGGACAGCACAGTCTCTGTTACATTCTCCGGCATCGGAAAATCCTTCGGCAGCTCTTCCGGCATATCTAAACTACCGGAAGCCGTACTGCCGCCGCCGTCTGACTGTTCAGGGGACGGCTCTGGCGTCTGCTCCGGCTCAGCCGATGGTTCGGTTGTCTGCTCCGGCTCGGTAGAGGCGGTTGGGGTTGCCTCCGCTTCAGTTGCCGGTGCAGAGTCCGGTGACGGTTCGGCAGACGGCGCATCCGCTGAGTTGCTGCACGCGCTCAAGACCAATAGGGACAATGTTAAGGATAAGGCCATTATCAGCTTTTTAGTATACATCTGCTCACTCCTCATGAATTTCATTGAACAATGACATTGCCAGTTAGATTCAATGGCTTACCGGATAATACCCATTTTTCCCATTCCCCAAACAGCCGCTATATGCGGACACTAAGAAACCCAGAAGCAGAGCTTCCGGGTTTCAGGGTAATCCTCGAATTATTTATAGTAAGATGTCGTAAGCGGAACAAACACTGATGTTCCATTCTTCACGTCGCCAGTGAGATACAAGCTGCTGACTCCGGCAATATCCACTTCGATGGTCGTGAGCCCGCTGGCCGGGTCAATCGTCTGCTTCTTCAGCACCGTGTTGGTATCCGTGTCTTCAACCGTAAAGTCTTTGATATCCCCGCCGATTGCAGCGATCTGGAGATAGAGCTTCTGGTACTTTTTGTCCGGTTTCAGCATAAAGGAGCTGCCGCGGTCGCCGCTGGCGTTATCGAAGAACACATCCTTGTAATCCTTATCCTTGTAAACGGTCTTATCCGGGTCTTTGGTGTGATACATATTGTCAAAGCCAGTAGCAATCGGCACACCCGCCGTCTGCTCTCCCAGAGAAATGGTGTTGGTTGCAGCATCGAACTTAACAGTAACCCCCAGCAGATCGGATACGGACCGGACTGGCAGATACGTTGTGTCCTTATAGGAAATTGGTGAAACCACTGCACCGCTGCCATTCTTAAGCTGTACCGGCTGGCCGTTCATCTTGAATTTGATGCTTGGATTCAGATAAGCCTTGATCTCCTGCAGGTTGGCTCCGGCATACACACCCGTACCCATCGCTCCCAATATGGCAAATGCAGTCAATGAAGCAGCCATCTTCTTCTTCATTCGCTCAAACTCCTCTCCAGATATGACAAATTTGAATATTCCATATTGGGAGTATAATCAATCCTGCCATCAGATGCAATCTTCAGAGTTCTTCTCTCCGGTGAACGGATTCATAACGCTCGCGGATTTCCAGATTCTTAGAGTGGTTGTACAAGTCCAGCGCGACGATCCCCCTGCGCAGCAGCTTCACCACCAGAATGAACAGATAAATGCCCAACGCAAAGCAGGTTAACCAGATCAGAATAGCAAACATACCGAACCCATCAGCAAGCATAGACCCAAATCCCCTATAGTACAATTCGTTCGCATCCCCTTTCTTTTTCAGTCGTTCAGGTACTTTCATCCAATGCTCTATAAGTTTTACATATTAGTCAGATGGATTGCAAAGTTCTATGAATATTCACCAGTGATCTCAATTAAATTACCATCCGGATCTTCCAGCATGAAGCAGTGATACGGAAGGACAACATTGATATAAAAAATCTCTGAAACTGCACCGATTCCCAGAGATTTCACTCTCTCATACTCTGCATTCAGATCAATAACGTTGAAGTTAAGGATTACATTGTTGCCGTACCTAAGCTCTCCCTCCTGCTTGTATTTTAAATAGGCTTCATTAAAATGATCCGACACATCCTGCTTCTTCCTTATCAGTTCCTTGTCAAACTCGGGATTCCACAAGGCCAGGGTATTCCCGCAGTGAAACTCTACCCAACGGTCAGGATTTCTGAAATCTGCTCTCATATTTAACAACGATTCATAAAAGGCAATTGATGCTTTCATATTGCGAACAATTAGATACGTGCACCCTAGTTGAATAGCCATGCATCTCCTCGTCTATAGTAAAATTACGTTTCATAAGTTCACTATAGCAAACACACGTTCGTTTTAAAGCGAGATTTTACACATAGCATACTGTACATTTGGAAGATAAGTGTATTCTATACAGCTAAATGACGGAGAATTCGCAGAAAAGCAGGAATAGTTGTATTCTGTACAGCTGGATTTGAGAAAAGTGCCCTTTCCCGCCGCCTGAGCGACTTTTAAGTGTATCGAGTGCAACTAAAGCTGCTGTTACATACTAGTTGGCCATTTTAGTTGTACAAAATACACATAGAACCTGAATCCTAGGCAACAGTGGTATCCCTGCCGCATTGCTGCTTCATTACTGATTCCTCGCCGTTCCTTAGAGTAGCCTCCCCTTATCACCACACTAGCCTTCTTCCTATCCAAGTGAGCGCCTACGCCTTCACCCTCAGCTCGCCATCGCTCTCCGCAAGCTCCACAAACACCGGCCGTTCATGCGGTGTCTGATTCGGCGTGTGGATGGCCAGCATCAGCTGCTGGCTGAAGGTGCGGAAGACCATGGCATGTCCGCCATCCTGCTGATAGAGCGGCTCTTCCTGATGAATCCACGGTCCGGTAATCTCACCGCTCCCGGAACGGGCGATACCCAGTGCGTAGGTTTTGTTAATAAAGCTGGCCCACAGCAGATACAGCGTACCGCCGCCAGACCTGAACAGAAACGGCCCGTCGGTTACATAATTGAGCTGGTCCGCATAACGCGCAGATACAAACGGTGTGGTCCACGGAGTTTCGGATGCCCGGAACAGAACAGCCGGTTCTCCTGCGGCATTCCGCAGGTCCTCCGTTAACCGCATGGCGCAGACCTCGCCGTCCCCGGTCTGCTGCCACTCATGGCAGAAGACCATCCACGGCTGGCCCTGCCGGTCCACATACAGCGTTCCGTCCAGGGAACTCCAATCCTGCGGAGTCACCGGCCCCTCACTGTGCGGGGTGAACGGACCTAGAGGATGCGGCGACGTTAGCACAGCGGTGCCTAACAGATCATTGTCCTTGCGCCGGAAGGTGGCGAACATCATGTAGCTGCCGCCGTATTCATAGACCTCTGGTGCCCAGAAATTCCGCTCCGCGAAGAAGTCCGCCTCCGGCCGGAAGACCGGAAAAGGACCCTCCCAGTGCTTCAGATCCTTGCCTGTGTAAACGTTGAAGCCTGTGCCCTTCCCCCAGATATTACTGTCCGTGCTGCCATATAAATAGTAGGTGCCCGCCTCCTGTCCCGCTCCGGCCAGCGGAAGCACGTACGGATCTCTGATTTGCAGCTCGCTATTCGCTATCGTTCTCACATGACGGCTCATTTAGCCCTCTCCTCACTTCACTCCTGTAATCTCCTTGATTTCCCGTTCTACCTGTTCTACCTGTTCGATCTGTTCTTCCTGATCTCTCCATACTCCGGCAATATCACTCCGATATCGCTGATGCTGGCGAATCCGCCGTCCGTATACTCCAATTGTTCGTTGCCCTTGACCTTAAACGGAATGCCTTCTCCCCGATACCTGAGCTCTCCTTCGATCCGGCGGACACTCATGCCGATCAGCCTCAGCAGTTGTCCGCCCCGGTTCAGGACCACACGCACGCCAAACGGAAAGGTCATATACTCCTGCCCGTTGCGGTATATGACTGCTTGCTCCCGTGTAACGGTCAGCTCAAAAACCGTACCGTCCACGGTCCGGCGGTATCCGGTCTCATGGGCCGCCTCCCGGCTATGATCCATGTCATAGGGAAGCAGGCCGGTGAACCATAGCTTCTCCCCGTCTACCGGCATAATCCCGCATAGCCGCTCCATATAATCCAGCAGGCAGAGAATGGCGGGTGAATAGGTTTCCGTATAGCCTTCTTCCCCGGTCCATGGGCTTAAGGTCTGCCCGAACCGGGTCATCCGCCAGAACGCCGCCAGGATCGGCTGGATAACCCAGGTCAGCTCGACATAACGCCCGTGCTGCTCGAAGGCATGAGGTGCACGGATGAGGCTAAGGAAGTTGGACGAGCCTCCCCAGGTGTTATAGCTGGAGAAGGGATCGAATCTGGGATCATCCATCGCAATGGAGGTGAAGGGGTATTTGGCGAAGAACTTGCCGGTATTCAGCAGGTAACGGCGCAGGGCCGCAGCAAAAAACTCCCCGTCGCCCACCTCACAGGCCAGCACCCGCAGCAGGACATCCGATTGCACCCGTACAAACCTGTCTCCGCGGTCAAGGTCATAGAAGAACTCATCCTTGTCGTCATAACAATAAGTGAACAGGCTGTGGCTGCTGGCCGCTGCTCTGGCCAGCCACTCCTCCCCGCTCCCGCCAAGCTCCTCTGCCATCCTAGACAGATAGAGCCGCTGGCAGTAGACGTTGGCCGTTAAATCCGGGGCCAGAAAAGGCAGCAGCGGCGAATCCGGGTTCACCTGCGCCGCATCCTCCAGATGGGGCGTATCGGGAACATGCCAGAAACGCGGGGAGAGATCATGCCCGGTATCGAACGTACAGAAGGCTTCGACGCAGCCTGTCCCCCTAGTATTGCGGTGCGTGTCCAGCCAATGGTCAAACCGGCTCATCGCGTGATACATTGTGCTAAGGAAGTCCTTGTCCCGCCCGTTCTCCAGATAATGGTTCCAGACACTCCGGGCCAGCGGAGTCACCATCTGAATCTGCCGGTAGGCCGGTCCGGCAGGCGTCACTTTGTAGGGCATCAGCCCATCCTGCCGCTGCTGGTCTGCGAACAGCCGGAAGGTCGCTTCCGCCACCTCCGGCATGAAGCGCGACAGCCGTTCGGCGCTGATCGTGCCCGTGCTCTCCAGCCAGCTTCCAAGATAGACCCCGCCTTCATGCAGCACAAGCCCGCCTCCGTCCATCGGCACGATGCAGTCCAGCAGCTTATGCAGCGCAGAGTAATAGACATTCTCCACAGTCCCGGATGAGGCCGCAAAGGCCACGCCCGATTGCTTCCACTCCTCAAGCGCATCCCGGTCCGCCGTTTTTTTCAGCACTCCAATCCGGTCATCCACCGTTATTCTCCGCAGTTTCTCCAGTGCACTCCCCGTCATTCTCTTCCCCTCCTGTAACATTAGTTGCTCTCCAGACAGAGAAGCAGACTGCCGGGGGCAGCCTGCTTCCGGGATATGCTTACTTGGCACCGAATAACTGCGTCGCACCCTTATAGAAATCCTCCACCCCTTGCTTGACATCCTTTTGCTCAAAGCCGATCTCCTGCACAGCGGTCTCCACCAGCTTCGTGAACTCGGTGAAATTCGGCGGATTATAGCTCACAGCAAACGGCTCCTTCTTCGTCGCTTCCGATACCCGGCTGGTGAAGTCGTATACGGTCTGCTCCAGCGGCGTCGCATCCTTCATGAGCAGGTCGCGCATCTTGGAGGTCACCGGCACGCCGCGGTCACTGCCCAGAATCCGGGCGGCATCGGGATCATTGATCCAGAAGTTCATCAGCTCCGCGACTTCCTTCGGGTGTTTGGTCTTCGCATACCCGGACAAGCCTTGGCTGGATTCAAAAACAACCCCCGTTCCCTTCGGCCCGCGCGGCATCTGAAGCATGGTCAGCGTATCCTGCGTCAGATTCTGATGAGCGGCGAACTGGTTGGACGGAATAAGGCTCATCGCCACTTTTCCCGTAACAATCAGAGATTTGCTCGTGTCTCCCGGCGGATTGGATACCTGCATGGAAGGAGTAACCATCCCTCCGTTCTTCGCCAGTCCGTACCAGTAGTTGAACCAGTCCTCTGCGTCCTGCTGTCCGAATCCAAGCGCATCCTTCTCCATATCATAGACCTGCTTGCCGCGCTGCTTCATATAGATGTCCATGCCCTCAACCGTGAAATTATAGGTACCGTAAAAGCCTTTGCCCAGTCTTTCGGAGATTTCCTTGCTGATGCCCGCATAATCCTCCCAGCTCCAGCCGTCTGCCGGAAGCTCCATTCCGGCCTTCTTGAACAGCTCTGTGTTGAGCACCATCCCCCGGGCGTTCGCCCCGGCCGAGATATGCACCAGCTTGCCGCCCAGCGTTCCGTATTCGACCATCGTCTGATCCATATCACTCAGATCCAGCTCATGGCCGACATAGGGCTGTAAGTCCAGCAGGACACCTTTAGCAGCATAATCAGTTACGTTTCCTCCCAGAAAAAACACATCGGGCGCTGTGCCCGAAGCGAGCTGGGTGTTCAGCTTGTCGAAATACCCGGAGTTCGGAGCGAACTCCCCGACCACCTTAATATTCGGGTGCTTCGCCTCGAAGGCGCGCAGCGCTTCATTCGTCTTGTCCGCCCGCTTCTGATCGCCCCACCACATGATCCGCAGCTCCACCTGATCCGCCGATGTCTGTGTCCCGCCGGAGTTGCCCGCAGCAGGCTTGCCGTTATTGCCGCCCGAGCAGGCAGTTGTAGCTGCCAGCAGCAGGACACTCAGCGTAAAACCTAAGCTTTTCTTCATAAACATATCCCCCCAAGAATAGTTGTAATCGCTTCCCTTTAACAGAACGCCCATCATTTCAGACCGGTTGTGGCAATGCCCTCCAGGAAATGCTTTTGGAACAGCATGAAGATCGTCATAATCGGCACCAGCGACAGCACTGACATCGCCAGCAGCGCGCCCCAGTCGGAAGAACCTGAAGGATCATAGAGCGAACGTATGCCCAGTTGGACAGTGAACAGATTGATCCGGCTGAGGTAGATCATCTGGCTGAAGAAGTCATCCCATGACCAGATGAAGGTGAAGATCGCCGTTGTTATCAGTGCGGGAGCCAGCAGCGGAATAATGATCCGGAAGTACAGCTGGCCCTGGCCGCAGCCGTCAATCGTGGCACTCTCATCCAGCTCCTTCGGGATGCCGCGGATGAACTGGATCATCAGCAGAATGAAGAACGAATCATGCGCCAGCCATTTCGGCACGATCAGCGGCAAGTAGGTGTTCACCCAGTCCAGCTTGCTGAAAATAACATATTGCGGAATCAGCACAACATGGTAAGGCAGCATAATCGTCACCAGCATGCAGGCAAACAGGACACCCTTGAAGCGGAACTCCAGCCGGGCGAACGCGTAAGCCGCCAGCGAGCAGGTCAGTATGTTCCCGATGACCGACAGTACAGAGATCGTGGCAGAATTGAGGAAAAAGCGGCTGAATGAGATGCCCTGCAGCCCCTTCCACCCGTTCACGTAGTTCTCCAGCGTGAATTGTCCCGGCCATAGCCCCGGGTCCGAGAAGATCAGCGCATTCGGCTTGAAGGAGCTGGACAGCAGCCACAGCACCGGATACAGCATCAGCAGCCCGAACAGAATAATGACGCCATGCCTGCCGAGCCTGAAGATCATTTTGTCATCTGTCATGAATTATCGCCCGTCCTTTCCGTCACCGTAGAACACCCAGAACCTGGAGGTCACGAACACGAGGGAGGTGAACAGGCCGATGATGATCAGCATGATCCAGGCCAGAGCGGCAGCATACCCCATATCGAAGAAGGAGAAGCCTTTGAGATATAGATACAGCGTGTAGAACAGGGTGGAATTCACCGGACCGCCGCGCCCGTCCCCAATGACATATCCCGGAGTGAATACCTGAAAGGAATTGATGATCCCCATGACCAGATTGAAAAAGATGACCGGTGAGAGCATCGGCAGTGTAATCCGGCCGAATTGGCGCAGCTTCCCGGCTCCGTCCACCTGCGCCGCTTCGTACAGATCGGCAGGAATCTGCTTAATTCCGGCCAGGAAGATGACCATCGCGGAGCCGAACTGCCAGACGGACAACGTAACGATCGTCGAGAGAATATAGCTAGGGTGGGCAATCCAGGCCGGGCCTTCGATTCCGAACCAGGCCAGGAAGTGATTAATGAGCCCTTCCCCGTCGAAAAGCTGCCGCCAGACGATGGCAATCGCTACACTTCCTCCCAGCAGGGACGGAATGTAATACACGGTTCTGTAGATGCCCAATGCCCGGATACCTTTGTTCAGCGCAATCGCGACCAGCAGGGCAAAGGCCATTTTGAGCGGAACCGAGAATAGCACGTACTTGAACGTCACGGTAAGAGACTTATAGAAGTAATCGTCTGCCGTGAAGATGTGCCTGTAATTGTCCAGGCCCAGCCACTGCGGGGCATTGAGCAGGTTATACTTGGTCAGGGACAGATACAAGGAGCCCAGCATGGGTCCGAGTGTCAGTCCGGCAAAGCCGATCAGCCAGGGGAGCAGGAACAGATAAGCGGTACCGCTTCTTCTCCACATTGCCGATTTGGGTGCTGTCTTCATATGCGCCTTCTCCTTCTTCATGGATATAGGCTCATTATAGGGAGGAGCGCAGCCCGCTTGAATGCTATTTCTTCGGCTGTTGACTACTGAATTTTTCAGGTGGGTGCCGGCGGAAGTCCGACGGGGCGGTTCCGTACATTTTTTTGAACTTGGAGCTGAAATAGCTGGCATTCGAGAACCCGGTCAGCTCGGCAATATCCGAGAGGCTAAGCGTTGTAGTGAGCAGCAAATGCATGGCCTGGGCCATGCGGCGGCCGGTCAGATAGACCATGAAGCTCCGGCCCACCCTGGCCTTGAACAGCTCCGAGAAATAGGAGGAATTGTAATTGAACCGTGCGGCAAGCTGAGTCAGGTTAAGATCATACATATAGTTGCTGTCGATATATTGCGTCGCTGTGCGGATCACCGAATCCTCGGCATCACCGGCTTCCTGCATCGCATCGTACACAGAGGCCGCCCGCTCCAGCAGGAATTGTGCGGCCTTGTCCACCGAATCCAGCTTGTGGACCGTTTCAGGATAGAGCCATAGCTCCTGGGCCTGGATGTCACCGTCTGCGGCCTCTGCGGCCGCGCCGTCTACAAGCAGACAGAGCTGGAAAATCAGCTTCACCATACAGGAGCGGGAATGGGAGAACGCCTGCTGCAGCTCCTGGCGGATGCTCTGCCCGAAGGCGTTCCAATCCCCCTGAATCAGAAGCCTGCGCAAGGTCCGTGTCAGCTCCTCCGTAAGTACCATTCCCGGCTCGCTTCTTCCTTCGGCTAAGGGATGTTCGGCATTCTCCGAGAGGTTCCAGGCCAGAAGCGATTCCAGGTAGCCTTCCTTCCAGCGGAGGAAGCCAAGCTTGCCGCCGCTGCAGCCGACCACCGGCTTGAAGCCCAGATGGGCGGCGATGCATTCCGTCAGCTCTGCACAGAAGCGCTCCATATCAGTCAGCGGGTCCTGGAGGATGAAATGGACCAGCCCCGGATAGCTAGGGTCCCGCAGCACCTGGCAGTGCATCCCGGAGCTGCCCGCGAATTCCCTGCCCAACAGCTCGAACGGCAGCCGCAGCTTGCCCGGTGCACGGCCCGGCAGTGCTCCGCCCTTACCTTGCCCAGGCTCCGGTATCTGTGCCTCCGCCCCTGTCCGTTCGCGGAGGCCGGCCGTTACGAACCGTACCTCCGTCAAGTCCCACCCGTCCAGCTCGAACAGCGCGGCACGCTCCTTAAGCGCATGGACCGGCTCCGCTTCCCCTTTGACAAGCTGCACCAGGAAATGTTCTTTCATCTCCCCGTAATACTGGGACAACCGCCACTCATTCACGGCCTGCCGGTCACGGTCATTACGCTCCTGATCCAGCTCGTTCTTCAGCTTCCGGAGCATGGCCGTCAGCTCATCTGCGGCCACCGGCTTGAGCAGATAATCCCGCGCCTGATTGCGGATTGCTGCCCGGGCGTAATGGAAATCCTCATAGCCTGTAATGACCACCAGCTTCAGCTCCGGGTAGAGCCTGCGGCATTCGTCCAGGAAAGATACGCCGTTCATCACCGGCATGTTCATATCCGTAATGACAATATCGGCCGCCTGGCTTGCCAGCCGTTCCATCGCCTCCATGCCGTTGCCCGCCTCGCCGGTTACACGGAGGCCCAGCGCGGCAAAGTCAGCCTTGAGCCGCAGGCCCAGGCGGATCTCCGGTTCGTCATCCACGATCAATACGCGGTACATGGTCATTCCTCCTCTGAAGGGGCAGGCCCAGCGTGATACAGGTGCCCGTCTCCTTGTCTGAATCTATGTTCAAGGTGAACCGTTCACCGTAATACAGCCGGCATCTGGCCAGCACATTGCGCAGTCCAATCTGATGAGTCATGCTCTGCAGCAACTGCTCCGGCTGCTGTCGCATCGCCTGATCCTTCAGCTCGCGCAGCAGCACCGGGTCCATTCCGATGCCGTTGTCGGCAACGGACAGCATCAGGCGGTCCTTGTCCGCTCTGACGGTAATCCGTACCTTGGCTTTGGCCTGGTGAATGAAGCTGTACTTGACCGCATTCTCAATCAGCGGCTGAAGCAGGAACTTGACGACTTCCGGATCATCAGGCGCCTCCTCCGCGTCCAGCCGCAGATCCAGGCCCGCACCGAAGCGCACCTCCAGGATGGACATGTAATAGCGCACAACCTTCAGCTCCTCGCGCAGCGGAATCAGATCCTCGCTGATCCTTAGCGAGAACCGGAGCATTTTGCCCAGCGACTCAATAACGGTAACCGTCTCCTTCGTCCGCTGCTGGATCGCCAGGCTGCTCATCAGCTCCAGCGTATTGAACAGGAAATGCGGATTGATCTGCATCAGCAGTGCCTTATATTCCGCCTGTTGACGCAGAAGCTTCTGTTCAAATTCAGTACGGATCAGATGCGATAGCTGCTTGACCATGTTGCGGAAGGTGACGGTGGCATAATCCACCTCGTTCTGGATTCTGCGCTCCGGCAGGGTCAGCCGCTCGGCTTGGGCGAAGTCGCCCTTCTGTACATGGCGCATAGCCGAGACCAGCCGCGAGAGCGGCTTGGTAATGCCCGATGAGATCCAGTACGCCAGCGCAAAGGCGGCCGCCAGCATCAGCGAAGCGAATACAATTATGCTGTTGCGGAGCTTGAACAGATTGGCGTACAGGTCCTGCTCCGAGACGAAGCCGACCAGCAGCCAGTTGGTGATCGCCAGCTTTTTGTAGACCAGAATGCGGGAGCCGCCCTGCTGATCCTTCAAGTAGACTACCCCCTGTGCCTCCCGCCCGGCCCGCACCCGCTCCACTTCCTTCGCCGCCTCCGGATGTGTATTGTACTCCTGCTGGGATAGAATGGGGCTGCCCTGCTCGTTCAGCAGGAATATGGTACCGCTTTCACCAAGGTGTATACGATTCAGCGGCTCCAGCAGGTAGTCCGCCTTGATGTTGACCTTCATCACATTCTTAGCCAGCGACGGCTCGAAGATTCCGATGGGCAGCAGCAGGCTCACCACCTCGTACGGCTTGGCCCCGTTGATCTCCGCCTCATCCGTATGGGCCGGAACCCAGTGAATACTATGGCCGATGAAGTTGCGGTACCAGGCCTCCAGCAAGAACGAAGTATCTGCCGCCACCTGATTCTCGGCACCGACCTGCAGTCCCTCCTTGCGGTAGATGCTGACTGAGGAGACAATGGAATAATTATTCGTCGTCTGGGTCAGGAACTTGCTCATGTTAATATTGGCCAGCATCCTCTGCCCTTCAGTGGAAGCGGAATTAGTGAGCATCGCATCCCACTTCTGGGTAATGTCGCTGTTGTAGACCAGAGAGGACAAGTCATAGCTCTGCTGGAGCGCCATATGAATAAAAGACCCGTATTCGTCCATCTTTTCCAGTGCCGACGATTCAATGTAGGAGCGGATAATGGAGCGAGACTGATTGAACAGCAGCAGTGACATAGTGCCAAAGGATAATACCAGCAGCACCACGAAGAATGCGATCAAACGGTTTTTCAGCGAATAAAAGATAGCCATCCCTCCTTATCCTTGCATAACTGCGCAGCGGATGCCTGTATCATGATCTGTTCCTGCCTTCCAGTAGCACATTTTGCTTGCTGCATTTAGTTGTAACGCAGATTGGAGAATCCGGCAAGTGGACAACGCTTGAATTACAGGGGGAAAATATTGCCGAAGGCGATTGACCTGGGCAATGATTTATTCTACAATGAGTGCATAAACGCGCGTTTACAATAGAGGGGGTACATTATGCGAAGCGAAGATATCGCCAAGCTAGCCGGGGTTTCGCGAAGCACCGTATCCCGTGTGATCAACAACTATTCCAATGTCCCTGAAGAGACCCGGGCCAAGGTGCTGAAGGTGATTGAACAGCATCAATATGAGCCGAACAGCTTCGCCCGGGCGCTGGCCGGCAAGAAGACCGACACAATCGGGCTGTTTGCCATCAGCATGAACGAGAAGGAGAATGCGACGCGGATCTATCAGAACAACTACTTCGCCCCGTTCGTCGATGCTGTGGTGGACACAGCGAACGCCCGCGGCTGCTATGTTCTGATTCACACCGTCTACTCTCCCGACGACTTCCTGAAGGTCAAGCAGGCCTTCCTGCAGAAGCGGATTGACGGCGGCATCATCGTCGGCACCCAGAAGGACATCGGGATTGTGCGGGAGATGGTGGGCCTGGAATCGCCGCTGGTGCTGATTGATTATGACATCTCGGAGATTATGGCTGAGCATCTGGACCGCAATCATCTGGCGGTTGTCAATTCCAAGGATTATGAAGGCACGGCTGAAGCCATTGAGTACCTGATCGGTCTCGGGCATACGGAGATTGGCATCATCTGCGGGCGGATGAACACCTACTCCGGGCGGGAGCGCTACATGGCTTACGTGGATACGTTGAACCGCCATGGCCTTACGCTGAATGAGGAATTTGTGCTGCAGGGTGATTTTCTGAAGGAAACCGCCTATGAACAAGTCAAGAAGCTGCTGGATTCCGGCGGCCCGCTGCCGACCGCGTTCTTCTCTTCGAATGATGACATGGCCATTTCGGCGATGGAAGCGTTCTCGGAGCATGGCATCACTGTACCGGATGATATCTCCATTGCCGGGTTCGACGATGTGCAGCTGGCCGCGCGGATTCATCCCAAGCTGACCTCCGTCCGTCTGCCGATCTATGAGATGTCGAAGGCCGCTGTGGAGAAGGTCATGGAGCTGTGCGATTCCCGGCAGCCGACCTTCAGCACCATCAGCTTCCCGGCACGCCTGGTTGCCAGAGATTCCTGCCAGCCGCCGAAGGCCTAGAGCCAGGAACCACCCTACTCAACAAGATAGCTGCAGAAAAATCCCTTGCCCGGAGGGAATTTTTTCTCCGTACTGTAAACGCGCGTTCACAATCGAAAGGAGACTTGTCTCTCATGAAATTCGGAACCTTTGACGACACCCGCAAGGAGTATGTAATCAATACCCCTAAGACGCCTTACCCTTGGATTAACTACCTCGGCAACGAGCAGTTCTTCGGCCTCATCTCTAATACTGCCGGGGGTTATACCTTCTACCGCGATGCGCGCATGAGAAGACTTACCCGTTACCGGTATAACAATATTCCGCTGGACACCGGCGGACGTTACTATTATCTGTATGATGGCGGGGATTTCTGGACGCCGGGCTGGATGCCGGTGAAGCGCGATCTCGACTTCTACGAATGCCGCCACGGTCTCGGCTATACTTCCATTACCGGGGAGCGGAACGGAATTTCCGTGAACCAGCTTGCTTTTGTACCGATGGGCCACAATGCTGAAGTGCACCGTCTGATCGTGAAGAACACCAGCGATGCCAAGAAGAGTGTGAAGCTGTTCTCTTTTGCCGAGTTCTGCCTGTGGAATGCCAATGACGATATGACCAACTTCCAGCGTAACCTCAGCACCGGCGAGGTTGAAGTGAAGGATTCCGTCATCTATCACAAAACCGAGTACCGTGAACGCAGAAACCACTACGCCTTCTATTCTGTAAACAAGGAAATTGCCGGCTTCGATACCGACCGCGAATCGTTCGTGGGCATGTACAATGGTCTGGATGCTCCGCAGGCTGTTGCTGCCGGTGAAGCTACCAATTCCATGGCCAGCGGCTGGTCGCCGATCGGCTCCCACGCTCTGGACATCACGCTGGAACCGGGTGAAGAGCAAAGCTTCATCTTCGTCCTCGGCTATATTGAGAATCCGGAGGATGAGAAATGGGAAGCGCTGAACGTCATTAACAAGAAGCCTGCCCAGGCTGTCATCGACCAGTTCGCTACAGATGCCCAAGTCGATGCTGCCCTGGCCGTGCTGGCTGCTCACTGGGATAACCTGCTGTCCAAATACCAGATTCAGAGCGGGGACGACAAGCTGAACCGTATGGTCAACATCTGGAATCCGTATCAGTGTATGGTTACCTTCAATATGTCCCGTTCGGCCTCTTACTTTGAATCCGGGATCGGCCGCGGCATGGGCTTCCGCGACTCCAATCAGGACTTGCTCGGCTTCGTCCACCAGATTCCTGAGCGTGCCAGAGAACGTATTCTGGATATCGCAGCGACCCAGTTCCCTGACGGCAGCGCGTATCACCAGTACCAGCCGCTTACCAAGAAGGGCAATAACGAAGTCGGCTCCGGCTTCAACGATGATCCGCTGTGGCTGATCCTGGGTACGGCTGCTTATATTAAGGAAACTGGAGATACCTCGATTCTGGATGAGCAGGTTCCGTTCGACAGCAATCCGGATCACACGGCTACCCTGTTCGAGCACTTGAAGGTCTCCTTCGAGCATGTGACGAACAATCTCGGACCTCATGGCCTGCCGCTGATCGGCCGCGCCGACTGGAATGACTGTCTCAACCTCAACTGCTTCTCCACAGAGCCGGGCGAATCGTTCCAGACCACAGAGAACATCGCAGGCGGAGTAGCGGAATCCGTGTTCATCGCCGGCCTGTTCGTCTTCGTCGGACCGGACTATGCCGAAATCTGCCGGATGCGCGGACTCGATGATGTGGCAGCCGACGCTGTAGCGAAGATCGAGAACATGCGGGCCATCACCCTGTCGCATGGCTTCGACGGCGACTGGTTCCTCAGAGCTTACGACCACTATGGCGACAAGATCGGCAGCAAGGAGAACGAAGAAGGCCGTATCTTCATCGAGCCGCAGGGGATCTGTGTTATGGCGGGAATCGGTGTGGAGAACGGCGAAGCCGCACGCGCTCTTGCTTCCGTGGAGGAGCATCTGGATACGGAATATGGTATCGTCTTGCAGCAGCCCCCTTATTCTAAGTACTATCTGAACCTGGGTGAGATCTCGACCTATCCTCCAGGCTACAAAGAGAATGCCGGGATCTTCTGCCACAACAACCCGTGGATCATGATTGCTGAGACGGTACTCGGGAATGGGAACAGAGCTTTTGACATCTACCGCAAAATCGCTCCGGCCTACCTGGAGGACATCAGCGAAATTCACCGGATGGAGCCTTACGTCTATTCGCAGATGATCGCCGGTAAAGATGCGGTACGCCACGGGGAAGCGAAGAACTCCTGGCTGACCGGTACGGCGGCATGGAACTATGTAGCGATTACACAGTCGATCCTGGGCATTCAGGCCGACTTCGCCGGACTCAAGGTCGACCCTTGTATCCCTGCAGAGTGGGACGGCTTCGAGATTACCCGCGTCTTCCGCGGCGATACGTATGTCATCTCGATCCAGAATCCGAACCATGTCTCCAAGGGCGTGGCCAGCCTGACCCTGGACGGCGCTGCAGTAGAAGGCAACATCATCAGTCCTGTAGGCGACGGTGCAGTTCATCAGGTTGTAGTTACACTCGGGTAATTATCTATCACTCCTATAAAAGCTTAACAACCCGGTTGTCCGCCAAAACGGTACAGCCGGGTTGTTTGTTTACGGGCAGACAGCCGCCGGAATTACTCCGGTATCCATACCTTCATCTCTCCGCTGCCGCGGTTGCCCCACAGATAATACGGAATTGCCGTCACTTCCACCGGCTGTACCGCCGCTCTGGTGGCGCTGTAGAGTCCGCCGCTCCAGCTCTGCTCCTCCACCCGGCAGCCCGCAGCTCTGATCACTACCGCTCCGCCAAGCAGATCTTCATCGTAAGCTTCCGTAAACGTTCCTTCTCTGCTTAGCGATACAGAGCTTAACGGCTCGCGGTTATCCGCGGATTCCAGACAATAGACCAGCGGCCCGCGCTGAACCGCCGTCTTCCCGGCATTCGCCCGCAGCTCCGGGTGGGCATATATACGGTGCGCGTCCACCTGAAGAATCAGCTCTACGGTATCACCGGGCTGCCACTCCCTGCGGATTACCGCGTAGCCCTGCTCCAGAGCTTCAGGTACGGGAATGGCTTCGCCATTCACACGGATTTTCCCCGCTGGGCTCCACGAGGGAATACGCAGGGCGATACCGAACACCCCTGCTTCTGCAGGATCAACCTTCAGCGTGACAATCCCCTCCCATGGAAGCTTACTGTGCTGAGTGATCTTCACCTGTGTTCCGCCCAGTGTCGTATTAAGCTCACTTCCGATATACAGGTTCGTATAGAGCGTATTGCTGTGCACAGTGTAGATATATTGGTTCAATGAAGTCAGCAGACGCGCCACATTCGGCGGGCAGCAGGCACAGCCGAACCAGCCCTGGCGCTGCGCCTTCACATGCCGTTTGCCGGGATTACAGGTGCAGGCCTGCGGCCAGACCTCCAATGGATTGACGTAGAAATAATGCTTGCCGTCCTGCGCCATCGAGCCGAGAACATTATTATAGAGCGCCCGCTCCATCACATCGGCATAGCGGCTATCAGGAGTCAATTCCAGCATTCTTTTGGCAAAAAAGATCAGCCCGATTGAAGCACAAGTCTCCGCATAAACCGTATCGTTGGGCAGATCGTAATCAAAGGTGAACGCTTCGCCATGATGCGTGGAACCGATTCCGCCTGTGATATACATCTGTCTTTCCGTCATATTGTTCCACAGGCGCAGGCAAGCCCCGCGCAGAGCTTCATCTCCGGTCAGGCGGGCCAAATCGGCCATGGCCGTATACATATAGACGGCGCGGACGGAGTGGCCTACGGCTACCGTCTGCTCGCGGACCGGAATATGAGCCTGGTTATAGGCCGTATCGATGTGTTCCGTCTTGCCTCCCCAATGCGTAGCCCTGCCCCGGCTCTCCCACTCCTGTTGCAGGAAGTTCGGCTCCTGGCCCCGCTGGTCAATGAAGAAGAGGCTGAGCTTCAGGTACTTCTCCTCCCCTGTCAGCCGGTACAGCTTCACCAGCGCCAGCTCAATCTCCTGATGACCGTCATAGCCCTTCAGCTTCCCTTCCTCCGGTCCGAAGACGGAATCAATATGGTCGGCCACCCGGCGCATAATATTCAGCAGCTTGTCCTTGCCGGTCGCTTCATAATAAGCCACCGCCGCTTCGATGAAATGCCCGGCGCAATACAGCTCATGGCAATCCTGGAGGTTCGTCCAGCGCTTGCCCGGCTCCTTGACGGTGAAATACGTATTCAGGTATCCATCGGCTTGCTGCGCTTCTCCCACCAGATCGATTACCTCATCCGCCTGGCGCTCGAGCTCCGGGTCACGCCGGATGCTGAGGGAATATCCCGCCGCCTCCAGCCACTTGGCTACATCGCTGTCCTGGAAGACCATACCTCCGAACGTCCCCTTTTTTCTTCCGGCAGCGATTTCAAAATTGGCAATAGCATGACTCGGCTCAGCCCCCGCCACGCGGTCATGAAGCACCTCATATTGATAAGGTATGACCGTATCCTGCACCAGCCGGATGTAACGGCCCCAGAACTCATCCTGAACGGTTGCCCGTACCTCCGCACCTTTTAATTCACTCATCGCCTATCTCCTCCTCAGCATTTCTTCCTCGCTTATTGCCATTATAGACGGTACAATGTAACAAAAACAGAATCATAAGCAACCCTGTTTTTGTACGATTTCACACAACCATCATGCCAAGTAAGCGCAGAACACATCCCTATACAAGGAGCCGCTAATGACATTTAATTCTTCCTATATTCATCTTGCCGCGCCGCCCTTCCCCTATTTCCTGGAATGCGGCCGCACCGTCTATTTGCCCGGAGACCAGCATCCGAACCGCAGTCGTATGGGCAAATTCGATCTGATTCTCGTGGAGCAGGGATGCCTGCACATTGGAGAAGAGGATACAGAATGGGCAGTGGACGCCGGGCACATCCTGGTGCTGCTGCCTGACCGCTACCATTATTCAGTCCGTCCTTGTGAGACAGAGACCATCTTCAACTGGGTTCATTTTCACACGGTGGGAGAATGGACGGTATCTGCGGGTGAGCCGGTATATGCAGACCGGGAGGAGCATTTCCGTAAGTTCCTTACCCACCCCTATACCATCCGTATCCCCCAGTTCGCTCCGCTCCCCGTCCCCTTCGCACGGAGCGGCCAGGCCGGACAGCTGCTGCAGCTGAACCAGGGCAGGCGCTCAAGCGCCGTGTGGCAGCAGCAGCGCATCTTCGAGGAGATGCTGCGGACGATGGATCTGGCCCGGCGGGACGCGGCCGGAAGCCAGGCGGCGGAGATTGCCGAGCAGACCGAGGCTTATCTGCGTAATCATTATGCGGAGCAGATTACGAATGCCTCGCTGGCGGATGCCTTACATTTTCACTACAATTACTTAGCCCGCTGCATGAAGCGCGTCTACGGGCTAACACCCATGGAGTATCTGACCGATTACCGGCTGGAGCAAGCCAAGCTGCTTCTGCTTAAGACAGAGATTCCGGTCGGGGGAATCGCAGAGCGCACCGGCTTCGAGAGTACGGCTTACTTCTCCCGGCGCTTCAGCCGCAAGGTCGGGATCTCTCCGCTGCGCTTCCGGAAGCTTTATTCACGGTGAGCATGGATTTTAGATATTTTTTCCAATTGCCCGCATATGTATTAAGACATGCCTTAATCCGGAGATGTTGAATATGCGATCCTATCCAAGCTATGTTATTATTCTGCTGGCCAGCCTGCTGATTGCCACCGGAACCAACTTCTTCCTGGTCCCCTACAAAATCCTCGACGGAGGAATTATCGGCATCGCCCTGATCATTAATTATCTCTCCGGCACGGCAATCGGCGTCTGCATCATGCTCTGCAGTCTGCCGATCTTCCTGCTGGCCTGGTTCCGGGAACGGGACATCTTCTATACCAGCATTCTGGGCCTGCTGGCCTCCTCCTTCCTGATTGAGCTTCTCTACCCGCTTCAGTATTACTTCCTGTATTATATCGAGCTGGGCTCCATATCAAGCGCTATTCTCGGCGGCTTCCTCATGGGCACCGGGTTAGGGCTGATGCTGCGCTTCAAGGCCAGTACAGGCGGAACTGACCTGCTGGCCAAATACATCAGGCGTTATGTTCCGCTGAATGTCGGCCTCATCATATTCCTGACGGACTTCATGATTATCGGCGCAGGAGGGATTCTGATCTCCAAGGAAACCTTCTTTCATTCCATCCTGACCATCCTCGCCGGCGGGGTGGCCACAGGATTATGCACGCTCGATGAGTAGTAGCTCCAGCGCTCGTTCAGCATTTTTCAGATTATTTGCAATAAAGGTTGTAATTTTCACACTTTCCGGCGACAATCGAATATATAACATTCCCGGGGAGGATCGACGAAGTTGGATAGCACAAGCAACAATAGCAACACTTCCACGCATGACATTATCGACCTGTGCCTGCTGGCGGGCAAGATCATGCTGCAGAGCGGGGCAGAGACCTACCGCGTGGAGGACACCATGAGCCGGATGGCTGCAGCGCTCGGCTTCCCCGGTGCGCATAGCTACGTCACCCCGACGGTCATTATGTTCACCACCAGCCGGACCGAGCCGGTGAAGCTGTTCCGCATCGCCGAGCGGACAACCGACCTGCAGAAGGTATCCGAGGTCAACGACATCTCCCGGCGGCTGAGCGAACGCCAGCTCACAGCTGCTGAAGCCCGCGAACGCCTGGGCGTGGTTGATGATGCAGCCCATGCTTACCCGGTATGGGTACAGATCGGAGCGGCAGCCTTGACCGGAGCCTGCTTCACCGTCATGTTCAAGGGCAGCCTGCAGGATGCCCTGCCGTCGCTGCTGATCTCCGGTGCAGGCTTCGCAGCGGCCACTTATCTTCACCGCCTGGTGCAGATCCGCTTCTTCGCGGAATTCATCGCCTCCTTCATCATCGGACTGCTGGCATTCTTCTCCGTCAGGCTGGGAATCGGGCGGGAAATGGACAAGATTATCATCGGCTGCGTGATGCCGCTTGTGCCGGGGCTGCTTATCACCAACGCCGTCCGTGATCTGATGGCCGGGCATCTGGTATCCGGCATCTCCAAAGGGGCGGACGCCTTCCTGACCGCGTTTGCCATCGGGACCGGCATCGGGCTGGTCCTGTCCATTTTTTAACACCCATTTGAAAGAGGTCGTCCTGCCATGATTTTGCAATTGATCACCAGCTTCATCGCTGCCTCAACCTTCTGCATTCTGTTCAATGCACCGGTGCGCGCACTGCTGCAATGCGGCTTCGCCGGAATGATTGGCTGGATGCTGTACCTGCTGCTGGATTACAGCTCCGATACGGTCGTCGCCACCTTTGGCGCTACCGTTGTGGTCGGACTGATCAGCCAGTTTTTTGCGCGTTCCTTCAAGATGCCGGTCATTATCTTCAGTGTCGGCGGCATCATCCCGCTTGTGCCGGGCGGTCTTGCGTATGATGCCATGCGCAAGTTCGTGGAGAATGATAATAACCTTGGCATCCAGTTTGGGGTTCAGGCGCTCCTGCTGTCCGGAGCCATTGCTGCCGGGCTGGTGCTGAGCGAGGTGCTGGGCCAGGTCTTTATGCGCCTCAAGAAACTTCCAAAAAGGTCCGCCTGATCACCCAGGCAGCACCAATAAGCCCGCTTGCAGCAAGGACCCAGGGGTCCCTGCGCAAGCGGGCTTTGTACATTTAATCAGGTTACACTATGTTGCAGCACAGGCGCTCTTGCGGTCTAATCCTCCCAGATGGAGGTCTCCAGCTGATCCACGAACCGCCGCAGCCTGCCGGCTACCTTCAGATTAATCGCCCCGTTCTGATACATTTCCTGCACGGTATTACGCTGCTCCTGGATAGCCTGCAGCTTCAGCTCCAGCTTCCCGTCATCCACTACACCATCCTTGATCCAGCCCTCTCCTTGAGCCAGCCGGGCCTCCATCTGCTGATACTTGCCGATGATCTTCTGCGACGCTTCCCGGTTCTCCTCACTCATGTTGTCGCTTACGGCTGAGATTGCCGCCCTGCACATCGCCATCTTGGCCGTCCGGGCCGCCTCAGCATTCTGCAGCGCGGCGCGGCTCTCCCCGCCCCCCAGCTTACCGCTGAACAAGCCGGAGAACAGCCGCTGAATTTCCGTTAAGGAGAAGCGGAGCTGTGTATTCAGCCGCTGGCACAGCAGGGATTCCGTATGATCCAGCAGCTCCTCCATCTTCACGGCGACAGGCTCCGGAATCGCCCCATTCTCCATAATCCGCCGCAGCTCTGTGCGCTCTGCCTCCAGCGCATTCATCCGGGCTTCAACTGCCTTGCGGCGCAGCTCCTCATCGGCCGGATCGTGATCCGCCCTTGCCGCGCAGATTCTGTCAATCTTGTCCGTGAACTCCAGCAGGACAGGCTGCCTCGCCTGTTCAGGGCTCTCAGAGACCAGACTGCGCAGCATCGACATACCGGCGTCAATGACTACATTTCTCGCGGCCAGCTCTGTGCTGGCCGGGCTGCCGGCTGCGGCTGGCTGGACTATTGTCTCCTCCCGGCTGGCAAGCAGCGGCAGGAAGATGCTGGCGATGACCAGCGACACCAGAATCACGCCTGCAGCCAGCGCGATGATCAGATCACGTTCCGGGAACGGGGTGACGCCGTCACCCAGCACCAGCGGAATAGAGAAGGCCCCTGCCAGGGTCACCGCTCCCCGGACACCGGAGATCGACGTAATAATCTGCGAGCGGAGCGGCGCCTTCTCCGCCTTCCGGCGCTTGCTCTCATATAAGGAATAACCATAGACCCACAGGAAACGTACGACAATAAGCAGCGCAGTAATCGCCAGGACATACCCGGCAACCATGAAGTTGTTGAGCGCCGGGTCTTTGTAGATGACCCCAACCACATCCGGTACAGATACGCCCAGAATCAGGAATACCAGACCGTTCAGGACCATCAGCAATACAGACCAGGTACTGGCGGATACAAGCTGCAGCTTATATTGCGGGGACACCGTGCGGTCCTTCTCAATAGCGAACATGATGCCGCCGGCCACCACAGCGAGAATGCCGGATACCCCGACCTCTTCACTGATCAGGTAGATGATGAACGGCGTAAGAATCTGCAGCAGCACATGGATCGTCACATCCTCCATCCCGAACCTGCGGATGAACACACTGACCCGGATCAGCAGGAATGACAGTACTGCGCCAAGCAACAGCCCTCCGGCGGCGATTAGCACGAAGCTGAGCGAAGCCTTAGGCAGGGAAAAGACACCGGTAACCATGGCCGCAATCGCAAATTTGAAGGCCACCAGGCCGGAGGCGTCGTTCATCAGCGATTCCCCTTCAAGAATCCGGTGGATGCTCTTCGGCAGATGCACTCTGCCTGCCAGCGCGCCAACCGCTACCGCATCCGTAGGAGACAGGATCGCCGCCAGCGCGAAGGAAGCAGCCAGCGGAATGGAAGGAATCATCCAGTTGATCGCATAGCCTGCGACAAAGACGGTGACGAATACGAGCCCAAGCGCCAGCAGCAGAATCGGCGCCCGCAGATTCCACAGCTCATCGCGCGGCGTCCGCCGCCCGTCATTGAAGAGCAGCGGAGCAATGAACAGCACGAAAAACAGCTCTGGTTCAAAATGCATATGTATTCCCGTCGGAATCAGTGCGGCAATAATGCCAAGTCCAATCTGAATCAGCGGAACCGGAACAAACGGAATGAACCGGTTCACGATATTCGATACTGCGATCAAGCCCAGCAGCAGCAGTACAGCAAGAAAAGTCTCCAAGCCTATCATCTCCCGGTCCTAAGTCTGAACATAATAATAACCTATACACCAGACCTCTGTACAGACGGCTACAGGCCTGATTAGACGCCAAGAAACGGAAGGCACGGCGGAGATCAATATCCTCCGCTTGTACCTCCCGTTAACGTTACCGGTCACATTAGCGACTAACTAGAAGCTTGATCCCTATATTCCAGGGGTCCTTCAATGTAACGATCCCATCAGCTTCTTCCACCGCGTAGCCGGCCTGCTTCACACGTTCAGCCACCTGCTGCACGGCCCCGCTGTCAGGGAGCAGCAGCGTGAAGTAGTCGATACCAGCCGCATTGGCAGGAGCAGCGGGCGCTCCCTGGCCTGCCCAGATATTCAGCCCCATATGATGGTGGTATCCGCCTGCGGAGATGAACAAGGCCGCCGCTCCGTAGTTGGCTGTAACCTCGAATCCCAGCGCATCCACATAGAACCGCTTGGCCTCTGCCAGATCACCGACATGGAAGTGAACATGGCCGATTACGGTACCGGCAGGCAATCCGCTCCAGCTCAGTCCCTCTGAAGCAGCCAGCAGGCCGTCTACATCGACCGGATCAGTGGTCATCACCACATGTCCGCCGGCTTCATATTTCCAGGTATCGCGGGGCCGGTCGCGGTATAGCTCAATGCCATTGTTGTCCGGGTCCTCGATATACAGGGCTTCACTGACCAGGTGATCTCCCTGGCCGACTTGGATGCCCGAAGCGATCAGATTGCGGAGCACCAGGCCCAGACTCGGGCGGTCCGGCAGCAGAATCGCAAAATGATACAAGCCCGCAGCTGAATTCCGCCGCAGAATCCGGGCCTGCTCAATCTCGCGCAGTACAAGCAGCACCTGCTTGCCGTCAGCAGTCATCTGCGCCTCGCGCCCTTCCTGCCGCAGAATCTTCAAGCCTACCACATTCTGATAAAAGTCAAGCGACCGCTCCAGGTTGCTTACCCGGATCTGTACCCGTCCAATCTCCAATTCTTGCGGTAATACTGCTGTTGCTGTCATCTGAATCCCTCCTGATTAATATTGATGGATTAATGCCACTGGTTCCATTTCCTGCTTCATACCGCTTAGTGTTAGCTGTTTATTCCTCTGTCATTCCAGCCTATTCAAACCCATTCATGCCCTGTAACTATTTCCGTTACACATTAACTAACTTAAGTATAGTAGCACTATATATGTTTGTCAATTACTTTTGGAAAATACAAATAGCCCTGCCAACCGGCAGGACTTCTGAACAAACATATCCTATAATAACGCTTCAAACGGGGGTGAACCCGGCAGCTCAATCGATACATCCTGCGCAGTAATGCTGAACTCCCAAAGCGGGGAATCCATCAGGACCCCCAGCTCGAACCCCTGCTCCACTGCACAGATTTCATCATACAACCAGACCTTTCCCGCGATTCGATCCGGCAGGCTAAGTCCGCTCACCCCGGTGAATCTGAGCAGCACATCACACTGATAATGCATAGCTCCGCTGCAATCCAGCACTAACTCCACGATGCCCTCCTCAGGCTCAGAGCAGGAGATGACGCGGGCGTCATGCAGAGAACCCTCGGCTAACTGGACCGCTTGTGCGGGGAGCTTGTTTTTAATAGCTTCGTAGCCTCGGCGGTATTCGATGAACTTCGCCTGTATCCGCTCATCCGCCTCCCGGCACCATTGTTCTGCGCGTTCCCTGAATTCAGGAGCCGGATAAACCGCTTTGAGCGTTCCCTCATGGATGGAAGCATGGAAATATTCAGGAAGATACTTCAGCAAGTCTGCCTTGTGATAGTCCAGCGCATCCTGCGCCCGCTCCTCATAGCTGATGCCTTCCGCCACATGCCAGGCGACATCCTCCAGCCAGTCCTGCTCCGTCTCCGGGAAGACCATGAACCCGCGCACCTGCATCTCCTCATACCATGGTATAGTGAAAAATTTCATTACGCGCTCCCTCCACTCAGCCCCTCTCTATTTACTGATCAGCTTCTCTCCCATATACACCCTTTTCTCCTGCGAAGCCGCCTGAATCCAGAGCATTACCTGCTGCTTATTGAACAAAAACTCGTTATCCACCTTGAGATAAGGGAGCTTCATCCCCTCGAAAGGGCCGTCATTGCGCAGCATGGCATTCTCTGCCTTCATTATATTCTTCACCTGATCCTCACTCAGCCGCAGGAAGCGTGCGGTCTCTGCAAGCGTCATCAACGGGTGCTCATCTTGCGTATCCACCTGCGCCTGCGGCTGCATCTGCAGCCCATGACTAATTACGTAACTGCCTCCAACCAGGCTAAGTCCCAGAATCAGGGCAGCTCCCAGGAGGGTATATTGATTCTTCATGATCTACATCTCCTTATTAATCATTCCGTACAGATTTATGTAGGCGTATATGATAAAAGCCAGCAGTCTCTCCGCTCGCCTTCATGCCATTCGCGCTCCGGTAAAAGCTTGCCGCGGACAAACCCGTTTTTCTCATACACTCTTAGCGCCCTGTGGTTCCGGCATTGCGGGTCCATGACAATAAGGTCAGCCTGTTCCACTTCGACCAGATGCTGTACCATGCCGCCGACAAGCAGCGATCCGATGCCCTGGTTCCATAATTGGGGTTCGCCGATAAACTGATCCATGCCATAGATTCTGCCTGTATAATCTGCGTATCCATACACATCCTTCTCTTCACTGCCAACAGGATAGAACTGGATATAGCCTATATCCCGGCCCTTAAACTGAACAATCCCGCGATGAATCTCTTCCTCTTCCCTGCTATAAAACTCCGCCTGCACCTTCTCCATATCATGCGGACAGTCCCGGCCGCCGTAATACTCCAGCACAGCCGGGTCTGAAAGCCACCGGACCAGCAGTGGTGCATCTTCCCGTTCCAGTCTGCGGACACTCAGGTCCCCGTTGCAAAATATAACCATTACGAGATCACTCCCCGGTTTATTCACTGGACATCAACTATATTAGTGCTGCTGCTTCTTGCCGGCTCCAATCACCCTTGTGTCAGTCTATACGATCGGCTAACCTGTGTAAAGAACACCGCAGGAAATGTGCATTGTCCCAAAAAAGGGGCCCTGCCGGGAACCGGCAGGGCCAATGTCTATTGTAAGGGGTCATGTGATTAATATAACAGCCGAAGCTTAACGCCAGATGAAAAGCACCTAAAGGTTTGATGAAAAATAAGAAAATCCCCCTATACACAGCGAAAGACCCCGCCGAGGCACGGCAGAGTCTGACAACAATGGTTCCACTGGGGGGTGGAGATCTTAACTATACTCCCCGAACCTTAAAAACATATAAAGCAAGGCTGAAGATTTGCTTAAAATTAACGCGGCGGTCTCAGCCTGCCGGAATCTGATGGACGATCTGATGCAGCGTAACTTTCTGCAATTCATCCTCCATCGCCTTCTGTGCCTGCGAGAATACAGGAACGATGGCTCCGGCGATGTTCTTCCCCACCGGACACTCCGGATTCGGATGCTCATGCACCGCGAACAATGAGTTCTCTTCTACGGCATTCACAGCTTTATATATCTGAAGCAAGGTGATATCGGCAGCGCTGCGGGTAAGCTTCGCCCCGGCCACACCGGGACGGACCTCCACCAGGCCAGCCTTGCTGAGCATCCCTGTGAGGCGGCGGATCACCACCGGATTCGTATTCACGCTGCTTGCAATCCATTCGGAGGTGCTTTTACCGTCCTTGTTGCTGTCGATTAAAGTTAGAATATGAATAGCCACCGCAAACCGGGTGCTGATGTTCATGACAATCTCTCCTTCCGCTAACCGGACTGCTTCCGGCTAGATGCAACTATAATAGTTACATTAGCGGCAGTTGTCAATCCCGCAGAATGATCTGCGGCTGCCCCATATTGCCCTCTATTCGCCGTCATAGGCCTGCAAAGCCGCCGGGAGCGCCTGAATGACCCCGTTGCCCACCGCCGGTAGAGGGAGAAGCACGGCGCTGATAATTTCTTCCCGGGTCACGCCGAGCGCTTTGGCATGCTTGACATGGAAGGATAGCCCGCTATCCAGTCTGGCTGCTGCCAGCACGGAGATATAGGCGATTTCCTCAGTCCGGGGATCAAGGGCGCTGGCTGCGTCCAGCTTCTGCACGGCTTCCCCCCAGGCCTTCTGCTGGTCCGGCGCCTCCTTCATAAATGCCATAAAAGATTGGCTGACTTGCGGTACACTGTCCATCTTCATTACCCTCCGATTCCAGGTTAGAGGCAATCACAGCTCTGCTATAATTTCCCCGCTGGTATCTATTATAGGTATGAATTCCGCACGGCATACGTTTGCAGTCTGAAGCCCCCCGGCCACTTGCTGTCAGGCGCTGGTCAGAATGATGGGCTGGCCCTTGGTCACCACAATCGTATGCTCGAACTGGGCAACACGGCTGTTGTCTCTGACACTAAGCGTCCAACCGTCAGACTGCTGCTCCGCAAAGTCGGACCCTGTCGAGAGGAACGGTTCGATCGTAATGACCTGCCCTTCCTTCAGTACAGTAGTTGCGCGCGGATGGTAGAAGGGAAGAATCTCGAACGGCTTCTCATGCAGAGACCGGCCGATCCCGTGGCTGCACAGATTGCGTACCACTTTATACCCGTGCTTGTGCGCCTCCGCTTCCATAACCCGCCCGATCTCATTCACTCTCATTCCCGCTCTCAGATGCTGGATCACACTCATCATCGTGGCTTCCGTGCTCTCACAGAGATGAACCAGCTTCTTATGATAAGGCGGCAGTTGAAAAGATACCCCGGCGTCGCCATAATAACCGTTCAACTCGGCAGACACATCAATATTGATCAGGTCCCCGGCCTGAATCACCCGTTGCCCCGGAATACCATGCGCTACCTCTTCATTGACGCTGATGCAAGTCGTTCCGGGAAAATTATACGCCAGCATAGGAGCCGACTTCGCACCATAACGCCGCAAAACCGCCGCCCCCACTTCATCCAGCTCCGCAGTTGTCATCCCGGGGACCACTCTTTTCTTCATCTCGGCGATCGTGTGGCCTACCACCTTGCCGGCCGCTTTCAGCCCTTGCAGATCCTGGAGTGTCTCGCTCGTCATTCCTGTCACATTCCTCTCTTGTACGCTGATGCTCCGTTCAGCGGTCCTTGCAGGGATGACCAGCAGCTTCCGCAGCGGCCCGCCCCTCTTTCATCCTGTGCAGCCCTGCCGCTAAGGGTTCCTGCATATTAATCGGCAGCTTCCTGAAAAGCCGCCCCGTCCCAGCGGTACACAGTCTCCGCTTCATTGCCTGAAGCATTGTCATAATGGCGGGCCCGGAACCCGCCCTCCACCTGATCCAGCTTGACCGAATACCGGTCAACACTGCTGATTAACAGCCCTGAAGCAGCGCCCTTAACCGGCAGCTCGCGGATCGTATGGTCCGGCAGCAGGGTGAACAGCTTGAAGAGAGAACCATTGCTTGAGCCGTATTGCCCGATGGTGAAATCGGGGTTACCATCCCCGTTGTAATCGGCGAACCGGATCTGGAACAGGTCGCCGAAGCGCAGCTCTTCGCTGAAATGCCGGCTCAGCGCAAAGGTGCCCAGCGCTTCCCCCTGCTCATCGGTAAGCTCCAGCCGGAACTGTCCGCTCCAGCTTCTTCCGGCCAGCGGGGATGCCGTGGACCAATCCTCGCTGTAGCTGCCTTGCAGCAGCTGCAGATTCAGGAATTCCTTGTTGCCTGTAACCGGGATCAGGTCATTACGCGAGACCGTTACCGGTCCCTTCGTTTCCACCCGGGAACGGGCTGCTTCATCGCGCGCAACCGCTCCGCTTCCTCCGCTGAAGATCATCCGGCGCAGCGCATCGGCATTCTCCGCAGACACCGTATAGCCCGTCGCGCTGCGTTCAGCGGACAGCAGCAAGCCGCTGTTCCCTGTTTTCCGGCTCAAGCCCAGGATATAATCCTCCGCATCCCCGTCGGCGTAGACCAGCTTCATGCGGAAATCCGCATCGTAATCCAGATCACCCGGGATGCGCTTGCTTGAGTTCATTGCAGACGCCACCGTCTTAATGAATTCTTCATCGCTGAAGCTTTTCGACTCGAAAGGAGCCGCATCCGCCCTGCCTTCCGAAGCATTGTAAGTCAACTCAATCTCAGATATCCATCTTGCATTAATATACCCAAAAGCGTTCTGGCACCCGCTCAACAGCACAGCCATCCATACAGACACAACAGACACAATCAGCAGCCGCCGTCTGATGGGCCCCACCTCCAAACCTTATGTATAATACAAGTATAACAGCCTTCTTCTGCGGAGTGAAACGGGCACAGACAAGCCCGCCCGCCTCAACGTCAAAAGCCGGCTCCTGCAATGCAGAAACCGGCTTGCGCAGCAATGATCCAGTGCTGATCTTGCTCCCCACCCTGTTAGCTTATAGCGCCTACCGCCTTCAGCCAGGCATCGGCGATCAGCGCATGTCCGGCAGGGGAAGGATGGACCCCATCGCCTGCCCAGAAGGCCGGCTCCGCCTTCGCCGCTGCCGCAGCGAACAAGCCGTCCAAGGGTACGAGAATCGCGCCGTATTCACGGGCCAGCTCACGTACTACATGGATTTTGGGATCGAGATCCTGACGCCAGTTCTTGCGGTCCTCCGGCACCGGCAGGACGAACGGTTCAACCAGCACCAGCTTGGCCTCCAGATTCTGCTTGGTACGTTCAATCAGGTCGCGGTAGGAGGCCTCGAATTCAGCCGCCGAAGTCTCCTGCCCGGAATCATACCGCCGCCATGTATCATTGATGCCGATGTAGATCGATACCCAGGTGGGCTTCAGTTCGAGACAATCTCTGTCCCAGCGCGCCTGCAAATCCACGGCCCGGTTGCCGCTGATCCCGCGGTTGAAGAAGGTCAGGTTCTTCTCGGGATACTGCATTCCGAGACGCGCACCCGCCATTAGCGCATAGCCGACTCCAAGCGATGAAGCCTCGGCGTAATTACGTCCGCAATCTGTGATGCTGTCCCCCTGGAACAGGATGATATCATTTTTTTGAAATGGCATGTCTGGAATCCTCCTATGTAAGCCTCTAATATAGTAAGAACATGACCATTATAGCAAATAGACTTCCTGCGAACACGTTTTCATTGCAAAATCTGCCTTCAAAACGAAATCCCCCTCAACTGCCTCTATAGCAGCGGAAGGGGATCATAAGGTTAGTAGTATTGAGAATTAATAAGCCAGGCTGAATAGCCCGTGGATATGGGTCAGATAACGGATATTGCTGGCTTCCTTCATCAGTGTAGCCGGCAGCCCCTTCAGCGGAGTGTTGTTACCGCCGATAATGGCTACCCCGTCCTTGCGGCCCAGGCTGGCCAACGTACCGGAATTCACCGGACTGAAGGTCGCAGGGGCTGCATTCGTAAGATGAGCGAACAGATTGTAGCCGATCAGCTCGCCCATCTGCCAGGCGATTTGTGCCGTCGGCGGATATGGACGGCCATCCGGTGCGAAGACCACAGCGCTGTCACCGGCCACAAATACATCCTTATGGGAGGTAGACTGCAGGAACTCATTGACGGTAGCCCGGCCGCGGTTCACTTCCAGCCCGGATTCACCAACCAGCGGATTCCCCTGTACACCACCGGTCCAGACGAAGGTATTGGCCACAATCTGCCGGCCGTCCTTCAGATCTACCGTATTGCCTTCTACCTTCGTAACCGGAAGGCCGGTCAGGAATTGGACGCCCCGCTTCTCCAGACTGGCCGTCGCCCGCTCGATCAGCGGGTCCGGCAGGACCGGAAGAATCTTCGGACCGGCTTCCACGAGCAGCAGTTGAATCTCCGCAGGGTTCACGCCGTACTGCTTCGTCAGCTTAGGCAGAATGTCAGCAATTTCGCCTACCAGTTCTACCCCGGTCAGTCCGCCGCCGCCGATCAGAATCGTTGCGTCCGCCGCATTTCCGGATTTGGCATACGCTCTGATCCGGTCCTCAATGTGTGCGTGAATCTTAAGCGCATCCGCTGCGGATTTCAGCACCATGCTGTACTGTTCAAGCCCTGGAATACCGAAATAGGCTGTAGTGCTGCCGAGACCGACAACAAGGGCATCATAGGTCAGCATAACGCCGTCGGAGAGGATAACCTGCTTGTTCTCCACCGAGAATGAATTGACCTTAGCAATCTTCAGATCAATATCCTTGCCGGCGAACAGCTTCGCAAGCGGCATGGCAACAGCCTGCTCCGATGCGCTGCCTGCGGCCAGCCGGTGCAGCTCGGTAATAATCTGGTGCGTAGGAAATTGATTGACTACAGTAACTTTGGCTTCGGCCTTGCTCATATATTTACGCACAGTTAACGCACTCAGCAGGCCGCCGTAGCCTGCACCTAGAATAACGATATGTTTGGACATCTTATTTTCCTCCATCCTTGCAATTCAAAGTTTAAGGTTCTATTTCGCAGACTGGCGTTCGCCGCTGACCTGCAGATAGGCATTCATGAACCGGAGCGCCTTCTGTACCTGCGGGTCCTTAATCATTTTCATCATGCCGAACAGGCTGATCGTCTCATTGCTGGCCTCTGCGCGGTCCTTCGCTTCAATGGCTGTGGCTGCCAGATTCTTGACCGTGTCGACCACAGGCTCCGCGATTTCCTTGATCGCACCGACCGTGTCATTCTTCAAAACTTCATCGGTGGCAACCGACTGCACGAAATCCATCGATTTGCCTAATGCACCCACCAATTGGTTAATCTGCGGAAGCTGTTCGATCAGCAGCATCAGCGATTGCTGAACCTCCGGCTTCATCAGCTCATTCAGAACATCGCCTCCGGGAAGCGACTGGGCTGCAGCCGGTACTTCTTGCTGCGATGGGGACTGAGTAACTGTTTCTGACATATCAATGTCTCCTTTATAATGATGTTTGCGCTGCTTCATACTCAACCTATGAAACTATGTGACTATTATAACACTCTATTTGTTAATAATGTCACAATCTTTTTGGTTTTATAGCATAATTTTGTGATTATAATCACTTTTATTCTGAAAACTTTGAGAACAACAAGAAATTTACCATATAAATTGCGGCGGTTTGCGTTTTTTCTCATTGACGGATAGAGGGAGTCGTGATATCTTAAGCAAGTAACTAAATGTAAGTTCATTTATTAATAACAGCAATTGATTTTTACTAACCAATTATACATATTTGATGGAGGTAATGATTAATGAGTACTTTTTCCGAATTGGTTCAATCCCGCAGATCCGCCAACAATTTCGTGGAAGGCGTCAAAATCCCGCAAAACGAGCTGGAAGAGATGTTCTCGCTGGCCCGCCTGGCGCCTTCGGCCTTCAATCTGCAGCACGCCCACTACAAGGTCATCAGCAATGATACGGTGAAGGAGCAGATCCGCAGCGCCGCTTACGGCCAGTACAAGATTCACACCGCCTCCGCTGTCATTGTAGTTCTGGGTGACAAGAATGCCTATTTGCAGGCCCCTGAGATCTATAGCGGGCTGAAGCTGCTGGGAGCGATGAGCGAGGAGGCTTATGATCAGGTTATTCAATCGATCAATGACTCTTATACAGGGAACGATGCATTCCAGCGGGATGAGGCGATCCGCAATGCGTCGCTGTCCGCGATGCAGTTCATGCTGATTGCCAAGGATAAGGGCTGGGATACCTGCCCGATGATCGGCTTCGACCCCGAAGAAGTGAAGAAGGTCCTCGGCCTCAGCGACAATCTGGTTCCGGTGATGCTGATTACGATCGGCAAGGACAACCAGCACAAGATCAGACCGCGCGGCTACCGCAAGCCGGTGAATGAGTTCGTTGAATTTATCTGACATCCCCCACGACATATTAATTCTTTGTTCTAAAAAAAGAGTCTTCCGGCTATTACACCGGAAGACTCTTATATTCTCTTGGCATACTGCAGAATAGCCACAGCTGCGCGCTCCTGCCGCTCGGCATCCGCACTGTCCAGGGCTGCCTTCAGCACCGCCAATGCTTTGGCAATAGTCGCCTCATCGACCTGAACCGGAGAAGCCCCGGCCAATTCGCCGCTGCCGGCAGAGTCATCGCCCAGCCACAGCTCGATTCGGGCTGCCGGGAGCACTCCCGGATACGCCGTGACTCTGCGGTCTGCCGCGAGCAATTCTTTTACCGAGAGATTCACCGCATCCCGGGGTATGCTCTTCAGCCAAGTTACTCCCCGCCGGTGCGCTGTCCCGTCCCCGATCCCGTCATGCAGATCATCATAGAAGTAATCTCCCAGATCCCCTAGGTAAACCCACTCTTCATCCGCGATCAGCACATAATCCCCGTCCTGCATCACATTCACGAAGGTATCCAGACTGGCCTCGGCTTCATCCAACGCCTGCCCCTGATAGCCGGCCGCCCGGAGTCTCCGCCCGATCTCTTCCCTGCCGGCATTCTCCAGGTCACCCAGGCCGGGATAACCTGCACATATATAATTATCCTCCAGAAACGGCTTCAGCAGCCCGCTGCCAAGCAGCTCCAGATTCACTCCATACAAGCTCATTTCCGCATCCTTCCCCTCAGGCAGACCGCCCGAGCATAAGCAGCATTGACACCATCTTTTCCATTATACAGGAAATCCCGCGCCATTTGAATGCTTAAGAATCTAAGCAAACTCCAGGATAATAGCGCTTTCATAACCATTCGGCAAACAGAGGGTCTATATTTAAAAATTTTGCTTTTTTACTAATCCCGGAGCGGACGGTATAATTCAGGTATCAGCTCAAGGATTAAGACACTGCGGCAAGACCATAGACCGGGACCGATACTTACGGGCATCCGTCTTAAGCAGCCTTTTCCTTGTGACTGAGACTATATCTTTGATCCTGGCATTCCTGACTTGATCCATCCCTGCGCGAAACGGTATGAGCTTCTTAAAGCTCACAAGCTTTACACCCCTCCAATCGTGGTCAGCGGATGCATTACAGCTGTTTGAATGTGCAGGATAGGCAAATATACTGCCGCTCGGACGATTTCTACCCGGCTGAGTACAAGGATAGGATAAGGAGTCTGAGACTAACATGGGTATAGTGGCAACAGTATAAACCTCTATTGTTGATGATGAATTTCTTCAACGATAGAGGTTTATATGTGTTCTTAGGGTTCTACACTTATCGCAGGCTCTCCGCAACCTTCAGCAGCATCTGCTTCGTAACTTCAGGTGAGGCAGTGCCTACCTCATGCATTATATTTCTGTCCTCCTTCTCCCGCAGTTCAATCCAGCGGATGTAAGCATAATAGCCATTGCTGTTATACTCATAGGCTTGGCGGCTCTCCACATACAAGGCCTTCTCAGAATTTACCTTCAGATGCTCAACCTTGGTATCCGCCCAAACATCAGAGGTAAGCTGTGCCCACGGCGTAAGCGGAGAATAGGTAACGGAGATGAAATCATTCTCTCCCTTAGGACCTTGATATATCAGGTTAGGACTCACCGTACCGGCCAGTTGGTTGGGCACATTGAAGCTCTTGATCCAGGCGTAATGTTCCCCGGGCTTTAGCCGCTTGGTGAGGACATTGGTGTATTTTTTAACCCAGGAGCCATCGGTAATACCCACTGTACTGTCGGATCTTCCTTCGGCAAAACGATATCCTTCCGGTAATCTGCCCGGCACACTCAGCTTACCAGTGACAGGCTCAACAGCCTTCTTCCAGCTCCCGATATCTGTAAATATCTGCGGGCGGTTAATCATACGGAGCTCCGTCATCCCGTTCGACCTGGAAATTAATAGCATAGCCGATTCATTCACCGCAAGCTGAGACTGAACATCTGCAATCATCTGACGGGTCTTGTTGGCAAAAGCCGCCGACTCATTAGCATCCTGTTGAATGTTCACTTCCAGGCCGGTGGCTCCATAGGTAACCTTCCATAACCGCTCCGCGCCATAGACCACCCCTCCGAAGAGCATCAGGCCGCAGAGAACCAGAGCGATCCGGGCGGTCCCGCGCACACGAAAGGGTCTTCCGGCATTTCCCCGCTGCTGCCGCTGATGAAATTGCTCAAAGCTCGCCGCTAACCGCTGATCCAGCTGCTCCGGCACCGTTGTATGTTGTCTATAACTATCGAATCTCCGCTTCAGTTGACTCTCGACAGACATGTCCAGTCCCCCTTCATCTCATCTTCTCCGGTAAAAGCCGCCTGCTGCCGCAGCTTGCGCAGCGCCTTGTGGTGCCGGGATTTGGCTGTTCCCAGTGGGATGTCCAGCGCCGAGGCAATTTCGTCATAGCTGCACTCCCCATAGTAGCGCAGCACAATGACACTGCGCAGCTTGGGCGGCAGCCCGCTGACCAGCTGCATCAGCTCCCCCCGCTGCTCCTCCGCCAGAAGCTCTGCATCTGCCCCAGGATACAACACCTCTGAAGCATTCTCCCGGCTGCGGATCATCAGACGCAGCCTGCGCCAGCTTCGGCGGTTCCAGCTGCTGCACTGCCGGACGATCATTCCGTTCAGCCAAGCCCCGAACGGCCGCTGGCGGTCATAATGCGGCAGACAGCGGAACAGCTCGATGTAGATTTCATTGACTACATCCGCTACGTCAGCCTGCCGGTTCACCAGCAGGCTGACGGTCCCGTACACCTGCTTCCTGATCCGGTTATGCAGCAAGACAAAGGCTTCTTGCTCTCCCTTGCTCATCCTTTGCAGACAATCGTGAAGCTCCTCTTCCGTCATCGCTCCTCCACTCCTCTCTGTCTTGTTTACACTCTATATTGGTCCGCTTCCATAGAAAGGTTCCCTCGATGTCCCATTTATTTCATCCTGGCATACCAAAAACCGGCTGCCCATGAATTTCATCATGAACAGCCGGTTTATTATCCTGCTCTAACAGTTACAAAGGTTCATTTCCCCATACCAGACTGCCGGAGATATACGCCGGAAGCTTAGCCCAATCAGCATAGGCTGTGCCTGTGGGATTAAAGGAATAATCATCAGCCTGGTTATAGTTTGTCCAGTCCACCTTAGAGGCCCGCAGCTGGATATCGATGCTGGCTCCCGGAGCAAGCGACCCTGCAGCTGCGGTGAAGCCCAGCTCCAGATAATGATCTGCCCCGGTCACCGCCGCCGGAAGCTTCACGAACGTTCCGGTCACATTGGCGCTTCCGATCTGCGACCAGTCACAGAAGAAGTTCTGGGCCTGTTCACCGTCACTGGTGTAATAGTACTTAAGCTTCACATCGGCGAGGGATACCGCAGCTGTTCCGGTATTCACCAGCTTGATCCGCGGACTCAGCGCATTCGATGCAGCAGCCGTGGTGTTGTTGTACATCTGGACTTTGAGACCGCCACCTGTTGGCGCAGTCGTATCAGCTATAGTAACGGCCAGTGTCTTTGCCGCTCCGGCACTGAACTGGAAGCTCAACGTTGTTGTCCCCACCGGCTGTGCTGCCAGATAAGCCTTGTGAATCGTCACGGTTGAACCGCTAACTGTATAATCTGTTCCGGCGGTTAACACTGTAGCCCTGTTCGTGATCGAATCCAGGGTATTCCCGTTCAGGGTCAGCGTCACTTCAATGTCACTCTGATTCGCAGCCTTCTTATCGAAGCCCGCTGTCACCGGCGTAATGTCAGAATCCGTAGCCGCATTCGTTGTATCTGCTATGGTAATCGTCAGGGTCTTCGCAGCTCCGGCACTGAAATGGAAGCTCAGCGCCGTCGTTCCCACCGGCTGCGCCGCCAGATAGGCCTTATGAATCGTCACGGTTGAACCGCTCACCGTATAATCCGTTCCGGCGGTTAACGCTGCAGCCCCGTTCGTGATCGAATCCAGGGTATTCCCGTTCAGGGTCAGCGTCACATCAATATCGTTCTGATTCTCCGTCTTCTTGTCGAAGCTGGCCGTCACCGGCGTAATGACAGAGCCTGCTGCCGGAGGATTCACCGGATCAGCATACAAGGTGCCGCGTCCGTTGGATCCCAGATACACGCGTCCATAGATCCGCGGATCGCCTGTAATCGCCATGTTGATTCTGGCATATTGGTGGGCATCATCGTTAATCCGCACCCAGCTTGCCCCGGCGTCATCCGAGCGGAACACGCCTCTGACTCCATCAATCTGGGCTACCGTATAGAGTGCCATATAGCTCTCACCCGGCGCGGCCTTGCCGAACCCGATCAGGTCAGCTTCTTCCACATTAACAAGCTTGGTGAAGCTTGCTCCCGAGTTGGTGGAATGCCAGATACCATACTTGTCCAGCGGATGTCCGCCGGCAAACCAGATATCCCCTTCGATTCCCGGCATAGCCTTCAGACTGACCTGAGCCTGGTCCGGCTGCAGGCCGTTCACGTTATTGGCAGGCAGCCCTGTTGCCGCTGTTGCCGCGAACGTGGCTCCGCCATCTGTACTGAGATAGAGCTTGCCTTCATAGAAGCCATAGAATTTATTCGGATTCACCCGGTCCGAGGCAATCTTCGCTCCGGCAGGCACACCGCTGCTCGCCGTCCAGGAATTACCGCCCGTCTTGGAATAAAAGACCCCGATATCCGAAGTGCTCCACAGCAGCGCGTTGCCGTTTGCAGAGACAGCGATCTGGCCCTTGCCTGTCGTGGTGCTGCCTCCTTTTACAGGCTCGGCATTCGGCATATACCAGTTCTTGCCGTTGTCATTCGAGATGCCGACCGACTTGCTGTTCGGATATTTCTCTTTGTCCGCACCACCGACACGAACGACATAGGCCGGGTCCAGCTCCGCATAATCGATGCTACTTGTGCTCGCCCAGATGGGACTCGTCTGGTAGTTCACCGGCACCGCGGTTACATCTTCATACCGGAAGCCCGACACATCCCCCAGCGCGGTAATCAGATGAGCACCCGCCGGCGGGCTGATCAGCCCGAGTACGGCTGTCTCTTCAACGCCCTTGGCCATGACGGAGATTTTGACCTTGCCGCCGGTATCCCAGTCGCCAAGATTATTCGTACCGTAGATCGTTGCGCCGGTGCCATACATCATCCGGTCCGAGTTGAACGGGTCAATCTCAAGATCGCCCATCATCCAGCCCAGCTTCGGCGCAGGATCAAGTGAGCTTGAAGTCAGCCCGAGATTCAGCCACGGAGCCGCCGTGATGTCCATCTCGAACTTGTAATTGCGCTCCGGATAGAAGCCCCAATCCCAGATCCGGCTCCAGGTCTCCCCGCCGTCCTTACTGCGGAAGATCACCTCGTCCGGCCACCAGGCATTGAAGCTGGCAACCATCAGCGTATTCGGATGCTGGGCATCCAGCGCAAGCCCCCCGAAGCCGTAGAAGTTGTCCGACCCTGTAGTCGGGCTGATGTTTTTCCAGATTCCGCTGGTTGTGTTATATTTCCAGACCTCGCCCTTGCGTCCGTCATATGGTCCCACCCCGTCACTGTAAGTAATGTACAGATCGCCGGTGGCGGACAGCTCCCCATGATGCGGAAGCAGGCCTACGGGCTGGCCGGGCAGTGCAGACCAGGTGGCTCCTCCGTCCGTACTGCGGAACACACTTTTGGCCGTATCCGCCACGCCGACATAGATCGTCTGGGTGGCTTGTCCGGCAGAGCCGGTGCTTTTATCAAAAGTAATCCAGGACAAGCCCACGATATCACTCTGATACTCATTCCCCGGATCTTGGATATAAGTCCCTACGTTCGTAAAAGAGGTGACCTTCGTCCAGGTTACCCCGGAATCCGTACTCTTCCACAGCCCGTTCCCGCTCCGCGCCCCGAAGAACAGGATACTGTTCTTATTGGGATCGATGACCAGCCGTTCTCCGGCCGAACGTCCCGGCATATTGCCCCCAACCTTGAAGGGAAGCGGCGAGGACTGCCAGGTATTCCCCCGGTCGTTAGAGCGCATGATCTGCCCGTTCCCGTCCCAGGAATTCGTGTAGGTTCCGGTCGCCATATACACCTTGTCAGGATCAACCGGATCGGTAGCCAGCGCATCGACACCATTCTTGTTCCAATCCACCCAGCCGACACTGTCCGTCAGCGGAATCCAGCTCCCCGTCGTCTCATTCCAGCGGTAAGCCCCGCCAATATCCGTCCGCGCATAGATCAGATTCGGTTCCGTCTGGTTGAAAATAATCCCCGGCACAAACCCGCCCCCCGCACCGGTAGCGACACTGTTCCAGCTATACTCCTCGCTGGCTGCGGCATCGGTTACAGCGGGAGCGGCGGTCAACAAAGAGCCAGACATCACAGCCGTTAGTGCAAGTACTCCCATTCTTCGGATACGCTTGCCAATCATCATCTCAGCCTCCCATGAGCATACTTTGGTAACGCTTCCATTATAAGACACGAACCGACACTGCCATGAGAGAAAACGGTTGATTATGCGGGAAAATGGTGCGCAAACAGTAGACCATTTTCACACTTGACGGTTGGGATTGAGCGTTGAATATGAAAAAACCCCGCGATTATTTATCGCAAGGTAAGTAGCGGGTTAATTCTCTGAGGGAGGCGGAAGTATAATTGGCTGATAACTAAGCGCAGCATCCACAATCTCGTCCGGCGTCAGCTCCGGCTCATGCCAATAAATCAGGTCACTGACCTGCGGATGCGGCACCTGTCTTATCACCGTCTCCAGCCATTGATCCAGCTCCTCCTCCGTTCCTTCAGCGTTTACAATTTTGGTTACGAGTGCGATTAGCTCTTGTCGGGATAGGGACATTATGGGGCCTCCTTTGGTGTGGATATCCATTTCACGAAAATTAATTAAAATAGCCTTCACCTACCTGCCAAACTAACAGTTCTATTTTTTCTACTAATTCTGTCTTATCAATAGTATCGAAACTTATTAGTGGAGTACTCCAGTTATAGTCTTTGATAAGCTCCAAACCGTACTTTCCATTTGGATCTGCTTCAGGGTACCATCCCACATCCAATAATATATTGTAATTGCTATGCTTTAATTGTAATAAATCTTCGGTAAAGTTAAACCATTCACCTGCTTCAGAGCCTAGCTCTGCTGGATTAAGTTCTAATAATGTATTATAAGATACTTCCCAACTTGAGGGTATCCTTAGAGATTGGAGTTTAACCGGGACATTGCCAAACGTCATATATTCACCTCTTATTCACTGTCTATTTTCCATTTTCCAATCAAAACTTTTATCAGTTTAGACTTAGAATGATCCGTGTTTTGGTAGCATGGACTGTGGTCTGTGCAACGTTTTTCTCTTCAACGTCACATGCTGTGATCCATAGCAAAGCTACAATTGACATAACAACTTTTAATGAATCCCTCATCTTGTCACCACTTTTCAAATATCCCATTTTACACCATTAAGTCCAGATCTACGTAATTGGGCTCAGCAAGAATTAATATCCCAACCTTGATTTTCCTTTAGATTTCCTCGGCTCCCACATACCCAATGGCTTCCTCACCATCATAGTTTACTGCTTCTTATATTACAACAATTGGATAAATAACACCTCTTCCTCCCATCTCAAGCACATCAGCTATAGCAGTTGGATTTAAGGCGCTTAAATACAGACTAAACCGGCACTTTACCTGCTTACGGCTTGAGGAGGTGCTGTTTTTCCAACTGTTGTCCGGATTGAGACGGATTCGCTGAAATTAGGTGCCGTTTTTCCACTTAGCGTCTCACACTTGTATCCCACAAGCCCCCTAACCCATCCTCCCCCACAAAATCACAAAAAACCCCGCACCCGGTGATGAATGCTCACCACATTGGGTACGGGGTTCTTTCTGTTACGGGCTCCACCTATTACAAAGATTCAGCTACTCCTGTCCAGCTACTCCTTCCGGCCCCGCAGCAGAGCCACTGCGGACAGCAGGAAGGAGACGAGCGAGATGCCCAGGGTGATATAGAGCAGCGGCGAGACGCTGGCTTTGCTGTTCTCCTCAGCCACAATAGCCTGGTGCTCGTCCATGGTCATGGTGCCGCTGGCGGAGGTGCCGGAGGCGCCGTGGCTGTGGCCGCCGCTGCTGCCGGAAGCCTCCACGATGGAGGTGATGGAGTGCGGCGAGTCGGTGCCGGGTTCGCCGGACCATTGCACCAGGCTGCCGTCGGCATAATGCTGGTAGGCATCCCAGGCGATATCGCCGGCGGTATCCGGGTTCTTCGCCGTGAAGTAGAAGCGCTGGAACTGACCGGCGGCAATGCCCCCGTCCTTCGCAATCCAGCTCACCTTATTCCCTTCAACGGTTACCTCCCAGCCGGGCGTGGCCTCGTATTGCTTGAATTCCGCGCCAGCCGGAATCCGCAGATCCACCTGCACGGTGGCGATGTCCTTCTCTGACGGAACCTTCAGTGTATAGGTCTCCCAAGCCCCTGTACCGGACTCTGCGGGACTTACCGTTACATGCGCACTCGCCGCGGCGGCGAACAGCATCAAGGCTGCGGCGGCTGGTGCGGTCAATGCTGCGATTTTGCGGAATAATCTGCTCATCTTCAATCTCCCCTTCTCTCTATATCATGGATAATGGACCTGCGCGCTAACGCCCTCCCGGCTTCCTCTCTCTGAACTTGTCCTCTGCCGGGACAGCTCCAGTTCTATCTCTTCCCCGGAAAATCCCGTTCCCGCCGCGAAGCCAGCCCCTGCTCGAACGCGTAGCGGGTGAGCTGGGTGCGGTTCTGGAGCTGCAGCTTCTGCAGGATATTCTTCAGATGGTTCTTCACCGTATGCTCGGATATACCGAGGGTGGCGGCAATTTCTTTATTCGTCGACCCGGAGGATACACAGCCCAGTATTTCCTTCTCCCGCGCCGTTAATGCCTCGCGCTCCTCCTTGACGGAAGGGACGGCGAACTCCTTCAGAATCTGGAAGGCCAGCTCCCGGCTCAGCGGCACCTCCTCACTGACAATTGCCTGCAAGTATTCAATCCAGGTGGAGGGGGCCAGGTTCTTCAGGAGATACCCCTGCGCTCCCTGCTTCAGCGCTTCGAACAGGTGTGAGATCTCATCCGATACGGTCACGATGACAATTCTCACATACGGATATTCCAGCTTAATGCGCCGCGTCGTCTCCAGGCCGTCCATGCCCGGCATCTCGATATCGATCAGGATCAGGTCGGGCATCCATTGCCCGGTCCAGACGATCGCCTCCGCTCCGCTCGCCACTGCGCCGATGACCTCGAAGCGTTCGTCCAGTGCCAGAATCTCGCTCATGGCCTCGCGGGCATGGGCATGGTCATCGACGATCAGCACCCGGCAGCGTTCCATCCAGCGCACCCCCTTTTGCAATTTCTACCGTTGTTCCGGCGGCATCTGACTGGACATGAAGCTGCCAGCCCATGCTGCGGGACCGCTCCCGCATAATCTGCAGGCCATAGCTGCCGCTCACCGCAAAAGGATCCTCATGCTGAATCCCGGCACCGTCATCGGTAACAGTTACACGCCAGCTCTGCTCATTGCCCTGACCAGATACAGCTACCTTGCCTGCCCGTGTATGCTTGCGCACGTTAATCATCGCTTCGCGGATGCAGGACAGCAGCTCGGCCTGCTCCGCTGGGGTTAACGCCTGCCCGTCCAGCCGCCAGTCCAGCGACACCTCAATCATGACCTCACCGGCCAGCCCGGCAAGCTGCTCCTGGATCGAGCGCTCCAGCGAGAAGTCAGCATCGCCGCTAACCGGCACCTTCAGGCTGGCAATCGCCTGGCGGACATAACGGTTGACCTCGTGAACGGTCTTTTTGATCTGGTCCACATGCTCTGCGCTGACGCTTCCTTCCGTGCGGCTCTGCTCCAGGCGGTCGATCCGCACGGACAGCAGGAACAGGGACTGGGCCATCCCGTCATGCAGCTCCTTGGCCAGCGCCTCCCGTGCTTCCATGGCACTTGTGGCCGCCCGCTTCTGCTCCAGCTCCCGCTGATTCCGCTCCATGAGGCGGAAGAGCGGCAGCAGCAGAACAATACTGGACAGGAACACCAGTACAGGGGTCAGGTAATTGCCCGCGTCCATCGAGAGGTAGGGCATCAGGAGCTGATGCCGCACCCACTCCCAGATGCCGACCATCACGGTGGGAATCAGCAGGATCAGCACTTTGATTACGTTATACGTTGCAGTCCCCTCCTAAGCATTATTTTACTTTATCATTCCAGGCGTAACCTGGCATGACCCTTTCGGGCTACACCGGCAAGAATTTGTTACAGAATTAAGTATTTCAAAGTTAAATCAATCCCTGGGCCGAATTGTCACATTCCCCCGATACGCCTGCCTGCACCATGTCCGCTTTTTACTACTCAATGTACTATCTTAACAGTTAGCCAAACATTATTCGATAGGGTACACTAGGAATGAAGCGCAATCAAGCATGATTTCATATTCACCCTACAGGAGAGATTAAAACATGAAGCGAATTACGATTCTGGTCGCCGATGACGACGCCGAGATTGCCGATCTGATCGGACTGCATCTGGAGAAGGAGGGCTATTATCCCGTCAAGGTCACGAACGGACCGGCGGCGGTGCAGGAGATCCAGTCCAGGCATATTGACCTGGCGATTCTGGATATTATGATGCCCGGCCTGGACGGGTATGAGGTGACCCGGCAGATCCGGGAGCGGCATGGGCTGCCGATTATTTTCTTAAGCGCTAAGACCTCGGATCTGGATAAAATCACCGGACTGGTCATCGGGGCCGACGATTATATGACCAAGCCGTTCAATCCGATGGAGCTGGTGGCAAGAGTAAATGCCCAGCTCCGGCGTTCCATGCGGCTGAATCAGCCGGTGGCCGAGCAGAAGGCGGTCGTGGAGGCCGGAGGACTGACCATTGACCCGGACCGCCGTTCTGTCACGCTGTACGGGAACCCCATTGAGCTGACGCCGAAGGAGTTCGACATCCTCTACCTGCTGGCCAGCTACCCGAAGAAGGTATTCAGTGCAGAGCAGCTGTTCCAGAACATCTGGGGTGAGGCTTATTATGAAGGCGGGAATACCGTGATGGTGCATATCCGCACCCTGCGCAAGAAGCTTGGCGACGAGCAGAGCAAGAATTCATGGATCAAGACGATCTGGGGGGTAGGGTATACATTCAATGGCTAACCTGTTCCGCAGCTTCCGCTTCAAGATGATCTTCCTGCTGCTGATGAGTATGCTGCTCTCCGGCACAGTGACCTATATTCTCTATAAAAGCCTGCAGCTCTATTACACCTCTCAGGTCAGGTATGAGGACAATTTAACCCGCTTGCGGTATTTGATCAGGGACTTCGGCGATCTCAACTTCTTCCTGATCTTCTTCATTCCGCTGGCGGTGCTGTTCTTCTTCCTGCTCACCAAGCCGTATGCGCGGTATTTCAAGGAAATCTCGCACCATATCCGCCTGCTGGCGAACGGGGACTTTAAGAGCCGCATCGACCTCCACTCCAATGACGAATTCGAGGATATTGCCGCCGATCTCAATCTCGCTAAGGAGAAGCTGCAGGAGGCGGTGGAACGCGGGGATTTCGCCGAGAACAGCAAGGATAAGCTGGTGCTGAACCTGGCCCATGATCTGCGGACGCCGCTCACCTCGGTCCTCGGTTATCTGGATCTGGTGCTGAAGGATAGTCAGCTCACCGCCGAACAGGTCAGGCACTACACCATGATTGCTTACACGAAGTCGCAGCGGCTGGAGAAGCTGATCGATGAGCTGTTTGAGATTACCCGGGTGAATTACGGGCTGCTCACCGTGGAGAAGCTTCCTCTCGACCTGAGCGAGCTGCTGGTTCAGCTGAACGAGGAGCTGTATCCGGTGCTGGAGAACAACGGGCTGACCGCCCGGCTGGAGATTGTTCCGCAGCTGAAGCTCCCCGGAGACGGTGAACTGCTGGCCCGGGTGTTCGAGAACCTGCTGACCAATGCGGTACGCTACGGCAAAGAAGGCAGATATGTCGATATCCGCTGCCAGCCGGACGGGGATCAGGCGGTGGTCCAGATTATTAACTACGGAGACCGGATTCCTGAGGAGGATCTCCCGTTCCTGTTCGATATGTTCTTTACCGGCGACCGGGCGCGGACCCATCAGGAGGGCAGTACCGGACTCGGCCTGTTCATTGCCAAAAATATCGTCGAACAGCATCAGGGGACAATCTCCGTACAGAGTGATGTGATCCGCACTCTCTTCGAGGTCCGTCTGCCGGGTCTGATCAAGCAGCATAGCTAGGCCACAGATGTACCACTGTACCGTCCTTCGCGAAGGGCGGTATTTTTGGCGTGTGCAGATATTTTAAGAAAAACTTTATCTTTCCCCCACTTCTTTTTAAACACCCCGGCCTATTCTTAAGTCATAGAGTCAAGGAGGACGAGAACATGAAGAAGTGGTTATTGGTGTTAGTCATTGTTGGACTGATCGGATATGAGTGGCTGGAACGGACTCGTGAGGAGACTTCGTTGCAGATTGAGAGCGGACAGCTGATGACGAATGAAGGGACAAAGAATCTTACCATTATCCCCAAGGGCCAGATCTATCAAGGCAACCTGCTGCTGGTCAACAAGGATTACCCGGTGCATGAATCAGGAGTCAGCAAGGATATTGTTACACTGGCAGATCACGATGAGCTGATTCGCGGGTACGCGCTGATGGACAACAAGACGATGCTCTCCAAGGCTGTGGCGGAGAAGTTTGTGGAGATGGTTCAGGTCGCCTCCGGGGCAGGGGCTAATAGCTTCCTGATCAGCAGCGGCTACCGCAGCAATGAGAAGCAACAGCAGCTCTATGAGGAAAAAGGCAGCGACTACGCCCTTCCGCCCGGCTACAGTGAGCATAATCTCGGCCTGTCGCTGGACATTGGCTCCTCCCAGATGGCGATGAGCCACGCTCCCGAAGGAAAGTGGCTGCGGGAGCATGCCTGGGATTATGGCTTCATTCTCCGCTATCCCGAGGATAAAACCGCGATTACCGGCATCCAGTATGAACCCTGGCATTTCCGCTATGTCGGCCTGCCGCACAGCATTATTATGCGGGATAAGAATTTCACACTGGAAGAATACCTGGAGTTCCTTAAGGAGCAGCAGGCAATAACTGTGACCGTGAACGGGACCGAGTATCATATCTCTTATATTGAAGTGAACGGCAACACCCCGGTGCCTACCCCTAAGGAAAAGCATGTGGAGTTCTCCGGCGACAATAAATCAGGCGTTATTATGACGTCATATTCTAAGGAAGGCGGTGAGGCGGAATGAATCCGAAGCAGCAGCGGAGAATGATGTACGGTGTGCAGGTACTGTTTATCGTATACCTTTATATCTTAGTCAAAATCATTTTGTTCAAATTCGGCACGATTGATCCGGTCTTCCTCTGGCACCAGTTGCAGCAGGGCCCGCACAATCTGATCAGCAGCCTGCATACGGGGAACCTGATCCCCTTGGCCACACTGTCCGATACGTATGATCATCCCACCCCGCACAATCTGTTGAACCTGACAGGGAATATCGCGTTGTTCATCCCTTATGGCCTGTTTCTGGTCTTGCTGTCTCCCCATGGCAAAAGCAGCGGCTCCTTCACCGGAGTGCTGCTATGGTCTTTCGCTTTAAGCGCCGCGCTGGAAGGCTCGCAGGCACTTTTCTATATCGGAACCTTCGATGTTGACGATCTTCTGCTGAACACAATAGGCGGGCTGCTCGGATATCTGCTGCTGCGTCCGGTCATGCAGCTCTGTCCATCAAGGTCTACAGAGGAGAAATGTAACGCCCATACTCAATATCAAGGGCCTTGAAATACTGTTAGTCAAAAATCCCCATACTCAAATACCGCTCCCCCGTATCAGGTGCTATACAGAGTACCCGCTTGCCCCGGCCCAGACGCCGGGCTTCCCGGAGTGCCGTCCACACGGCGGCCCCGCCGGAGGGTCCGATCAGAAGTCCCTCTTCTCTTGTAAGTACTCTCACCATCTCCAGTGCATCATCGTCCGCCACCTGAACAATCTCATCGTAGACAGAAGTATTCAGAATGGCCGGTACGAAGCCGGGGCTGGTCCCCACCAGCTTATGCGGTCCCGGCTGGCCGCCGGACAGCACCGGTGAGCCCTGCGGCTCCACGACCACCACCCGCAGCTCCGGGAGCTGCTCACGCAGCGCTTCCCCGGTTCCGGTGATCGTGCCGCCAGTTCCGGCTGTGGCCACGAAGACATCCAGCCTGCCCTCCATCTGCTCCAGAATCTCAGGAGCGGTAGTGAGCCGGTGGATGTCGGGGTTCGCCGGATTCTCGAACTGCTGCGGGATGAAGCTGCCGGGAATGTTCTGTCCCAGCTCCACCGCCTTGGCAATCGCACCGGGCATCCGCTGCTCCGCCGGAGTCAGCACCACCTCCGCCCCGTAGGCCTTCAGCAGATTGATCCGCTCCTTCGTCATATTATCCGGCATAACCAGGATGGCCTGATACCCTTTGGCAGCGGCATTCATTGCCAATCCGATCCCGGTGTTGCCGCTCGTCGGCTCGATGATCGTCCCGCCCGGCTGCAGCCGTCCGTCCAGCTCCGCCTGCCGGATCAGATTATAGGCTGCCCGGTCCTTGACGCTGCCGCTGGGATTGAACATCTCCAGCTTCACATACAGCTCCGCATCCTCCGGCCCGGTCACCCGGTTCAAGCGGACCACCGGCGTGCCGCCGATCAGCTCCGTAATATTGTCCACTACCTGCTTCGTCATTTGCCTGCCTCCCTTGTTCCTGCATTGAATCCTGCATCTTCTTGCAGCTCATGTAACCTCCATTGTATCGTGAAATCATCCCAATGCAACCTTGGGAGAGAACAACCCTAGCTAAACTTGGCATATGCCCGGCAATCCGCTCCCCATACAATAGATACAACAAGACACAGCACAGGAGGAACTACACATGAATGATACGACCAAGCAAGAATTACTATCCAGGAATGAACAACTGATCAGCATGGTGATCGAACGGGCTAAACGGGATTTTGCGGAGGAGATTGCGGTGATCGGGCTGACGGGTTCTTTTCGAACCGGGGATTTCCATGACAAAAGCGATCTTGATCTGATCATCATCAATAATAATAGTGAAGGCTGGGGCATCTCGTCCTGCTTCATTCTTGGGGATATCGGATATGATATCTACTGCACGCCCTGGGAAACCCGGATTGAAGATCAGGCGGCGCTTGAGAACCCGATGATCTCCAGTCTCATTGATCTGCAGGTGCTCTATTATGCCAAACCTGAGGATCTGGAGAAGCTGAGGGCCTACCAGCAGCGGGCGCTGAATGCACTGGCGAAGCCCATAGGACGCGATTGTCTGGAACGGGCGAAGAAGTGGCTTGATCTGGCGAAGCAGGAATACGCAAATGCTTTGCTTACCGGAGATCCCGGAGCGGTCAGGCTAGCCTCTGCCGAGCTGGTGTATAATCTGATGATTGCCTTGTCACATATGAATAACACGTATTTCCGGAGAGGACTGAAGCGGTATCTGGAGGAGGCCAAGACCTTCCGGCATCTTCCCGGAGATTTCGAGACGAGCTACTGGAAGGTGATTCGCGCCAAAAGTGTAGATGAGATCAGAAGCGCATCCCATCTTCTTTTGCAGAGTATCCTTGAGCTGTACAATGACTTGCATCAGAAATACACGGACCAGCCTGTCCCAACGTACGATAATCTGACCGGAACCTATGAGGAGCTATGGTGTAACTGCCGCAACAAGGTCATTGCCAGCGCTGACAAGAAAGATGCCTCCTACGCCTTCTATGCCGCAATGGGAGCGCAGGATCTGCTGGATGAGATGACCGAATCGCGGGGGACACGGAAATTTGATCTTATGCAGTATTTTGATGCGGATCATCTCGATTTGTTCAAGGATAAGTTCCTGCAGGCGATGGATGACTACCTGGAGGAATACCACCGGGCCGGCCGCAAGGTCCAGCAATTCAATACTTTTGAGGAGCTGTACGCCAGCTATATGAAGCAGTAATCCGGCCTCTCAATCATACAAATTCCCATTCGCCAATTCCGCCAGTCTGGCTTCATCCAGCACGATTAGCCGGCCCTTGCGGCGTTCAATGATACCCGTATCAATCAGGCGGCGGACCACCCGGTTCAAGTGCCGGTAGCTGGTGCCCAGCAGATCTGCCGTCTCGGTCAGGCTGGAGGTACGAATCTCCTCGATCCGCTGCGTGCCCGTATTATCCGAGAACAGGGACATCAGGTAGCTGGCAAAACGGTTCTCCACCGGATACAGCACATTCATTGCTGAGGTCTGACCGAGCGTGTACATTTTGTGGCTCAGCTCGCCGACCAGGAACCGCAGCAGCGCCGTATTGCTCTCCATCTCCCGGAGCAGCAGCTTCCTTCCGGCTACCAGCAGCAGGCTGCTGCCTACCGAGACCACCTCGTTCTTCACGGGATACTGGCGCAGCAGCTCCACGTCCCCGATCACGGACATCGGCCGGGCGAACCGGACCAGCATCGACTTGCCGTTCGGCTGCAGGGTATGGATCTTCAGCTTGCCCTGCACCAGGAAGAACATATGCTCAAGCTTATCGCCGACCGAGCAGACAGCCTCTCCGCCGCCGTAGCGCCGCTGCTCCATTTGAGCAATTGCACCGGGGCTGAACATGGCGGTGAGGCCATTCTGTTCCGTTAGTCCGCGCAGCATTTCAGGGTTCAAGATCGATTGCATGAAGCTCTTCCTTTCCATATGTAATGCCAATGCCATCACTGTAACACAAGGCACGGCAGGGAAGCTACAAAGGCTGCTTATTCAAAATACTCCTCCAGCGCCGTGCGCTCCCGATAGTTCGCCAGATTAAAGGAAGGCCAGCTCTGCTGCAGCTGCGAACGGTCAGACAGCCTGCTGCGCAGCGCCTCATCCAGTACTCCGTTCTCTTTCTTGCTGAAATTAATCAGCAGCGGCACCACGTCAGCCGAGAGCCGGGTGAGATAACTCTCATCCAGGGTACCGCTTGCGGCATAACGCTGGATATTCTGCTTCGCAATGATGTGGTCCATGCCGATGTAGTTCATCAGCACATAGGAGAGCAGGCCGAGTACGATGTAGCTTTTGAGCAGCGGGAACTGTTCCCGGCTAATCCGTACCGCCGCCAGCACCAGCAGCAGACCAAGGAAGATCATAAAGGCATGAACCAGAAAGCGGATATACGTGTACCCGTATGCCTCTTCATACAGAGTGAGCCGGGAATAAGCGGAATACAGCATCACCATAGAGCAGAGCACCAGAACGTACAGCAGGAGCTGGATTCCCCGCTTCAGTCGGCCGCCCGCTTTACGCACAGCCAGCAGTGACAGCAGCAGAATTCCGAAGTTAATCGATGTCACCAGCACCAGCTCGAAAAAGCCGCTCCGCGCATAATCCGCATAAGTACTATTTTCTGGAAGAATTCCCTCCCAGGCCCCGAACAGGTAAGAGAATTGCACGCTCACAAACAGCATATATACTGCATTGATCGCAGCGAGTACCGTCGTAATAATCACCGGATCATCAAGACCGATCCCCTCATCCCCTGATTCTGTTGCCTGGAGCTTCTGCCCCATGGCGCCGAATTCGCTGACCGTTTCCGTCCGAATATAAGATTTGCTGGCCACGAACCCCCAGACCAAGCCGAACAGGCCGAGGCCCACCAGCAGAATCCACAAGGCTCTGAAAATCCAGTCTCCCAAGGATACAGTATATATATAATCGGGTAGTCCTTGCAGCAGCTTGCTGAACACCCCATCCGCCGAAGAGAGCAGTGAAATCACGATCAGCAGCAGCGGAACAGAGATCAGCAGCCCGATCATAATCCGCAGCAGCACCTGCTTGCGCTCATTGGGCATGTGCTTGCCCCTGCGCAGCAGCTTCACCGCCGTGCCCCAGTTGCGCAGGGTCTGCGGGAACAGATGCTCCAGCGCTGCCCCGATCAGCCCGATGCTGCTCCAGGCCGGCTGGCGGTAACTGAGCATATACGTCATATGTAATAGAATAAGCACAGGAATTACAAGGATATTAAGCCCGAAGAAAAACCAGTTGCCAAACAGCGCATACGTCAGGGACAACAGGAAAATAGCGCCCGTCCATACATAGCTGAACCAGGTCTGTCTGCGCAGCCGCTCCTTGGCGAAATAGAGCATAAACCCGTAGAACAATGCAACAAAAATCGGGTAGGAAACCCCGGGCAGCTTGCCGTAGAACAAATACTGATGCACCAGCGCCAGCAGAAATGCAGCCAGCAGTGCCATGCGCCCGGCTCCTGTGTGACGTGCCGTCTGATCATCCATGGTAAATCCCTCCATCTTTTGACTATCCTATCCTGATTCTACCTGATAAAATAAGAAGAAAAAGAGAAAGATAAACTTATTCATTTCCTATTTTGTGAAGGGAGATTCTTATCGATGAAGCTACACAGCCAATTCCTCAAGCTGCATTCCCGCCATGGAGGACCGGCAGAGATCCGGGTAACCTTGGATGAGCTGGCTATGACGCTAGGCTGCACCCACCGCAATGCGCTGCATGTCATCCGCAAAATGGTGGATCTGGGCTGGATCACCTGGACCCCCAGCCGGGGGCGCGGCCGGCGTTCAAGTCTGAGCTTCCTCGCCGATGCCGAGGAGATTGCCTTGGAATCCATGAAGCAGGCGATCAGCAGCAAGGATATCGGCAGTGCGCTGGAAGGCATCCGTGGACATGCCCGCACATCGGCGCTTCAGGATACCCTCCAGGGCTGGCTGCTCGCCTACTTCGGGCATCATGCCGAGATGCACAGCGACAAACGGATTGATACGCTGCGGCTGCCGGTCACTCAGCAGCTCCATACATTCGATCCGCTGTATATGAATCTGCTGGCAGAGTCTTTTGTCTCCAGCCATGTCTTCGACGGCCTGATCGGCCGCAGCGGAGAACACGGCCAGATCGTTCCCGCCCTGGCCCATGCCTGGGAGACCGACGCGGACCGCACCGTCTGGACCTTCCATCTGCGCAAGGAAGTGCTGTTTCATCACGGCAAAGTACTGACCGCAGAGGATGTCGTCTACTCGTTCGAGCGGATGATGGCTACCTCGCAGCGAACGCTGTATAACTATATTTTCAAGGAAATCCGCGAGGTCAAGGCGCTGAATGCTACAACTGTGCGGATTCTGCTGAAGAAGCCGAACGAGCTGTTCCTTCCGTTCCTTAGCACCAGCCGGGCAGCTGTGGTGCCCCGGGACCTGCCGTCGATCGGGGAGCATGGTTTCGGACGCAGACCGGCGGGAACCGGCCCGTTCAAGGTCGTGGAGATGAATGAGGATACCTGCGTGCTGGAGGTGTTCCCTTATTATTTTCAGGGGCGGGCCCATCTGGACCGGGTCGAGATCATCTATGTGCCCTGGAGACTTGACCCGTCGCCTCCGGAGCCGGATACCGGCTCGGCCTTCCATGTGATTCCGAATCCGTCCGCTGCCGGCACTGATTCTTTAAGCCGGATTCATTCCGCCTCCTCGGTCTGCAAGTTTGTCACCTGCAACACCAAGAAGCAGGGGATGCTAAGTGATCCCCTGCTGCGTGCCGCGCTATTGTCTTGTCTGCAGGAAAAGACCCCGCTGGAGCCGGTTCAGCAATCTTCAGAGCCTCCTGCCGATACACTGCAGATTGCCACGATTCCGCAGTATATCAAGGATGCCGAATTCATTGCCGCCAGGCTGACGGAGCACGGCTATTCCTGCAAAGTGTTGCCGGTATCGCCTGAGGAATTCAAAGGTCCGGTCCGCCTCGAATCCGACCTGATCGTCTTCTCGCTGCTCCGCGACCAGGACGAGCAGCTCCGGCTGTACGACCTGTATCTGACCCTTGCCCAGCATATTGAACCCGGCATCCGCGCCAGCGTGGAAGGCCGGCTGCAGAGCATTGCCCGCGAGCCTGACCCGGTGCTGCGGGCTGAAGGCTTCAGAGACATTGAGGACATCCTGACCCGGAATCATCAGCTTCATATCCTGTACGAGCGCCCGGTTGAGACTGCTTACCTGCCCTCCGTACGCGGAGTCACCTTCAACAGCCAGGGCTGGGTCGATCTGCGCCGCCTCTGGTTTCCGCCGGAGGTGTAGCCGGGCGGGACGATAGCGGACACTTCCGGCAGCACATAGGATTGGACAAGTCCTAAGTTCTGCCGGGCAAATCCTCCGCAAGCCCCCTGCCGATCAGATTAGCGGATACCGGCTTCCTGCCCAGCTCCCTGGACCAGACGGAGAGCTGGCCGCAGTGATGAATCTCATGCGCAATAATATGGCGCATAATCTCACCCCAGGCATCTTCAATCACCCGCCCATCCGGCCGTTCCTCCCGGAGAATCCTCCGCTCCAGCCCCTCATGCCAGGCCATGACGAAGGCCTCGACCTCCGGACGGAAGCGTGCATCGAACTCCCGGATCTTCGGCAGCGTGTTATACTCCGTGAAGCCTGCCGGAATATCCGGCTTACCTTCCATCCCCCGGACCCAGCTTAATTCCACATCCACAATATGCACAAGTGTCTGCAGGATTCCGCCCATCCCGCCGGTGCGCGGCTTCACCAGCTCCTCCTCCGGCAGTTCCTCACACCATCTGTACCATTCCTCGCGGACCTGCCAGTTATAACGGAATAATGTTTGCATGATTGGCCTCCTTGTTTGTTGTCTGTCTACCCTTGCTTACGGCGGATACTATAGAATCTCATGGCTGTGGGAACGCCCTTGATCTCAAGCACCCCGCTGTAGATCAGCTCTCTGATTCTGTGCTCAAAGTAAGCATCACCGACATACTGCTCACAATATCCGAGTGCCTCTCCGACCAGCCGGGCAGATTTCAGGAATCCGTCATCTCCAGGCGGTGGCTGAAGCGAGTCCAGCTTCTCCAGCAGATAATTGTCATAATAATCGGCTGGCACCTCAAGCACTGCATCATCCTGCCAGATCCGCAGAACCCCGGACTGCTCTGCAATCTGCTGCCACTCCCGGCTCAGCTGCATGATATCCGCAGCACTCAGCCTGCGCCCTTCATTGATCCGCAGAAGCGCTTCCCTAAGCTTGTCTGTAGGAATCTCACCGGAATGAACGTAATTGATGAGGGCATCCGGCCGGTTGTACTGCTCCTCGCAGATGGCACAGGCATCACACACGATGATCTCGCTTGGTCTGTTGCCCAGCAGATGAGCGATAAGACGCAGCCCGGTCTGCTCACAAGCATTGCCGCCGGTCCAAAGTATAATCTTGGCCTGTTCGGGAATCTGCTCCAGATTGTCCAGCAGCTCCGTGTACTCTCTTTCACATTCATCCGAGACCGTAAAGTATTCGTTAATATGCCGGCGGAACCAGTCGCTGCGGAGCTTCCGCCCCACTGGCGTGTCCAACCGGCCAAGCGGTCCTACCGCATAATTCTCCCGCAGGATAATCAGCTTATGGGCGCCGGTCCAGCCAAATTCTTTAAGCACCTGCTTCACACTGCCTCCGAAGGAGTCGCCGCAGAGGATGTGGATATGGGTGCTGTCCGGCGCAGGGTCCCAGAACGCCCGCTGCGCCGGTAGACTCATCAGCGAGGAGTACTGTTCAATCAATCCGGCAACCGGCTTTGCTATATGTTCCTCCAGCGGCCGCTCCAACTGCCCGTACTGCTCTTTTAACTCACCGATCCCGGCCAGAATCAGCGTCAAATACGACTTTATTTCCTCATCTTGTAATGTACTTACAGCCTTTTTAATCGTCAGCATGTCCCTCAAACGGATTCACCTCTGGATTGTTGTTTTCTATCTTTATAGTAAATTTAGTAATCCAAAGAGGCAAGCCGCGTTCATTTCTAGGAGGACTATATGATGGGGGTCTAGAATTGCTACTAACGCCAGAGATCCGAACATCAGTTACTGAACTCTCGAACCTGCTGGCAGAGGATTTCTTCGAAATTGGCAGCTCGGGGCAGATTTGGCGCATACGAGATGGGATAGACGTGAGTGGCATTGGTGTTGTTAGAATGCAGCTGAGTGATTTTGAGATTCATCCATTATCTGAAAATATTATTTTGACTACATATAAAATATTTAATGAAGACAAACAGCAGCATTCTCTGCGTAGTTCCATATGGAAATATGAACATGCGAAATGGAAGATGGTGTTCCATCAAGGAACACCAGCCGGCTAAGACCACCTGACAATATGCTGCACCGATAATCAGGCTGTGAAAACCACCGGATGATATGCTTCTTACGAAAGGAGGGATTGCCGTGGAGTGGCTGGAGCGAATGAACCGGGCGATCAGCTATATTGAAGATAACCTGGAACAAGATATTGATTACGATCAAATCGCTAAAATCGCCTTATGTTCAGTTTACCAGTTTCAACGCATGTTCTCATTTGTCCTTAATGTCCCCTTGTCCGAATATATCAGGCGCAGAAGACTGACACTGGCTGCATTTGATCTAAAGGACAGAAAGAACACTGTCATGGATATAGCCTTGAAATACAGGTATGAATCACCTGAAGCCTTCTCACGGGCATTTCATAATCTGCATGGAATGACGCCTACATTAGCGCGTAATGCCGGAAGTGAGTTACGAGCCTATCCCCGCATCTCCTTTCAAATCATCTTAAAGGGAGTGGCCGGAATGAATTACCGTATTGAGAAGCGGGATGCTTTTCAAGTGTATGGACTAGAGGATGTATACCACTACGACACTATTGCGAATGAGGCGGGCGTATCGATCCCGGAGGTTTGGCAAAATATCTGCAAGAATGGAGAGTTCGGACGTTTAGCCCAGTCCGTAAGCGAGGCTTGGAGAAACGAAGGCAATTTCAGCAAGGAACTTGGAACCGTCTTTGCCTTCGATGCCTACACCTTCACAAGCAACTCGACCTTCCCTTATCTAATCGGGTGCTACAGATCGCCAGGCAGCCAAGTGAACGGATACACTGTTGTTGATGTTCCAGCATCTGCGTGGGCCGTGTTCTCAACACTCCATGACGGGAACGGCAGCGGCAAGTACGATCTGCAGTCATTGAAGAACCGGATCTTCTCGGAATGGCTGCCAACCTCAACCTACACGATACTGGACGGCGGTAATTTCGAAATGTATGGTACAAGCGCAGACGGCTATGAATATTGTGAGCTCTGGTATAGAGTCGGGGAATAGTATGAAAAAAGCGTGGTGTCCGTATTACCGGTCACCGCGCTTTTTTGTCAGAACTTAATATTGAATACTCATCTCTGTTCTTGAATTCATTCTATATAAAAGGAACATAGCGATTATAGCAATCGCAACTCCTGCAGCACCAATCCATGTAATCGATGCAAGCGAGACCTTTTGAATCGCTACCCCGCCTATACCAGCACCTGCGGCCATAGACAGCTGCATCATCGACTGATTAAGACCAAGCATCACTCCTGAGGCTTCGGGTTCAATTGTTGTTAAATGATATTGCTGGGTTGGACCAGAGGACCATGCGGAGAACGACCACAACAATAGCACAACCATGACACCAATGAACGTATTCGTCACCATAGACAACAGAATCAGCATTACAATATGCAGTATCAACCCGCTGGACAATGTTCGATTAACCCCCCAGCGGTCCGTGCTGAGGCCACCTATTTTGGAGCCGATCATGCTGGCTATACCGAATATAAGCAGAGCTCCGCTGAGATATTTATCGCTTATGCCCGATACTCCAAGCAGATACGGTGAAAGATACGTATAGGTAACCGAATATCCACCGAGCCAAAAGAAGGTAATCGCGAGTCCCAATGCGACCTTAGGCTTTTTGAGTAAACTTAGTTGTTGCCGTAATGGAATCGGTTCATCTCCCTTCACACGCGGGATGGCGAATGAAAGGATGACCATAGCAACAATACCTAGAAGGGCAATTGCCCCAAACACAGACTTCCAGCCAAGCGTATCCGCTGCAATGCGCCCAAGAGGTACGCCAATGATTAACGATGCGGTAAAGCCCATTACGACGGTTGCAATCGCACTTGCCTGTTTACCCTCAGGGGCAATTTTTGCTGCGATGTTTAAGGCGGTAACCACCACTACACCTGCACCCATGGCCATAATAATGCGGGCCACCACAAACAATCCGTACCCGGGAAGAATAACGGCGAGAATGTTAGAGATCACAAACAACCCCAGCCCCGTCATAATTAATTTCCGTCTGTCCATACTTGCGGTTAGCGCCATAAGAATGGGAGTGAATATAGCGTAGACTAGCGAAAAAATCGTAATTAATTGCCCGGCGGCAGACACCGAAACACCTAAAGAAACAGATACCTTATCTAAAATACCAGAGAGAATATACTCGGACGTCCCTACTAAAAAACTCACAATGGCTAAAATATACACCTTCCAGCTTACAGACATAGAATGATCCAACTCCTTTGATTTTATTTTATTTATAAATCGCGAAATGTCGATATGATAAACCAAAAGACATATCGCGAATTGTCAAATTGTTGCACTGAAATAAAGCTGAATTCCAAGTACGAACTCAGTTTTATCTCTCTTACATCTCACTCATCGTATACTGGGCTAACTGGCGTATGGCTTCCTCGTCTCTCTGATAATACGTAAATTTGCCTATACGTTTTGTAGTGATCAGCCCTGCCCGCTGCAACATCGCAAGATATTGGGAGGCCGTGGACTGAGTCATGTTGAGCTTGTCGGTTATTTGACTTACACAAACCCCGATCTCTTCCATATCCACTCCTTCATGGGGTTTAAAATGAACATATGGCTCTTTGAGCCATTGTAAGATCTGTAACCTGGATTCGTTCGACAAAGCCTTAAATACATCAATTGGATTCATAAATTTTATTATATTGATGATTTGCGATATGTCAATACGGTAGTCATCAGCTAATGTGTGATGCTGCGTTCGAAGCGAACATTCAGCGATTAGTGATAGTTGCATTCTGTACACTTAAAAACCGTGAAAAGGAAGGCTTTCTACCTCTAGATGCAGTCTGTACAACTAAATTTGCCCGAATGGATGAGAACCCTTGATATAGCGGCAGTTTAATTGTACCAAATACACCTAAACCAATAATCGGCGTTATATCAGACGATATAGATGTACAGAGTGCAACTAAGCATAGGAGCTCTTGCTTTTGCTCTTGCTCTTGCTTTTGCTCTTGTCTTTCCCCCTGCCCTCCCCCCACAGCAAGTGAACTTGAGCTTCCCTCCATTTGGGAGGAGTGGCGGAGGGGATGTTTGGAACTGTAGGAGCGATAGCGTCCGAAAGTCCAAACAATCCCTGGAGCCACGACTATTCCCAAATAACAACGAGCATCCTGTTCACATTACTTCACCGACCCAATCATCCCCGCCACAAACTGCTTCTGCATTACGAAGAACACCAGCGCGGTCGGAATCGTGCCGATTACAATTGCGATCATAATCATCCCGTAGTCCGGGGCGTAGCCTGAGCCGAGAGTGGAGATGAGCAGCGGCATCGTTTTGGTCTGCGGCGTTTGCAGTACGATCAGCGGCCAGAGATAGTTGTTCCAGCTCGACATGAACGTGATGATGGCTCCGGCAGCATAAGTCGTCTTCATCGTCGGCAGATAGATACGCAGGAAGATGCCTAGCTCGCTAAGCCCATCCATCCGGCCGGCCTCCAGCAGCTCCTTCGGAAACATCTTCGTGCTCTGCCGGAAAAAGAAAATCAGGAACGCGGTAGTCACGGTAGGCAGAATGACGGAGGTCATCGTATCGATGCCCATCCACGGGAATACACTCGAGATCTGCCCAAACATCCGGTAGAGCGGGATCATCAGCGCAGCGAACGGAATCATCATCGACAGCAGCAGAATGTTGAATACGATATCCTTCGAACGGCTGCGGAACACCTCGAAGCCGTAACCGGCCAGCGAGGCTATCAGCAGCGCCAGCAATGTGGTGGTTACCGAGATTTTCGCTGAATTCATCAGAGATAACTGCAGGTCCGTGGTGTCCAGCAGCTTGCGCAGATTCTCCAGCAGGTAGTTCCCCGGCAGCAGCCGCCCGCGGGTGACATCCACCGACTGGTTCGTCGAGCTGACCACCATCCACAGGAACGGAAAGATGGAGACGATGGCTGCGATGCTCAGGAACAGGTACATGAAGAAACGTTTACTTTTAGCCATTCTTATCACCTGCCACTTTGAACTGGATCACCGAGAGCAGTGCAATCATAATCACGATGGAATACGATACGGTGGCTGCATACCCGAAGTCCGCTGAATACTTGAACGACAAATTGTAGATATACTGGGAGATCGTCTGGGTCGCGTTGCCCGGGCCGCCCTTCGTAATATTCATAACCTCGTCGAACAATTGCAGCGTGCCGATGGTTGAGGTGATTGAGGTGAACAGGATGATCGGCTTCAGCAGCGGGACCGTAATTCCGAAGAACTGGCGGGAAGCCGATGCTCCGTCAATTCTGGCGGCCTCGTAGATGGAGTGATCGATATTTTGCAGGGCTGACAGGTAAAAGATCATATTATAACCCGTCCAGCGCCAGGTAATTGCAATGATAATGGTGATTTTAGCCCAGAACGGATCGGTGATCCATTCAATCGGGGCACTGACCAGATGGAGCTTCAGCAGCAGCGTATTGACCAGCCCATTGCCGGCGAACAGATATTTGAAGACCACGGAATACGCAACCAGCGAAGTGACACAAGGCAAGAAGATCGCCGTCCGGTAAAATCCCTTGAATCTCAGCTTGCTGTCATTCAGCAGCACCGAGATAAACAGCGCGAGGATGATCATCAGCGGCACTTGAACCAGCAGATAGATGAAGGTGTTCTTAACGGAGACAAGGAACGTCTGGTCGGACAGAAGCCGTGAATAGTTGTCGAAGCCGGTGAAGGTAAGATTGCCGCCCGTTCCCGTCTGGAACGACAGAATAAGTGCCTGAAGCATCGGATAGAAATAGAAGACGAAGATCAGAATGACCGCAAGCAGGACGAAGGACCATCCGGTTAACACGCTTTTGGTGCGGAGCTTAAGTTTTGAATGGGTATGCTGCACAGCCGCCCAGTCCCTTCCTGATTATTATAAAATAAACCCCGGACGCGCCCGCCTCCCGAACTCCCGGAAGCTGCCGGACACGCCCAAGGCCCACTGTGTTCAGAACCTGACTATTTAATCTGTGACTCGGCTTGAGCCTGAGCATCGTTCAGCACGCTGTCAATATCCTTGCCGTTCAGATAATTCTGCATCTCTACAATCAGGATGTCTTCAATCGCATACGTGTTGATTCCGTAATTGACGCTGGGGATCTGCTCCGTCCAGGCCGCGAAATCCGCTACCACCTTTTGGCCGCTGAAGAATTCATTACCCTGGCTGTAAGCCTCTCCGCCCGCAGCCGCTTTGAAGGTACCAATAACACCGATGTCCGTGAGCAGCTTCTGGTACATTTCCACATTCGAGCCGAAGGTCTTCGCCATGAAGTCCGCTGCCGTCTCCTTGCCGTCCACATTCATGACATACCAGGAGCTGCCGCCTAAGTTCGACGCATGAACAGATTCGTTCGCAGTCAGCTTAGGAAGCGGTGCAATGCCCCACTTGCCGGATTGGGACGCTTCCGCCGTAATCGAAGGGGTGATCCAGTTGCCTGTCGGCACGGAGGCTACATCGCCGCTGTTCAGAGCGGCCACGAATTGGCTCCAGTCCGCATGCACCTTGGCTACGTTAGATTCAGTCAGCTCCTTATAGATTTCAAAAGCTTCCTTAAGCGGCGCATTACCCGCCAGATTCGGCGTCTTGCCGTCTTCCTTCAGATACCACTCGCCTGCGGATTGAATCATCACCCGGATCAGCCCGAGGTCGTTCGGGTCCAGCGTAATCAGCGCCTTGCCCGTTTTCTCTTTCACGGCTTTGCCAATTTCAATATATTGCTTCCAGTCAATATCCTGCAGATCAGCCAGCTTGTAGCCTGCCTGCTCCAGATAGTCCGTTCTGACATAGAGTCCGGTGACGCCAGAGTCAAAAGGAACCCCGTACTGCTTCCCGTCCAGACTGGTCGGCCCGCTTTTGTAATCTGCGAAGTCAGCGCCCTTGATCGAGCTGCTCAGATCGTAGAAGGAATCCTTGTAGGACTGGAGGAAGCTCTGGGAACGGTAATCCTCAATCAGCACGATGTTCGGCAGACCCTTGGTGGTCCCGGAATTCAACCCCGTGTTCAGCTTCTGGATAATATCCGCCTGGGCGTATTCCACAATGTTAATGTTCACATCCGGGTTCGTCTTGGCATATTCGGCCTTGGCTACTTCTAATGCAGCAATGTTAAAAGCAGGGTCCCAAGCCCAAATCGTAATTTCCTTCGCCTGTGCAGGCTCTGAAGCTGCTGTATTCTCTGTCTTTCCAGCATCCGCTCCGCTGCCGGTGTTCTTGGAGCCGGAGTTCGAGCTGCAGGCCGTAAGCAGAAGCAGGCAAATCAGGACTAACGCAAAGCCTTTTTTCATTGGTAAGCCTCCCCTTTGATGCGCTTTACTGTCTCCCGCTTGAATGTAAGCGCTTATTTACATAAATAATCTTATCACCCGCCCCCGGGGACCCGTTAGAACTTACTTTATGGGGATTGGTCATTATTTCGCCTGATTGTAAGCGCTACCCTGTCTGCCGTTTGTTCTTTTTTTGGAAAATGGTAATAATCTCACTCCTTCATCAGGGGCAGGCGGATTCGGATCGCGGTCCCCTCGTCTGGGGTACTCTTAATAGTGACTCCATACTCTTCGCCGTACATCAGCACCAGCCGGTCATGCACATTGCGGATACCGATTCCGGTGAACAGCTGGCGCTTCGCCGCCAGGCCGGACATGGGCAGATCTGCTGCTCCGGTGTCCATCCCGTCCCCGTTGTCAACCACCTCACAGAGCAGAGATCCGGCATCCCGGGAGATGAGGATATGGATATATCCGCCGCTTTTGCGCGTGAACGCATGGAAGAAGGCATTCTCAATAAACGGCTGAATAATCAGCTTCGGCAGGTGGTATTCCATACAATCCGGGGAGACGAAGAAATTCACCCTGATCCGTTCGCCGTACCGCACATGGTTGATGAACACATAAGACTTCAGATTCTCCAGCTCCTGCGCCACGGTAATGCTCTCACTGACATTGCTCAGTGCGTTCTGCAGCATCGAGATCAGCGCATGAATCGTCTGCACCGCCTTCTCCTGACTGCCCTGCTGCACCAGGAATTTCACCGAGGCCAGCGTATTGTACAGAAAATGCGGGTTAATCTGATGCTGCAAGGCCGCAAGCTCGGCATTCCGCTGCTCCTTCTGCGTCTCCACCAGCTTCTCGACATATTCATTTAGCTCATCCAGCATATAGTTATAGGCATGGCCCAGCTCCTGAACTTCAAAGCTGCCCGTAACCGTAATGTAATTGTGGAAGTTACGCTCGGTGATTTTGGACATCTGCCGGGTAAGCAGCGTGAGCGACCGGGTCAGCCTTCTGAAGATTAGGAACACTACGATCAGGGCCACGGCCACGATGGCTGAGCAGAACAGCACGACCATTTTACCGTTAACCATCTGGCCGAGGGCCGTCTGCTTATCGATCAGGTTCACAATATAGAAATCATAAGACGGCAGGTAATCCGCAATCAGAATCGAATCGGTCCCCTGGAAATCAATGTTCTGGTAAGCAAGCTGCTGCTCCTCAATCTCCCTCGCCACCTGCAACAGATCCACTGCCTGCCGGCCCATCAGCTCACTTCGGTTACTGGATACAATAACTCCCTGCTTATTGAGAATTGCCACATCGTTCCCGTTACTGACAAAGCTCCCGTAGAAGGAGCGGAAATCCTGTTCATGAATGGTAAAATACAGCGTCCCGTATATATCGCCGCTCGTCCGGTCCATCAGCGCCTTGCTGCCCACGATCATCGCCTGCTTCTGCGGCGAATCCTGCACCGTCTCCTCATAGAACTGGTACATCAGCCGTTTCGGCTCAGCCAGCGTATTCCGTGTCAGCTCATGCTGCTCAAGCTCGCGGTCACTCATCAGCAGATTGTTCGTGTTGGTGGAGTAGCTGCGGCCGTTTTTGCCCAGGATTTTGATCCCAACCTGGTAGGCATCGAGCGTAGATTGGATCTTCTTCATCTGCGTGGTCATGTTGTAATAGGTCCGCAGCATCCGCAGGGAGTCCGAGTCCTCCTCACTCAGGAAGGAGCGGATGGTGCCGCTTAGCTGGGTATTGTTGGTGGCCGTTACGACCGAGTAATGAAAAGCTTCAAAGCTCGCCTTAATCTGGCTGATCACCTTGGAATTCGTAATGCTGAACGTATTCATGAACAGCTTTTCCGACATACGGACAGTCGTCCAGGAGGAGGCGATGGCTACGGCGATGATGCTGAACAGCATGACGATGAAGATTTTGATAAACAGGCTGTGGAATTTGAACCGCTCCCAGTATCTGCGCATATACTCTACTCCTGCCCGTAATACTGACGCCGGTAGCCGCTGGGGGATAAGCCGTAATACTTCTTGAACACTTTGCAAAAATAGCTGTGGTCCCCGTACCCGACCATACTGCTAATCTCCGCTATAGGCGCCTCCCCGGCCCGCAGCAGCTCTGCCGCCTTGCCTGTGCGGACCGTGTTCAGATGCTCCTTGAAGCCTTCGTGATTATAGGTCGTGAACAGGCTCGACAGATACGAAGGATTGAAATGAAAATGACGGGCCAGCTCCGTTAGGGTCAGCGGCTCAGTATAATGCTCTTCTATGTACTGAAGCAGCCTCGTCATATTGGTATTGCCGCCCGGTGCAGCCGCTGCCGATGAAGTCAGCTCCATAATCCGGGCCAGGTAATCATCCAGTATCTGCATGGCCTGCTCTGCCGTAACCGCTTCATCGACGGCCCGGAACAGGCCGTATTTGCCATCCTCCAGCTCCGGCAGATGGCTGAATTGATTCGTAATATTGAAGATGATATTGCCCAGGAAGGACTTGAACTGATACACATCCCCGTCATCCCGGCGGCTGAGCGCAGCCACATGCTGATGCAGGTCACCGAATGCTTCCGCCAGTTGCTGCCGCTTCAACTGGTCTGTGAACTGCGTAAGATTGAACTTGGGCAGTGGAGTCTCCTGAACTGACTGTTCTCCTTGGACGAGCAGGATCTGATCCGGCCTGAAGAACCGGCACTGCTGTAGTCTCGCATTGCTCTCCTGCTGGACGGCCGCCAGTTCGCTGAGCGAACTGAATCTCCGGCTTAATGTCAGCCTAATTTCTGTTTCTTGCCCGGCCAGTGTATCGGCCAAGTGGTTTACAGCCTCCAGCAGCTGCGGCCAATGGGCCTCCGGCAGATTAAGCAGCATGTAAGTAGTCCCCGGTGGCTCTGTGCCTGGAAGAACGCAGGGCACCAGTCCCGGAACACGCTTGCGTAGTTCTCCGCTAATGGTAGTGATGGCGGCGGCTTGCTGTGCCAGCTCCCAGCCCAGCAGCGCGAAGCCTTCATACGGAAGCTGCCGCTTCACCTCCGCTTCGCCCTCCGGCGGCAGCCGGTAACCGGACAGCATCCGGCCGAGCAGGCTATCCAGCGGCTGCGCGGCTGCCTCCGTTTGTCCTCCGGCTTCACTCAGTTCCGGGATGCGTTCCCGGGTCATTTTTAACACCTGCAATAAGGCTCCGGCTTCCAGCTTCGGCTTCAGAATATAATCCGCCACCCCATGCTGGAACGTCGAGCGCACATAATGGAACTCGCTGAAGCTGCTTAACACAATTACCTGGGTAGCCGGATAATCGCGCTTCACCAGCCGGGTGAACTCCTCGCCATCCATCACCGGCATGACAATATCCGTAAGGATGATATGCGGCTGCAGGGTCGGCAGCGAATCCAGCGCTTCCCGCCCGTTAGCCGCTTCGCCCACAATCTGGAATCCTTCCTGCTCCCAGTCCAGCACATATTTAATCCCTTGCCGCACCAGGACTTCATCGTCCACAATCAGCACCTTGCATATTGGCTTCAACATTCTCCCTCTGCCTCCCGTAGTAGTTGTGACCTCTGACCGGCCCACATATGAACGGATTATAAAGCGCTATCATAAGGCTGGTCAAACAAAATAACCCCACAAAGTGGGGGCTTTAGCGTAGATGATCACTCAGATACTTTGCGGGGACCCCAAAACATATAAGCGGGGAAGCTATCCCGGTCTCTTTCCTGAGTGTATTATGTACAACAGAATAGGAGCATACGCCCCTCAGAACACATTCTAATGTATTTGCTGCAACAGATTTTCTCAAACCTGCTCATTTCAGGCCGAATCCCAACATTCTAATGTATGAAGTACAACAGAAGGTGTAAACACGATGGTTTCTTGGCTTTTGGTTGTACAAAATGCAATAGGAGTCTTAGCCAAGGTAACGGGCTCTAATGCTAATGCGAGCTAAGATGCTTCCGGTACCCCTCGACCTTCTCCTCCCTGTACCCCATTGCCTCATAGAAAATATGTGCTTCCTTCCGCTTCTCCCCGGACACGAAAATGATGTAATAGCAGTCCCGCTCATGCGCAACCGCTTCAATGGCGGTCATCAGCTTCTTGCCGAGACCCTGCCGCCGGGCGCGTGATGACACGACCACATTCTCAATGACCATGAACGGGCGGCAATCGCCGACCAGGTCCTGGCAGACAATCCCCATCAACGAGCCCAGCAATTCCCCGTCTACAAAAGCACCCAGCAGCACATAACGGTCATCCTCCCGGATCTTCCGAAAAGCGCTTTCCAGCTTCACCGGGTCCGTCGGCGCGCCCATTAATTCATGGTAGAGTGTGTTCAATGCTTCCAGCGATTCAAATCCGATTGGTTCGATGGTTATCATGGCCGGTGCCTCCTACTTCTCATTCTTCAGCTCAAACTCCTCTTTCTGCCCGTCCCATTCGACAGTGACTTTAATGACGGAATCCTCATATTCAAAAGCAGCATTTCCATATCCCTCCATATGCAGCATATTTATGCGCACAGGACCTTCCTCCATCCGGCTGCTGCTTCTGCCCATACCTTTGAAGCCATATTTGAACTGCTTGATTTCTCCCAGATCCGACTGTTTACCTTTGTAGTGGAGGTCAAACGTGTATCTGTTGGAGGTTTCGCTTTTCACTTTCTCTTTCTTCGTAATCAGCTTCCGGCTGGCCTCCTGCTTATATACCCCCGACCAGATCTCCCCCTCACCCTTGAAGGTATAATTGTAATGAGTCGTTTCCGTATTGCAGGACGTAAGCAGCAGAAGCAGAATTACGGGTAGCAACAGCGCATGCAGCATCTTTCTCATGGTCAGCCCCCTTTTCCCATCGATTGAGTCAGGCGTTAACGTGACATGTATTGCAGTACGGCCTCTACCCGTTCCTCCACCGTAAGATCCTCTTCCAGCCGCAGCAGATCACAGCTTAGACCAGCCATCCACTCCTCATGCAGCATCCGGCTGCGGACCTCCATTCCGCCCGTATCGTACTGCGCCGCCCAATCAATGAAGCTCTCAACATCCTCATATTTAGCGCCGCCCGGCAGACCCTCATCCCCGTAACGTTCATACTCCCGCGCCCGCAGCCGCTGCAGGCGAAGCTCCTCCGGAATCCACAAGAATATCACCAGGTCAAAAGTGTCCCGCAGCGGATCACCCCAGCCGCAGAGTGCACCGGACAGAATCCACGGCTCATTCCGCTTCAAGTCCGCCTGTATTCTGCTCAGACGTGCGGCAACATCGCTCTTGATGCTGTATTTCTGTTCCCAGTAGTAGTCGTCACTGTCCAATTGAACATGCGGAAGCCTCGCGGCCAGCGCCTGGCCCAAGGTAGTCGTTCCCACCCCGGAAGCTCCCATGATATGAATTCTGCGGTACATAGCCCCTCCTGTGTTGTTAGATCTTTGGTTTCGTTTGTATATTTTACCATGCTAACCTTGGGTTGTGAACCAAACAGCCTGATTCCGCCCAAGCAAACCAAGCCGCAGCCTCCAGGCCGCAGCTTGTTCACCTTCCAGATAGTTGCCTGTCCCTCAGCCCACATCCGGCGGAATGCGCCGGGCGATGCCGGTGGCAATCGCGGCCTGGATCACAGCAAGACGCACCTGCTCCACTACCTTCTCATTGAAAATACTCGGAATAATGTACTGCTCATTCCGTTCATCCGGGTGAACCACGGCGGCAATAGCCTGTGCCGCTGCCAGCTTCATCTCCTGATTCACCGTCTTCGCCCGGCAGTCCAGCGCGCCGCGGAAGATTCCCGGGAAGCACAGCACATTATTGATCTGGTTCGGGTAATCGCTTCTTCCGGTCGCCAGCACCCGCACATAAGGCTCGGCCAGCTCCGGATCGATCTCCGGGGTAGGATTGGCCATGGCAAAAACGATGCGGTCCGGGGCCATACTTTCCAGGTGACTCACCTGCAGAATTCCGCCTCTGGACACTCCGATGAACACATCTGCTCCGCGCACCGCCTCATCCAGCCCGCCGCTCAGATTCTCGGGATTCGTGGCTTCGGCCAGCCAGCTCCATTCGGAATTGTCGTAGCTCTCGTTCCGGTTCAGTATCCCTTCCCGGTCCACCGCATAGAGCTGCTTCGCACCCGCCGCCAGCAGCAGACGGCAGACCGACACGCCAGCCGCCCCGATGCCGACAACCACGATTCTGGAGTCCTCCAGCGTCTTGCCCACCACCTGGAGCGCATTCAGCAAGCCAGCCAGCGCAACAACCGAGGTCCCATGCTGGTCATCGTGGAAGACCGGAATATCCAGCTCCTCCTCCAGCCGCCGCTCAATCTCGAAGCAGCGCGGGGAGCTGATATCCTCCAGGTTGATGCCGCCGAAGCCGGGCGCAACCGCTTTCACAATCCGGATGATTTCTTCCGGGTCCTTGGTGTCCAGACATAGCGGAAAAGCATCAATGCCCGCAAGCTGCTTGAACAGCATCGCCTTGCCTTCCATCACCGGCATCGCCGCCTCCGGCCCGATATCGCCCAGTCCAAGCACAGCGGTGCCGTCGGAGACCACCGCTACGGTATTTCTTTTCATCGTCAGGGAGTAGGCCTTGCCCGGATCTTCAGCAATCGCAGTGCAGACGCGGGCCACACCAGGAGTATAGACCCGGGACAGATCCTCGCGGTTCTTGATCGGCATCTTCGGAGTTACCTCGATTTTGCCGCCGAGATGGGCCAGGAAGGTACGGTCAGAGACGTTAATCACCCTGATCCCCGGCATATTCTTGAGCACGTTAATGATCTCTTCATTCGCCGCATCCTGCACATTCACGGTCAGGTCACGGGTGGTCACATCCTGGCCGCCGCGTATAACGTCGATCGCGACAATATCACCGCCGGCAGCGGCCAGCCTGGACGCCACATCTCCAAAAGAAGCCTCGGACTTACGGATTTCGAGCCGGATAATCATCGTTGTTGCAATGGACATAGCATGAACCTCCTTCGAGTGACGGATCTTTCTCTATCACTATACTACAGTTCACACGATGTACATAATTATACCTGCTTTAGTCCAGAATTTCCCAATGCTCTGCCAGCTTCAGCAGCTTGGCTTCAGCAGTTCCGTCATCCTCTCCAAGCACCTTGGCCTCAATGTAATAGGTGACGGTGAGGTCCTGCTCATGCTTGTCCGGACGCTGAACACACAGCCAATAATAAGTCACCGCAGGCGCAGGAAGAGCGGCGCTGCCCTCCTGTATGAACTTGATCAGCTCCCCTTCTCCGGCTGGAGCCGTTACCGGCTTCCTCCACAATACCTCCGTGTGGTTAGGGATGCTGATATGCTTATCGGGGAGGTTCTGCTGGCCAAGGGTCAGCTCCAGCTGATCCACAGTTACTGTATCCGGCCCCTGCAGATAGCGCACAGGCTCTTCCCCGCTTAGCCGCAGCCGCTGCGCGGCGGGCTCAGCCTCTGATCCCATATTCCCGTAGAGCACTCCGCCGCCCAGTAGCAGACAGACCACAAGTGCCAGGACGATTTTACGCCAATTGTTTCTCATATGCTTGCTTTTCTCCTTTCCAGCGCTATGTAATGTGTAGGATATCATTGCCGTCCTGAAGTTGACCGGTCAGAATAAATAGGGTATAACCGAATAACTGATGTACAAGTCAAGTACAGATAAGGAGATTATCCATGACTAACCAATTTCAAGCTCTCGTAGTAAACAACACCGAACCGTTCTCTGTAGAGGTCAAGCCGCTGTCCCTGGAGGAACTGCCTGCCGGAGAGGTGCTAATCAAGGTCGCTTATTCCAGTGTAAACTATAAAGACGGATTGGCAAGCATTCCGAATGGTAATATTGTGCGGACTTACCCTTTTGTCCCTGGAATTGACCTGTCAGGAACAGTAGTGTCCTCAGCCGACAGCCGCTTCAAGGAAGGACAGCCTGTCATAGCTACCAGCTACGGCATCGGCGTCTCCCATTTCGGCGGCTTCAGCGAATATGCGCGTATTCCTGCAGACTGGATCGTTCCTCTGCCGGAGGGCCTGACCCTGCGGGAAGCGATGATCTACGGCACAGCCGGCTTCACGGCCGCCATGTCTGTCCAGGCGCTGGAAGCGCAGGGGTTGGCTCCAGGTAAAGGCAAAGTGCTCGTCACCGGAGCCACCGGCGGTGTCGGCGGCGCGGCTACCGCCATCCTGGCGAAGCTGGGCTATGCGGTCACTGCCAGTACAGGCCGAACCGAAGAAGCCGGTTATCTGCAAAAGCTGGGCGCAGCGGAGGTCATCTCCCGCGAGGAGGCGGGCAGCAGCAGCGGGAAGCCGCTGGATAAGCAGCTCTGGCAGGCCGCCGTGGATTCTGTCGGCGGCGCTCCGCTGGCCGCTGTGCTGAGCAGAATCGCCTATGGCGGTGCGGTAGCGGCAAGCGGCTTAACCGCAGGCACCGCCGTGCCTGCGACCGTATTGCCGTTTATTCTGCGCGGGGTCAGCCTGCTGGGCATTGATTCTGTGAACTTCCCTATGGAGAAGCGGACGCCGCTCTGGCAGCGTATGGCTGGCGATATGAAGCCTGAATCGCTTGACCTGCTGGTGGACCGCGAGATTACGCTCGATGCGCTGCCTGCCGCGCTGGCGGATATTCTCCGTTCGAACACCCGGGGCCGCGTGCTGGTCCGCCTGTCATAGACTAACCTTGTACTGCTCACGGCAGCCCGTTCTGGATTTCAGAATGGGCTGCCGTTTTTTTTGGTCTGGGCCGCAGATAGTTAAGACTTGACCTTGAAGTATACTTCAACCTCTATACTTGCCTTATTCCAAATGAATAAGGTGGAGATTAACCTATGAGAACTTTCGAGATCGTAGTTATAGCTGTGATTCTTGCCGTTACAGCGGGAATAATAGGCATGAAGCCGCAGCGGCGGCTTGATGCAGGGATGCTCTTGATTCTGCTGACAGCCCTGGGATTGCATGGCGGATTGGAGCATGTCCGCATCCAGATGGCTCCGGCCTATGCCGCCGCACTGGGGCTGCTCATGCTTCTGGGCTTCAGACTTTTGAGGCAGAACCGGCGCAGCCGCCCCAGGAAGTCCAAGCGGCTATGGACAAGCCTGCTGCTGGCCGCAGTTCTACTCCTGTCCGGTATATCCGTATACGCAAGCAGGCTGTTGCCCGTGTTCACCCTGCCTGAGCCGACCGGACACTATGCTATAGGAACGGTTGCCCGGGAGCTTACCGATGAGAACCACGACGAAACTAAGGGTCCGGGCGGCAAACGGAAGCTGATGATCAATGTCTGGTATCCGGCCGATCCTGCCCAGACATTAGGGAAGCCGAAGGAGCATTACCCTTCCGCCCTTGGGGAAGCAATCAGCCTGGTATTCGGACTGCCCAAGCAGCTGTTCAGCCATGTCACCGGCATCCCTACCCATGTCACTGGTAACGTAGAGCTATCTGCTGAAGAGGCCAGCTATCCGGTGCTGCTGTTCTCGCCGGGCATCCGCTCCACCCGGTTTCAGAGCATGTCTGTCATTGAAGAATTAGTCAGCAATGGCTATGTCGTGGTGGGGATCGATCATCCCTACACCTCAGCCAAGGTCACCTATACGGATGGAGATTCGGCCTATTATGAGCCTGACCCCGAGTTCGGTACGTCAGCCGAACTGTACAACCATAATGTGAAGGGAATCGCCATCCGTGCGGCGGATGCCAGCTTTGTAATGGATACCCTGGAGGCCTGGAATGCCCAGGACCCCGATGGCCTGTTCCAGGGCAGACTGGACCTCAGCCGGGCAGGGATATTCGGACATTCTTACGGCGGAGCAACCACTGCTGAAGCTCTTGCCCAAGACCCGAGGTTCAAGGCAGGCGTCAGTCTGGAGGGAGCCTTCTGGGGTAAGGTTGCCAAGACCGGGCTGAAGCAGCCGTTCATGTATATGATGTCCGGCGATATCGCACAGAAGCTGGCCCAGACCGGCCCGCAGACGGACCCGCTGCTCTTCGAAGAATTCACTCCGGACCTGAAGTCCGTTATGGCGCGAAGCACGGCAGACACCTATTTTCTGACGGTCGATCACTATATTCATCAGAGCTTCACGGACATTGCCCTGCTGTCGCCTTCATTATTCGCCAACGGCCTTGATCCGGTGCATGCTGTAGATATTAGCAGATCGTATGTACGGGCCTTTTTCGACCAGTATCTGAAGGATGAGCCGCAAGCGCTGCTGGCAGGTCCGGCGGCAGCGTACCCGGAAGTGACATTTGACCCGGCCTATACGCACAAGAGACAATAGCCTTAGACCACTTGCAAGCAAAGGAGGAACGGCCAAATGGAAGGAATGACCCGCGGCGAGCTGGCCCGGCAGGCCGGACTGAGCCCGGCAGCCATCCGGTACTATGAAGACAGCGGCGTCCTGCCTGTTCCGGAGCGGAGCGCAAACGGCTACCGGCTCTACTCTGCCGATGATCTGGTGAAGCTGAAGTTCATCAAGGACGCCAAGTCGCTTGGATATTCACTGAAGGAAATCCAGGCAGCGCTCGCCCTACTCGGCTCCAGGATGGATGAAGAGCATCTGAAGGAGCTTGTCCGCGGCAAAATCAGCGAAATCGATGAGAAGATTGCCTCTCTGCGCTCGATCCAGGACATGCTGGCGGGTCTGCTGCTGACGCCTCAGGATGAGATCCGGAACTATCTGAAATCTTTCCAGTCCACCGGCAGCAAGGGTGCAGACAACTAATTCCTTAAGCCTGTAAAAAGGACAGCGGCGTTTAAGCATGCCTTCGCATGATTACACCGCTGTCTCTTTTTTCTCCCAGATGCTTCTATTCTGTTCCGGCCTCATTGACGGCTTGTGAATATGCAGGGGGAACAGGCTGGCGGTAGGGCTGGGCATACGGCTGCGCATAATAACCGTGTACAGGCATCGGCTGATACCCGAAGGACTGCGGGGAGGGCTGCGAATACATGTAGGGTGACATGTTGGCATTGGCCATCATGGGAGCCAGATTGGCATTTGGCATCATTGGGGCCATGGAGGCGGGAACCAGATTGGCATTGACCATTGTCCCGGCGGCATTCGGCATGGGCGGACAGCAATCCGCAGGCGGGCCAATGAAGGTCTTCGGCTTCACCGGAGCCAGCGCTTCCTTGACCAGTGCTTCATTCAGACAGTACGTATGGGCCAGCACATTGGCTGGTGTCAAGCTCAGCAGATCCGAGCCGAGGATCACTTCAGGTGTAGGCGCATCGAAGATAGCCAGCAGGTGGGTGCAGTCCACCGTCGCTATCTCATAATGCCACCAGCCCTGCGGCACATTGGCCACCTGCCCCGGAGTGATCGGGAAATGCAGCAGCTCATTCGTGAACGGGTTGATCAGTGATACTACGGCTTCGCCGGAGATGCAATAGACCAGCTCAGCGGCATTCTGATGGTAATGCGGCTCCACTACATTGGACTTGCTGAGAAAAATATCAAGCAGCGACGTATTCTCCAGGGTGTTCAGATTTTTGACGCCCAGCAGGTTGATGTAGTTGCATTCATCCTTCTTGAATAACGTATTGCAATTGAGATCAAACGTAAACTGTGTATCGGGTGACGTATAGTCCATATAAGAGGTCACGCTAATCCTTCCCTTCTCCGAGAGGCCATATTTTATCCTTCGCGATAAGATATGTATCCGCCCATGCCCAGGTGACGATGAAATGCAGCCCACGCCTAATAAAAAGCTACAAAATAAGACGGCGGGAACCCCCGTCCGTCTGTTCACCATTCAATTACCAGCCGCTGCGCCGGATTAATGCTGTAATCTGCGCGGTATGATGGCGGCTGTGCCAGATGTACCGCTCTACGGCGGTATCCAGTGTCATCGCCCCCAGTCCTCCGCTGACAAAGGTACGGTCATAATCCGCAGGCGTCAGGGAGTGCAGCAGGCGTGCGAACCGCTGATTCAACAGCTCGATCAGTTCAAGTGAGGTGGACGCCGGCTCTTCTGAATAATCGCTCTGCTCCGCCCACAGATCCTGCCTGTAGCTTGGCACCTGCGGCGCATCCTCGGTCAGCCCCCGTTTGAAGCGCAGGTAGCCATACATGCCGGTATCGGCAAGATGATGCACCACCTGCTTCACGGTCCAGCCGCCCGGCCGGTAAGATGTCTCCAATTGCTCCGCCGTCAGCGGCTCTACCGCTGCCCTTAACCCGGCTGCCAGCTGCTCAATAACCGCTATCGATTCTCTCCGCGCCTCTGCCGTAGGCTTCTCTTGAGAAGCCGCAAATCGGCCAATCGGATACTTCAACAGCTCCAGTTCCTGCTCGTCGGAATTATGGTTCACTTCGGTCATCTTCACTCACGTCCCCTTTACAATGATTAATTGGTCCCGGACTGCTTGCCGCACAACAATGTATAGACTTCATCCAGCGTCTCCGCTGTGTAATCCGGCTTGACCTCATGCTGCCATTGCTGCCCGTCCCGGTTAAGCCAGCAGGAACGGATGCCTGCTCTGGCCGCACCCAGAATATCTGCAGCCGAGTCTCCGATATGGAGAATCTGCCCCGGCTCCACTCCATAATGGGCAATCACCTCAGTGAACATCCGGTTCTGGCTGTCATTCTTGTAGGACTGATAGGCCTCAGAGGTGAACAGGGTAATCGGATAATTCCGGTAGAATTCAGGGAGCATAAGCTCATCTGTATCACTGACAATGCACACCTGATACTCCCCGCAAATCCGCTCCAAGAAGGCCAAGGTATCGGCGTACATCTCAGACAGCCGGTGCTGGGCGAACAGGTTATCCACAGCCTGCGTGCTATCATAATCCAGGCCATATTTTTGTGAAATACTCTGAAACCCTATGTAATAAATCTCCCGGCTGCTGATAAAAGTACCGGCCTCCCGGGCAGCCGATGCTGCGGTATAGTAACCCTTCAGCAATTGGCTGCCCAGCTCCAGCGACCGTGCTTCACTGAACTCCTGCTTCAGAAGCGGCTTCCAGACTTCAGCCCTTCTGCCCTGAATATTCACCAGAGTCTGGAACATGTCCAGACTAATGATCCTGAATGGCTGCATAGCCCTATCCCCTTCTCCTATCCGCCGCCGCTATTCCGTCAACAGCTTCACAAAATTAGCCGGCAGTTTCATCTGCTGATTGTTCAGAATAATCTCCTTCAGACCTGAGAGTGTATCCTCTTCCTCCTGAGAGTCTTTGATCTGCTGGATCTCACGGTGCAGCCGCTCCATCTGCAGGTCAAGCTCATACGCCCTGTCCGCTGCATTCTTCAGCTCACGGGTCAGATGCTCGGGGACCGCCTGGCTGTATTTATAGAAAATTTTATGCTCCAGACTGGCCCAGAAATCCATAGCAATCGTACGGATCTGCACCTCGACACAGACATGCTCCTGGCAGTCCGACATGAAGACGGGAACCTCCACCAGCAGATGCAGGCTCTGATAGCCGTTCGGCTTCGGGTTCTTAATGTAATCCTTAACGGCCAGCACCTTGAGATCATCCTGCTTCTGCAGCATGGCGCTAACCTGATAGATATCGGAAATAAACGAGCACGTAATGCGGAGCCCGGCAATGTCCTTAATGCTGGAGCGGATCTGCGGGAGGGAGAGCTCGCTGTTTTTGCGCAGCATTTTATTCATAATGCTCTCGGGGGACTTGAGGCGGGACTTGGTATGCTCTATCGGGCTATAGTCATGGAGGAGCTGGAATTCCTCTTTGAGGATATCAATCTTGGTCTCCATCTCTGCAAGGGCGAACTTGTAGATCATCATGAAGCGGGTGATCTCATGCTTGATCTGCTTCAACTTCTCCAATTGGTTATCGGTATTCATCTGCATTTCTCCTTCTGCCATCTGCTGTCTATCATTAATCATAGCCAATCTATCACGTGAATTCAAACTCTCCAGCACACCTTTCCTGTTCGCGCAAAAAGACCAGACCATCCGCTGAGGACAATCTGGCCGTTTCCGTAAACCTGGATACCGGTAATGCTTATACTGCTTCTTACGGCTGTCTCTTAATTCAAAACCTCTTCTATAGACAAGCTGCGCTCACGCGACAAATCCCGGAAGCCCTCGCCCACTTTGACGAGCGGCTTGAACAGATCCAGCGGGTTATTCATGATAATCTGGCCCACTTCTCCGTTGCTGAGCTGGACATTCTTGCCCACGAAGCTTGGCAGCAGATGTCCGGTAAGCGCCTGCACCACCCGCTCGTTCAGCTTGCCGAAGCCCATCTCATGCACCTTACGCAGCACCGTGACCAGCCCCTGCTTGGGACGGTTCTGGGTTGAGGTGGTAAGCGACATATAGATGTTGGCGACCGAAACGATCTGGGCATACGGATGAATCTCCTGCTTGTGCAGCTGCTTCGGATACCCCGTGCCATCCTCATATTCATGGTGCTGAAGGGCTACCAGTGCAGTAACCTCATCCAGCCCGGAGCCGCGGATCAGATCATAGCCATAGGAGGTGTGGCGCGCCAGCTCCTCCGTCTCAGCTTCCGTCAGCAGACCCTGCTTGTTGAGAATGGACAGGGGCACCCGGCTTTTGCCGATATCATGCAGGTAGCCTGCACGGCTGATCTGGTAACGCTCCTCCTTGGAGTAACCCATCCACGCGGCAATATAATAGGATAATAAGCCCACCTGCAAAGAGTGGTGATATGTATCGATGTCATCCCGGTCCAGCAGAAGGAGCAGGGAGACGACGTCCTTTTGCCCGGCCAAGGTGTCCAGAAGCGGCTTCAGCGTGTCATCCACGGCGGACCGGGTGAAGCTGCCCTTCGTCAACGCTTCCAGAAAAATAGCCTCATAATTCAGAATCGCCACGTCAAAATCATCATGCAGCCCGTGGCTGGGCTCCGGTTCAGCGTCTGTATGCTGCCTGCTGCGCGGCTCGATATCCACGTAATCGATTTTATGCCGGATCAGGATACTGATCTCTTCCCGCTGCACCTGTGTTCCCTTGGGGAGAACATGCAGCCCTACACCGTTGAAAGTGTCTGCCATAAGACAATCGCCGTGCTTAAGATCTGTGACATGTACCTTCAAGTTTCAGCACCCCTTTAATTTATAGGAATATTCCAATATGCTCCACTTGATCATATTCAACAGACCCGCCCGGCCACAATCCGGTGAAAGTCACAAACTGCGTGCAATCTAGTTCCAGAGAATCCCTGCCTTTAGACGCCTTTCCATATTCTGTTCAGAGCCATCTGACAAATTTCTTGTATTTCAGCCTGATTCCGTTCTCTTCCGCCCAGATTATCAGTCTCTTCATCGCCGCTGCCGGGTCTTCTGTGAACCTGAAGCAGAGATGAACCGGGACAATCCGCTTGCCGGCAGGCAATATTCCTACTATTGAACCATCTATGCAAATGACCTTGATCTCTGACGCAGCGATACGATTTTTGCGAATAATAAGCGAATCTGTCCCCCACTCAAGCTGGTGATCGCTATGGAATTTCCGGTCATCATGTTTTTCTCCCTCCGTCCAATTTGTAGTATAATCGCTAATGCAGTCCAACACCTTTTGAAGGAGGATCTGATCCAATATGTATGAGCATCTCGTCGTCTTCCGCTTCAATGAGCAATATGAACCAAGCCGGGAGCAGGACCTGGTACAAGCACTGCTGGCGCTGAAAAAGCAAATCCCCGGCATTGTTGAACTAACGGCAGGCGTTAATGTGACCGAGGAGCAGGAGAATGTCCACGGCTATACGCTGGGGCTCCGCGTGACCTTTGAGAATCAGGAAGCCCTGCGTGCCTACGGGCCGCATCCGGCCCATCAGAAGTTCGTGTCCTTGCTGGAGGGAATCCTGGAGAACGTTGTGGTGGTAGACTACCCGATTTAGAACAACTGGTTCACATCGAACAGTACTTTGCCGATCAGCTGGTCCTTTGCAACAAACGGAGTGCTCCACAGATGGCCGTCATAGCTTATATTGCGGTTGTCACCCAGGAAAAAATAATGCTCTGCGGGAACGGTGACCGGCCCGAAGGTGTAGGTCATCTTTTCCTGCAGGTATGGCTCATCGACCGCCTCATGGTTACGGTACAGGGTGCCATCCTTGATCTCAATCACATCGCCCGGCAGTCCGATCAGCCGTTTCACATAGCGCTTTTGCGCATCTTCGGCTACCGGCGGATGGAACACCACGATGTCTCCGTGCTTGAGCGAGGTATTCCAGAGCATTTTGTCTACTACGAGCCGGTCGTTAATCGCTATAGTCGGAATCATCGAGCCGGTAGGCACCCGCATCGCTTCTGCAACGTAGGTCCGGATAAATAAGGACAGAATAATACCAATGGCAATACTAGGCACCCATTGCTTCAAGAATTTCTTCAATTTCCTTCACCTCAGGTTCATATAATTAGCCTTCAAAATGCTCTATGATCCGCGACATTTCCTGCTCCGCATCCACAGCCGAGTGCTTCGGCAGATGAATCACCAATAGACCGCCGAAGATCTGCTCCCATCTGCCCTCATGCTCTTCCACCCGCTTCGTGAAGCTGCGGATCTCGCCGGAAGCCGCCGCCTCTTTGCTGAGCAGCCAGGCATGGCGGACAAGCCCGGATTTTTTCACCGTTTCAATGTAATAGTTAATGCCTTGGTGTTCTCTAACCCGGATAATGTCACCCAGCGCTATCCCCGGGTTAAAAATCGGCGTCTCCTCAATCCGGTAGGTATCCGTAGCGATCCGGGTCACATCCAGAACCTCAATCTCCCGGCCTTGCTCATCGAAGCATATATGTAAATCAACCGTCCCCGGCAAAAACATACCTCCTGTTCATTTCATGGTTCTTATTCCGGCTCAATACCTCATAGCCCTATGCTCACTTCATTGCCCGCAGTGATTTCGAGATGATGCCCTCCAGCACCTTCCAGGGAATCAGAGCCTTGCCGATCATCAGCACCCGCGAGCCCTTGCCTACAGGATACCGCAGCCTCGGCGCACGCTTCGCTGTAATACGTGCAATCAGATCAGCCACCTCCTGCGGATCGGGAGCTGTCTCTGCCGAGCGGCGCGAATAGCGCAGCACCTCTTCCAGCCTGGCCCGGTAGGGTGACCCTTCAGGGCTATGGATACCGGCAATGCCCTTGCCCCAGATCGGCGTCCGGAAGGAGCCCGGTTCAACAAGCACAACCCGCACACCGTAAGACAGCATCTCCTGCCGCAGACTCTCGCTGAAGCCCTCCACCGCGAACTTGGAGGCGGCATAGGGAGCATACCCGGGGAAGCCGGTCAGACCGCTGACACTGCTCACGTTAATAATCAGGCCGCTTCTCTGTGCCCGCATGAAGGGGAGCACCGCCTTCGTTACGGCAATGAGGCCGAAGAAGTTGGTCTCCATCTGCCGGCGCCAGGTCTCCATGCTCACTTCCTCCACGAAGCCGCCCACGGCAAAGCCGGCGTTGTTCACCAGGACATCAATTCTGCCGGCCAGTTTAATAGCCGATTGAACAGCTGACGCAACCGAAGCTTCATCTGTGACATCCAGTGCCAGCAGATGCAGACGCTCCCGAATACCGGCCTGTTCAGCTTGCTGAACAAGCTCATTTTTGCGCTCCAGATCGCGCATCGTGGCAAAGACCCGGTAGCCTCTGCGGGCCAGCGTCAGTGCGGTCAACAGCCCGAAGCCGCTGGAGGTGCCGGTGATGAGTGCGACCGGATCATGCCCATGGGACGGGCCCGGATTAGAGTACATGTTGCGCCTCCTTCTTTAACGATCTGATGAATGATGCTCTAGCTTTAGCAGATGATAGTTATTATTAATATAATTGTAGCCTGAGTATACGGTTATGGCTAATGCACCATACATCAGGGTCAGGTCCACAGGAAAGGAGGTGAACAAACTGAACGGGACATTATTCAAAAGAATAGCAGAGATAGCAACAACTTGCATTACCATTTTCCATTTCCCGTATTTGTCGGCTGCCAAAGCTACCTTCTGCGCTGAAGCGGCGATACGGACGCCCATCATTATAACTTCCCTCGCCAATATCAAAAAAGCAATCCAAGATGGAATCATATGCAGACTAACCATTAAAATCAACGCGGCGGCAACAAGCAATTTGTCTGCGAGCGGATCAAGAAGCTTCCCTAAATTGGTAGTCTGATTATATTTTCTCGCAATATATCCATCCAGTTTATCCGTTATAGAAGCCACAATAAAAACCATTGCTGCATAGAAGACACCGTGTACCTGCAAATACGCGAGGATTGAGAACTGGTTGACCCATGCTTCCGGATAAATGGGAAACAAGGCAATGAACAGGGGAATCAGCAATATTCTGAATAAAGTGATACGGTTAGCTAAATTCATCTTCTGCCTCCTGACTACTGTCATTGCTACAACCTACAGCTTCAGCTTCTGAATCAGCGGCATCCCGATCCGCCGGAGCAGCAGCTCCAGGAAGGACCAGCCGCAGCGGTTCAGCAGAGAAGTACCCCGGTCATACACCGACGAAAATTCCGTCGCGCCGGCTGCCCCCCGGTTCCGCTTGAATTGGCCTACCCCAGAGCTCTCATGCAGCAGGAGCCCTCCGCTTCCGGCAAGCCTGATCAGGACAGCGGACAGCATCCGGTACAGCCCCACGGACTGGGGCAAGCCGGTATCGTACCCGAACAGAGGCGCCGTCATTGCACCCTCCCGCTCATAGAAGCCCAGCACCGCATCCAGCCTGCCCTCCTTGCGCAGCCCGTAGACCTGTAAGGTCCGCCGCTCCAGCGCGAGCGCAATGAAGGCTTCGGTGAACTGCGGATTATGGGCTGAGTATTTATCGATATACAGCAGCTTATACAGCTCCACAATCCGGGGGATATCCTCCAGGGTGATCTCATCCGGACTCACTTCGGTGTAGTCCTGCTTCGCTATTAGGCCCATATCGCGTTTGAGCAGCCATCTGGCCTTTGAGCCTGAGCTGTCCGGGTAGAGCAGGTAGATCTGCCGGCTGGGGACCAGCTTGCAACGGTAATTAATTAGGCTGTCTATAAGCTTACCTGAAGTCTCCCGGCTTAATGAACGGCAGATCAGAGTATAGCCCGGATACTCGCGCCGGAGGAACTCCAGAATTGCCGTCAGCTGCTCTCCGCTTAGCGCCGGATAGAGATTGGTGGACAGCAGCCAGTTGTTGATCTGAATCACCTTGTTGAACCGGGCCCGCCTCAGAAGCCAGCCCATCCCCTTAAGCAGAAGCGACAAGCCCCCTTCCAGCAGCCGGTTATTCAGCAAGGCCAGCTCCTCGCGGGCATAGCTGACATAGTGAGTATAGGGTGAGCATACATAGGAATTATCATATTCTGTGTCGTTAATGGTTATTGGAACAGGCAGCCCGTCAACGGTCAGCACCTTAATCTTTGTACTCACATTGGCAATAAAAGGTTGCGCTCCGCGCTCCAGCAGAGGTGTAAGATACTCCCGGGCGTATCGCCCATAAGCAGTATCCGGCCACTCCAGCCGGGCAAGTGAATCACGGTCATACTGTACGACTCTGCTGCTCACGGCTTCCAGCCCCTCTCCACCCGGCGCAGCTTCCGGCTGCCCGGTTCGAAGCTATAGGCGGTAAAAGTCAACTGCGGAGGCGTACAGGACAGCCTGGTGAACAAGCGTTCCAGTTCCCTGGTTATCTGTTGCTCCGTAGCTTCGTCAGTGCCGGTCCGGGTGCGGTATGAGACCTCCAGCTCCTCCGGGCTATGCTGGATGACCCTGTAATGCTCGATGTCGGCGGAAGCGGCCAGCACAGCCCGGGTAATGAAATCGGGAAATACTGTAACCAGCGTGCCGTCTGCCGTATGGGGCAGATACAGGATATCATCGCAGCGGCCCTCGATCCGTTCAATGGCGGTGAACAGCGAGCCGCACGGACACGGCTCCGCCGCCTCGGTCAGGATGTCATTCAGCCGGTAGCGGATGATCGGCTGTACCGTTCTGGAGAAGTCGGTGATGACCGGCACGAACCGGCGTGACGCTTCGTCCAGCGGCTCTTTATCGATATGTACAATGTCTTCATTCAAGTGCAGCGTCCCGTGGCTGCAGGTTGCACCGAGGAAGCCCTCCGTGCACTGGTAGGCCTGATGCACCTTCTGCCCGAAGGTCTGCTCAATCTGCTGCCGGTCAAGCGGGTCCAGCACCTCCGCGACCGCAATCATTCTGCGGGGCCGCAGCTTCAGTGTGCCTGAATTGTGCGCCTCAGCGAGCAGACGCAGCATGGACGGCGGTGCAATCCAAATATCCGGCTGATATTCATTCATGCGGGCCAGCAGCTGCGGCAGCGGCTCCAGCAGATCGAAATACCGGAACTGCAGCCGTCCCTGCTTCACAGATTCGTACAGATTACTGTTGGCCCGCAGGAAGAAGGCGATTCTCGCCCGCTGCCACAGCCCGCCCGGCAGAAGCTTGGCCAGCACGGTCCCCGTCCAGGCTGCCTGCTCTCCTTCATCAACCAGAAAAATCCCCCGGTTGCCGGAGGTTCCCGAGGACAACCCGACGGTAACGCCTTGCAGCGTAGGCTTGAAGTTTCTGCTGTTCTCGGCAGCATAGGCCTCAGCAAAGGCCTGCTCCTTCGTGATGCCTGCCGTATTCAGCTGATCGAAGTTGTCCATCATCTGTGTTTTTCCGATGATCGGGAAGCTGCGCCATTCTTCAGCTGGAATGCCGGCCCACAGCTCCCGGTAGAACTTCGAGCGCTGCCGCACCTTATCTACATGACGCCGGATACGCTTCTCCTGCCACTGCTCCAGCGCTGCCCGGTTCTTCCAGCGTCTGCTCCAGCGGGTAAGCACATAATGGGTAATAATCAGTCTGATCCGCTTCATTTCACACGCCCCGTCCCCCAGAGCGCCAGCGCCTCCCGGCAATGGCTGGGCACAATCCGCAATGCCGGAAGCTCTTCATGAATCCGGCACAGCCGTTCGAAATTGAGCCGGTATTCTGCGCGGCTGGACATAATGATCCCCGCTGCCGGATGCGGCCTGCGGTTCTCCCGGAACGCCCGGCTGGACCAGACGGTATCGGCGCAGAGCAGATAGTCATGCATTGCGGTAGACACGAACAGCCCGATCATGCCGGCAGCATGGCCCGACAGCTCTACCGCCAGCAGACTGCCGTCCCCCAGCAGATCATAAGCCTCGGTGAAGGGCAGCCCCTCCGGCAGCGGGCACTTGGCTGATGCTTGATCTACAGGCAGTGAGCGGAGGCTGAAGTCCTCCGGAAGCAGCCCCGGCAGGAACCCGGCCTTCGTCGCCCGGACCGGTCCCAGCCCGCTCACAGCATCATAGGACTTCTGCAGATAAATAAACTGCGCCTGCGGGAAATCGCGCACACCTCCGATATGGTCGGCATGAAAATGCGACAGCACCACATAACGCACATCTCCCGGGGCGATGCCGCCTTCCTGCAGCCGCCGCACCGCACTCTCTTCCTCCCTGTACACCACCGGGGTAATTCTGCGGTATAGCGAGGCCGGAAGGCGGGCGGTCTCCTGGAAGAAACGCGCGCTGTAGCCGGTATCGAACAGAATCGGCCCGTGCTCCGGGTGCCGGATCAGGGCATAGCCGGCCGGGAAGGCCACCGGCTTCAGTGAGCCGCCCCGCAGCGTCAGCCGCTCGGGATGCAGGCAGTACCCTGCAGAGAGGATGGATAACTCTACCGGAATCTCTGTAATCATTGCTGTTCCCTCCACCATTCTGCGAAGGCGCGGAGCCCTTCGTCTGTTGTTACCCGCGGGTGATAGCCAAGCTGTTCCTTCGCAAGCGAGATATCCAGCGTCTGGGATACGCCGAGCGCAGCGGCCGAATAGCGGGTAAGCAGCGGCTCGCCCAGCAGCGGCAGCATCCGGTGGATACCTTCCATTACCGCTGCTATAGCATCCGCTGCCGCATAAGGCAGGCTTCGGGTGCGCAGCGGCAGCTCCAGCAGGGCGAACAGCCGGGTGACCAGCTCTTTGAACATGATCGGCTCACCGTTGCTTATATTGTAGGCTCTCCCTGCGGCGGAGAGCGGCGCCTCCCAGCAGAGCAGCATAGCATCGATTACATTGTCTACACAGGTGACGTCTATACTGGCTCTGCCGCCGTCCAGCAGCGGAACCCCTTTGCTCTGATTCGCCGCCAGCAGCCGGGGGAACAGGGCATTGTCCATCGGGCCGAAGATGGCCCGCGGCCGGAGCATGAAGGCGGTAAGCCCCTCTCTCGCGGCCTCCCCGACCACCCGCTCGGCGATAAGCTTCGTTGCCGCATACGCATTGGCGGACCGCCCGGGAAGCGGATCACTCTCCCGGATACCTAAGCGCTCCTTGCGGGTGGAATACAGGCTGGGCGTAGAGATATGAATCAGCCGCCCGACACTGTGCTGCCTGCACCCTTCCACAATATAGCTTGTTGCGTCCACATTGCTTGTATAGAAGTCCTTATACTTGCCCCAGGGCGAGGACAATGCCGCACAATGGAACACGACATCCATTCCCCGGCAAAACTCCTTTGCCCGTTCGGAATCACGCAAATCGCCGGGGAGGAATACAGAGCCCTCCTGTTCCAGTTGCCGCCCTGCCTCTGCGTTGCGTCCCTGTGCATACACCTCCCAGCCCATCCGGGCCAGCCTGCGGGCGGTATGCCGTCCAAGAAATCCGGTCGCGCCGGTTACCAGTGCTCTGGTCATGCTTCACCATTCCATTCTATATCTTCAGTCAGCGCCTCTGTAAGGGATATGCGGTGCTGCCGCGCTGTCCTGAGTGCAGAGTACACCACGCGAAACTGCTCCAGAGCCGGACGAAGGTCATCCTTGCGGAAGACTACATCAGTAGCACCTGCCATAGCCTTCCGCCAGCTGCGGAGGCCCCCGGGTCCCGGCTTCAGCCCGCAGCCCAGCATGGGCAGCGTCAGCATGGCCGTGCGGGATGTCCGCGGACGCACAAGCTCTCCCTTCTGTACCAGCCTGCCGGGATTAAGCAGAGCGTCGGTCAGCCCTTCCTCCGGTGTGAACAGGTGAATACCGCTGGTCGCGCGCGGATTGCATTCAATCGGATACAGCGTGCCGTTATCCGCCTCAATGAAATCGAAGCTGATCTGCCCGCTGAAGCCGGAAGCCCCGGCGAACCGCCGGACCCATTCCAGCGCGCCCGGATGCTCAAGCTGCTCGAAATATACGCTTGCGCCGCTGCGGCCGGTCCGATACCTGCTGTCATAGGCAGCGTGGGCCACCACTGTGCCTTCGTGTACAACACTGTACGTGCACAGGGCTGTGCCCCGGATGTACTCCTGCGACACCCAGGGGGTAGCGGCCGATATGCTGGCAGGAGGTAGCGCCTTCATGCCGGGCAGTATCACCTGGGAAGCAAAACGTGAATAGGCAGGCTTGTAGACACGCTGCTCTCCGTTCACGGCTGCCCGTTCCACGGCGTGCTGCCACTCACTGGCGCTGCTTAACAGCTCCGTATCCGGGACGGCCAGTCCGAAGGAGCGGGCCATGGCAATAAATTCTCCCTTATGGTGCAATCCTGCCAATACCCTGCGCTCTGCGGACAGCACCCGGCAGCCTTGGAAATAATCCAGGCCTGCTGCAATATAAAAGATCTCTTCACAGGTCGGAATCAGGCAGTCAATCTTCAGTTCCGCCGCAAGTGCAGCCAGCCGCCGGACATAAGCCTGGGGCTGATGCCGGGGGGACGGCACCCGGAAGCTGGCCTCAACGGCGGAGGATACCCGGCACAGGTGATACTTGGCGCTCTCAGCGGCGTATACACGGTGACCTGCGGCCTTGAACAGCCGGGCCAGCTCCAGCGCCACCGGAGCGCGTCCCCCGGTAATCAGGATGTTCCGGGGCTCAGTAATCAATAATCATGCCTCCCAGAGACAAGCCGGCCGCTGTACCGATCAGCATGATCCGGTCCCCGCGCGTAATCCGGCCCTGCCGGATGGCTTCGTGGAGGCCCATCGGTATCGACGCGGCAATGGTATTGCCGTGGCCGGCTGTATTGTCGAGGAAGCGGTCCTCGGCAATTCCCAGCTTTTTGCGCAGAAGCCGCATGGCCATGGCACTTCCCTGATGGGGAATGACAAGCGTGAAATCGTCCATCTTGTTTCCGGTGGCACTCAGCATCTGAGCAATGAAATCCGGCAGCAGCTTGGAGGCTTTACGGAAAATGGCCTGCCCATCCATATGGAACAAGTAAGGTAGCGCATTCTCTGCTGTATACTTCTGGGGATGCAGTCTGGTCCCGCCCCCGGCAATCTCCGAATACCGCGCTCCGCTGCTGTAGGTTTTGAGTGAGGCGTGAATGATCCGTGAGGAATCCCCCTCCCCAGAGGGGCCGATGACCACCGCAGCCGCCCCGTCCCCGAATAGCGCCGAGCTCTCTTTGTCCTGCCAGTTCAGCCCCACCGATGCAATCTCAGTGGCGACCAGCAGAACATTCTTATACCTTCCTGCATCAACCATGTACGACATGAGGTCAAGACCGACAAGAAAGCTGAGGCAGGTCGCATCCACGTCAAAAGCCGGCACTCCCGAGTCCGCCTGTCCCATCGCCTGCTGTATGAATACTGCGGTGCTCGGAAGCGGCTGCTCCTTGGTCCCGCTGGTGCAGACCAGACAGTCGATATCCTCGAACCTTAAGCCTGCATCGGCAAGCGCCGCTTCGGCTGCCCTGGCGCCCATGAAGGAGGCGGTTTCCTCCGGGCCGGCATAGCGGCGGGTGCCGACACCGGTGATTCTGTTAACCCAGCCCGGCGGCGTGCCGAGGATATCGTCAAGCTCTGCATCGCTTACCGTGCGTTCCGGCAGATATTTGCCTGTCCCTTTGATTCTCACATGTCTAAGCTGCATCTGGCATCCCCTATCCTTATGAGTAACTGGATGTCGAACATTATACAATATTGTAAACCATAGACTTATTCTACTAGATTTATAGACCAAATCCAAAGAAACATAACACAAACCTGCGGCTGCCTGATGTGTTCGGTTTTTTGACTGCGTTTGGTCTACATGCCTCCGCTGCTGCGTAATGTGGTCGGTTTTTCGATTACATTTGGTTCATTTGCCTCCGCTGCTGCCAATGTGGTCGGTTTTTCGATTACATTTGGTTCATTTGCCTCCGCTGCTGCCAATGTGGTCGGTTTTTCGATTACATTCGCTCCATTTGCCTCCGCTGCTGCCAATGTGGTCGGTTTTTCGATTACATTCGCTCCACGCCACCTTCACGAGCCCATTGTATGCTGTTTCCCGCATACATTTGAAACTATCACCAATATAGGAACCTGCGTTCTACTTTTTCCTTGACTAACCAGCTAATCAAGGTTATAGTTGAGGAACAATAAACGCAGTAAGCGGGAGAAGCACCTCGCAGGATAGGCATTCATGCCTTTCTTGGAGGTGCTTCTTTGTGTTTATTGTAAATTGACGATTACAGGAGTTGAAGTCAGAATGTTCACAGTTAAGGAATGTGCAGGATCAAGAGAGTTGCGAGGCTTTACCAGGGCATCTCTGAGCAGAATTGTAGTGTTACTGGTGCTGCTGTCGCTGTGGATGGCTCCCGGTGCCAGAGCCATGGCCGCATCGGAGTGGGATACTGCGCTGGACGAGATTCATAATCTGTACACGGACTATACGTCACTCCAGACCACGCTGAAGTCGGAGCTTCAGCGCAACCAGACATTGCGCAAGCAGAACAGTGTGGCGCTTGCCGCTGTGAATAAGCAGCTCCAAGCGACGAACGCAGCCCAGATCTCCAAGCTCCGGGCCACGGCAGAGTCGGTACAGAAGAAGCACGCCCCGCTGCTGGAGCAGTATACTTCTCTCGGCAAACAAATTACCGCAGCCCGCAAGGCCAGCAATCTGAAGAATGCTACCTTGCTTGAGCTTAAGCGGAATAAGCTTAAGCCTGCCGCCACAGCAGCGCGGGCTGAAGTGAAGAGCGCTGCTTCGGCACTGGCCGCAGCCAGAGCTGAGGCCGCAGCAAAGAACAAGCCGGCTAAGACTGCCCTCGCCCCCATCGTACAGCTTAAGAAGCAGATCGCCGCTCAGAACAAGCTGTTCGCCGCAGCGCAAGCTGAGAGAAGCGACGCTGACAAACGCTATAAAGCCGCTGTTCAGGCCGGGGATGCCGCCAAGGCGGCAACTGCCATGAAGCAGTCCTATAACCGTATGGTTGAGCTTCGGGCCATGGCCGGGCAGTTGTACAGCTGGGAGCAGCAGATCAGTACAGCTCTCCGTTCCGCCGAGCAGAAGCTGCCGAAGTGACCTGCCCCAAGGATCAGATCAGCTTCACCAGCGAGCAGATAATATAAGCACCCGGCACCAGCAAGACTTGGCCGAGCAGTGAACCGAGGAAGCGTGAGAACATCAGCAGCACATAGATTTTGCCGAGCTGGTCGCGGTATTCCACATTCTCCGTTGCTTTATGAGTGATGATTCCGAGCTGGGGATCGATGAACACGGTGAGCAGAATTGTCGCCACCCCGTTGATCAGGCCGGATGCCTGGGATGCGGTCGTGCTGAACTCGGGTACCAGCTTGGCTGCATACATAGAGGATAATACACCTACGGTATAGAAGGCTGTCACGAAGATGTTCATGATAATGAACCGTTTGGGAATTCCCAGGTAGCGGAAGCCGCTCAGCCCCACCTTCGGCCGGCGGATATACTTGCGCGTATTCTTGAGCTGGCTGACGGTGACACTGGTCAGAAGCTTCGGAATAGAGCCTTGAATCTCCAGCTTGGCGATGACTCTGGAGAATAATCCCACGAAGGTCGGAAACAAGGCGATGGCAATCAGCGTTCCCAGCGAGGAGGCCAGCATAATAATCCGCAGATAGTTGAGCAGCGGGAAGCTGTTGTCCAGTTTGGCATAATCTACGAATTTGGCCGTTAATGGCGCTTGGACCATATTGGCGGTTCTGGAGACCAGTACAATAATTCCGGTCAGGGATAAAGCGATGGCAATCTTGTTCAGCTTCACTCCGGCAAACCGTACGGAATACGATAATGTCTCTGAGGTGTGAATGATCAGGGTCAGCAGGCATACGATCCATAGACTGTTTGTCATTTGCAGTTATTCATCTCCAGCTCAGGCAGCGTTTGGGCCAATGACCGGCAGTCTCATTCCAGATTATGACATACCGGGCTTGCCTCACTTAATATATATTGTTCCTCCGGTATATTCCAGAATCAATTTTGTAAGATTTGGTCCACAACATAGCAGAATAGAATTCCGGCCGTATAACGGACCAGATCCACCCAGAGGAATCCCTGGCCCAGCACCAGTCCGCCGGCAGTGGTCGCGCGGATCTGCACGATCCATTCAGCCTGGTAGAGCTGGCTGAACTCGATGCCGAAGCTGAAGCCCAGGCTTAGCAATAGCGCCAGCCACAGCGGCTGCCGGATGAACAGCACCCGGCAGGCCAGATAGATCATCCCTGCCCACAGGGCATCACCGAAGTGAGCGCTGATAAATGGCGGCAGCTCATTGCTGTAAGCCCTGGTCCCGAGGCCCAGCCCAATGGCCAGCACTACCGCACCGCTGTAGATCAGTCTGTATTTTATAAGCCTTGATCTCATCACCTGATTATGCAAATATACCTTCTCCTTCATATGCTTCTACGTTTAATCAAAAATCGCCTTCCGGGCAGAAGGAGCTTCCTTCACAAACAGCTTGGCGGGATACGGAATGGTTAGCTCAGGCAGCTCGTCTTCTTTGAAGAACCTTAGCTCCTCCGCCTCCCCGTCCATACTTCTAAGCTGACCTTTGACAATGCTGCATTCAAATACTATGACGGCGTATTCAACCTGATCGCCATTACTGTATTCATACCGGTATTTCCAGCCGCCGAATACGGCGAGAATCTGCTCAGGCGTCACCATGAGTCCCGTCTCTTCAAACACCTCTCTGCGCAGCGCTCTCGATGGGGTCTCTCCGGGTTCAATAGCCCCCGCCGGCAGGCCCCATGCGGTCTCATCTTTCTTACGGATCAGCAGGATGCTGTCCTGTTCATCCCTGACAACGGCAGCTACCGACGGCATCAGCAGCAGCCCGGGGCCCGTCTTGGCACGCAGCTCCCGGTAATACTCAGACATTGGCATGAAGCTTCCTCCTAGTATCTATTCACAATCTTCAATCTTCCGTGATTCTTTATATTTGACACCTTTGCAAAGTATTCCTTGTCTATGTGAAAAAGACACCTTCTGCCAACAGCCAGAGATGCCTTCATAGTAGTGCCTGTTATTGATGCCTTCTTAGTAATGCTTCCATGTCCTCAACCTTCGCCAAGCCTCAACGGACCGATAAGGTCGCGGCTTCAGATGTCCTTGCAAATAAAGTTGTAGACTGGCTCTGGCGTTAAATTAACGGGCAAATTGATCTTATTGGATGAACCGCTTGATATCACTTACCGGAGAGAAGCCGAACAGGCGCGTATATTCCCGGCTGAATTGGGAGGGGCTCTCATAGCCTACCTCAAACGCGATATTTGCCACATGAGTAGATTCGGTTAACAGGCGGCGGCGTGCTTCCTGCAGGCGGATTTGCTTCTGATACTGTACCGGAGTCATGGCGGTCACTTCTTTAAAGTGACGATATAACGAGGAAGAGCTCATGCTCGCCAGTTCAGCTAATTCTTCGATGCGCAGCGGCCGGTTGTAATCTCTCTTGATCCGCTCGACCACCTTTGCAATGGAGGCGTAGTTGCTTCCAGCCATGGCAATCTGCATGAACACATCCCCTTGATCATCGCAAAGGAGTCTGTAAATTATCTCATGAATCACGAGGGGGGCAAGTGCCGGAATGTCCTTCGGCGTCTCCAACAGGCCTACGAGTCTGACGGCTGCATCAAGGAGGGCATTATTCATTTTACCTACGAATAGCCCTCTGTGATATCTATTGGTGCTGCCGGGAAGTAATTCCGTCTCCTTCATGATCTGAAAGATTTGGGTGGCCTCTAAATCCAGACGAATCGCCAAGTAGGGGTGTTCCGGTGAGGGCTGAGTAGCCCGGCCGGTTATCGGTACATCCAGCGACACCGCCAGGTAGTCGGATACCCCGTATTGGTAACGCTCATCTGCGAGCATGATAACCTTCTCACCTTGAGCTACAATGCATAGCGAAGGTTTTTGAATTCTGCATATCGGAACCTCGGAGTGAGAGTCACGGACCAGATGCAATGAGGAGATCGGGGTAGCGTGGTCGCCATCTGCACCAGAGAACTTCTCAACGAGCTGCGCAAGCTCCAGCTGTTTAAAGTACATTTTTTGAACTTCATCCAGCATGTGCATCCCTCCCGTTATAGTGTTCTATTTTAATCATAATAAGTTCTTGCACAGTATTTGTTAAGCGGATGAGAATAATAGGCAAGAATGTAGGAGTAATACTCTAACGGAATTTTGCCTGGGTGGAACATAATAGGTTTGTACCGGCAGAACTGTAGTCATTGCCCGTTACACAACAGCGATTATCCATTGGAGGGGAAAATATGCAACAAACTAAAGTATGGTACGTGACCGGTGCTTCGAAAGGGTTGGGATTGTCCTTGGTTAGAAAATTGATTAAGCGCGGGTATAGAGTCGCTGCAACTTCACGTAATATAGAAGATTTAAAGCAAGCTGTGGGAGAGGTACCAGAAGGACAATTCCTGCCGCTCGCGGTTGACCTAACCCAGGCCGTTTCGGTTCAGTCATCCGTGAGCAAGGCGTATGAGCAGTTCGGGCAAATAGATGTAGCCGTCAATAATGCAGGCTATGGCATCGGCGGTGCGGTTGAGGAGTTGTCACAGAAAGAAATTATATCCAATTTTGAAGTCAATGTATTTGGTCCGATTCATGTCATTCAAAGTGTACTTCCCTATATGCGGAAGGAGCGTTCAGGGCATATCTTCAATATTGCTTCAATTGCCGGCTTCGCTCCCCATATGGGCTGGAGTGTGTATGCGGCCACGAAGTTCTCTCTAATGGGATTGACCGAGGTGCTCGCTCAGGATGTGGCATCTCTGGGGATCAAAGTTACGGCAGTAGCACCCGGGGGATTTAGAACCCAGTTCAATAAGGCTGATACATTAGTTTTGTCCAATTGTTCTTGGGAAGTGATGCTTACCGGAGAGCATCCGAGAAGCTGGTTCAATTGCATGAACAACTGGAAGCGAACAAGGATATCAGTTTCCGGACTGATTTTAAATAAGCATTATTCAGCCATTTGCAATGACAACAGCGGTAGTCTAAGACTTTTATTTTCAAATCTTAGCCCACCGCTGTTCTCCATCTCATAATCCCCGTTAAGTCAGGCTTCTCAGTCTAAAACTTTATTTTCACTGGACATCACATTGCGGCGCCGGGTCCGGCAGGTCCACAGCAGATCGGCCGCGAATAGCAGCAGAACGGCGGGAAGCAGCGGCAGCCATACCTGATGAACTTGCAGATACAGCATGCGGACCAGCGGCTGCAGGGCATAGATGCAAGCTATGGACAGCCCCCACCAATAGAGTGAGAATTTCAGGCAGATATGCCCCTTCAGCTGGAACGGCATTCCTGAGTAATCCCACCACTGTCTGTGGAACAATCCCTTCAGCAGCCAGCCGCTGACAAACTCTACAGCCGACGGAACGATCAGGGCCAGCAGCAGGAAGACCGGGAAGGGAACCGCCAGCTCACGCGCTGCAAGCAACAGCAGCGGCGCACAGCCATACATAGGCTTAAACGGGCCCTTCAGGAAGCCTTCCTTGCGGAAGGTTCCTGCACTATAGAGATTATAACTACCCTCCAGTACCCAGCCCAGAAACGAGTAAACGGTAAAATAGAACAGATAGGGGCTAACAGCGGCCAGCACACTATAACTGTTCTGGATTAGTAACGGTGTCACAGTTGTTCCCGCCTCCAGCCCCAATAATTTTTCATTTTGGGCTAGTATGCCACTTAGAGGCGGAGGTTATTATAGATCATCTTTGCGAAACGCCCTAGTCAGTAATACGCCCCCAGGTAACAAGTGGATAAACGTAGCTTAAATCCATCCATTTACAGGGAAACAAGTGGAAAAACAGCATCTAATCCGAGCCAATTTACTGTTTATGTATAAAGAACGTTTATTTGAGTGGACTATTTCCAACTGCTTCCCCCGTCAAGCTCATCTTCTCATCAGCAAGTGTCAATAATCCAACTGTTGTAACTAATGGATTAACTGCGACCTCTAATCAATGGGTGCCGGGTGGGATGGTGTTGGGCTGACCGGGGTGCGGGGTCCGGTGTGAGGTGCAGGGTGTGGTGCGGTATACGGGGTGGGCTGTGGGATGTGCGGGAACGAGCCAGTGTCTTATTCGCACAGCAGTCATTCGGATGCTGCGCGAATAAGACGCTGGAACAATAGTAACTGCATTTTGTACAATGGAATGCTGTTAAAAAGGCTTGGAAATAGATTCGTACAATGGAATGTTGAACAAAGGCCAGTTTTCACCCAAAACCCGACATTCTACTGTATGAAATACAATAGAGTCTCATTTTACGGTCAGTAATCCATTTTCTATTGCAGGAAATACAATCACCTACTTGAATGTAAGAGCAGAAAACGGTAACAGGTGCAGGATCAGCCCAATATCTAGTTCGATGTTCATACTCAGCCTTTAACACCCCTCAGGTTCATTCTTACAGTTCAAAGTTGATGCTCTACTAGTACAGGTGCCAGATAGCGCGTAAAGGGGCTGAGCACACTACACTCAGCCCCAACGCTCTTCCATCTTATAGCTGCCCGCCGCCGGGCCGCCGCTACCCTTGCTTCCTAATTCTTCGGAAGCGGGTCGGGATGGGCGGTCTCGGCCGGTTTGGCCTCCCAGTCATCGGCTTCGGGTTCGATATCTACGCCGTTCTCCATTTTTTTGCGTTCCGCGAGGGAATCCCCGTCTTTGTTCTCCCGGTTGCGGAGGTCTGCTTCATCGTGGGAATGATTGGACATGTGAACTCCTCCTTGTTATGCAAGTGTGCACGTTTTTGGATTACTTAGTTATAGTTACCCGCAGACTGCTTTTGCAAACATTCAATTTGAACCGCTACTCATAATAGACGCGAACGACTATATCCTGATCGTAATTGCCGAAGCCGCGCCCGAACAAGGTTAAGCCGCCCCGCCTTCGGGTGCTGTCTTCCGCCGTGAACCGGAAGCTCCACTGATCCTGCTGCCAGCCCACCTCATCGATCGTTACTGCAGAAATCTGCTGGCCGTCAATATAAGTCCCGCCGGCATTTATCCGCAGCACCTTCAGCAGGCCGTACTGGTTCACATCCGGTCTCCACCAGGCCGGAGTCAGCCGGCCCCGCATCACGCCGAAGTCGCCGGGGCTTGTCCACTTGCCGAGCGGTATGCCGTTCATCGCAAAAGCGATGTCCGAAGGCCACTTCTCATTGACACTAGGCGCTTCCGAGCCGATCTCCATCGAGATCTCAATCTCCTGCACCTTCTGGTCCATGAACAGATAATTCGGCACCTTGTACTCCGCGTAGCCTTTGGCGAACCAGAGAATGCCGGCATCCACCCGCTGCGGGTCGAGAAAGTACCGCGGGTCATCATAATACCCGATCATTCTCTCCGTGGTAGCGATGCCGCAGGTCGGAGAAGCCTCAAGATCGGTGTAGTGCCCCACAGGGACTGACACCTCAACCACCTTACGGGCAATCGAATTTGCCCCGGATAATTTAACCTGCAAGAAATTAGCAGATAGTGAGCAAAATTTATACGTTCCCCCATCAATCCGCTTCATCTGCGAGCTGACGATACCGGCCTTCTGCAGCTTGGCTACATGGGAGCTGACAATGGCGCTGCTGAGATACAGGCGGGCGGCTATCTCCTTGATATGCATCTCCTCGACACTCAGCAGATCGATAATCCTTAGCCGGACCTCACTGGCGAGCGCTTCATAGACCTTCAGCGATTCGGAATCTGTTGTTAGATACATGACTACCCCTCCGCGGTCTTAGAATTAGTTATTTTATTAATCCTGAAAATAGATATTGCCTAGCATATCACGTAATCCGTATCATGTAACCATAAACAAGCTTAATCAATTAACCAATACCTTAATCTTAGACAAAGGAGCTTTCTACTATGAGCATTCAATCCAAAATGATTGTCGATAAGGACTTCAAGCTGGCCGAGGTAGACCCGAGACTATACGGATCATTCATCGAACACCTGGGACGGGCCGTCTACGGCGGAATCTATGAGCCGGGGCATCCCACTGCCGATGAGAACGGCTTCCGCGCCGATGCGCTTGAGGCCATCAAGGCGCTGCGTGTGCCGATTATCCGTTATCCTGGCGGCAACTTCGTCTCCGGCTACAACTGGGAGGATGGCGTTGGCCCCAAAGAACAGCGGAAGCGCTCTCTTGAGCTCGCGTGGTGGACAACAGAGACGAACCAGGTAGGCACGAATGAATTCGCCGATTGGGCCAAGCTGGCCGGTGCCGAAGTGATGATGGCCGTTAACCTGGGCACACGCGGCATCGATGCCGCCCGGAATCTGGTGGAGTACTGCAATCACCCCTCCGGCTCTTACTGGAGCGACCTGCGCATCTCGCATGGCTATAAGGCTCCGCATAATTTCCGTACCTGGTGCCTGGGCAACGAAATGGACGGCCCGTGGCAGATTGGTGCCAAGACCGCCGTTGAATACGGCCGGCTCGCTAACGAGACCGCCAAAGCGATGCGCTGGGTCGATCCTTCCCTGGAGCTGGTGGCCTGCGGCAGCTCGGGCAGCAACATGAGTACTTTTGCCGAATGGGAGGCTACCGTCCTGGATCTCACCTATGAGAACGTTGATTTCCTCTCCCTGCATACCTATTACAACAACAATGATGGAGACACGCCGAATTTCCTGGCCCAGTCGCTCGACATGGATCAGTTCATCGACAGCGTAGCGGCAGTATGTGATTATATCAAGGCCAAGAAGAAAAGCAAGAAAAAGATTTATCTGTCGCTTGATGAGTGGAATGTGTGGAAATCGCAGGGGTCGAGCCGTGCGGAGCAGCACTGGCAGATTGCACCCCCTGAGTTCGAGGATGTCTATACGCTGGAGGATGCGCTGGTGGTCGGCTGCTGCCTGATCAGTCTCCTGAAGCATGCCGACCGGGTCAAAATGGCCTGCATCGCCCAGCTGATCAATGTGATTGCACCGATTATGACGGAGAATGGCGGTCCGCTGTGGCTCCAGACCACCTATTATCCGTATATGCACGCATCCGTGTACGGCCGGGGAACGGTGCTTCACCCGCTGATTACCAGCCCGAAATACGATTCGCGGGATTTCACCGACGTTCCTTATCTGGAGGCAGTCAGTGTCTATAATGAGGAGCAGAACGAGGTTACTGTGTTTGCGGTGAACCGCCATCTGAAAGAAGGCATGGAGCTGGCTGTAGATCTGCGCAGCTTCGGCGGCGTGGAAGTCATTCAGCATACGGTTCTTGAGCATGAAGACCTTCAAGCCGCCAATACCCGTACAAGTCCGGCAACCGTTCTGCCGCATAACCGCGGAACGGCTGCCGCAGACGGCGGCCGGGTCAGCGCCCAGCTTCCGGCAGCGTCCTGGAATGTGATCCGCCTGCGCGTGAACGGCTGAGCTTCTGCCCGGGCTTAATGGTACATGATCCAGGCGGCGAGCGGTCCGCAGATTGAGCCGACAATGGCGCATACGGTCATTGCCACGGAGCTCATAGACACGGACTGCTCACCGTATTCCAGCGCCTTCGCCGTTCCAAGAGCATGGGAGGCCGTACCCAGACCGATGCCGATGCCTGACTCGCTGCGGATGCGGAACAGCTTGATGATATATGGCCCGCCAATCGCTCCGGTGAATCCGGCAATCATCACGAAGACGGAGGTCAGCGAGGCATCTCCGCCCAGATTGCTGGAGATCTGGATCGCTACAGCGGTTGTAATTGACTTCGGCAGGATGGACAGCACATACAGCTTGGAGAAGCCGAGGGCTGATGCCATCAGCAAACCGCTGAACATGCCGACGAGCAGCCCGGTGACGGTTCCGCCAAGCACGGCAGGCAGATTCTTCCACAGCACATGCCGCTGTTTGTATAAGGGATAGGCCAGAGAGACTACCGCCGGACCAAGCAGCCGGTTAATCCAGTCGCCGCCGATCATATAAGTCTCATAAGGAATATGGAAGCCCATAAGCAGCACAACCACCGTGAACGTTGCGGTCAGCGCGGGCAGGAGGACGGGAAGACGGTAACGCCTGTACAGCATGGACATGATCAGATAGATCACCACATTCATCAGCACGAAGCCAAGGGCCAGCAGAATTCTCATGCTTCCTTCCCCTTCCCTTGCACGCTGCGGGCGCGGTACGTCCGGCGTGTGAGCCGCAGAGCGCTGCGGCCGGCAATCCACTGGCTGGAATGGGCGGCAACCACCATGGTCAGCACGCTGCTGATTACAAGTACGCAGATCAGGAGCAGCCCTCTTCCGCTGAAGATATCCAGATGATTCATAATACCGGCGGTGGCCGGAATGAAGAACATGGGCAGATAGGCCAGAATGAAGGTCGAACCGTTCTCGATCAGCTTCACCGGGACAATCTTGAGCAGCAGCAGCACGAAGAGCAAGAGCAGTCCGACGATGCTGCCCGGAATCGGCAGATGCAGCGCACGCTGCAAATAATCTCCAGCCAGGAAGAACACATACAGCAGACCGACTTCAGCGATAATGCGGATGATTTTCATTGTGCAGGAATCCCTTCAGGCTTGATTAACGACCTCCTAAGCGTATCAGAATTTTCAGCAAATTTTCAATACTTTTTCGACTCTTCTATGTACATTCACAAAAAAGAAACGGATGACGCCCGCGGGCTGCATCCGTTTTTGTATTCTGCGATTAGACCCACTCTACGACCTGGTCAGCGGTCCGGCGGGTTTTGGGACGCGGCTCATTGGTCCGGTAGCCGAAGGCCACCATGCAGGCCAGTCCGAAGTGCTCAGGGTCCATAATGCCCTCAGCTGCCAGAATCTGCTCGGTCTTCACCTTGTCGAAGCCTTCAATCGGACAGGAGTCGATGCCGATCAGCGCGGCGGCAGTCATCATATTGCCCAGTGGCAGATAAGTCTGACGGGCTCCCCACTCGAATATTGCCCGCTCGTTGCCTTCCAGCCCGAAATCGGTCTTCAGGAACGCGCCGTAGACCTTGCGCTTACCTTCAGCAACCTCAGACGGCAGCTTCTGTACATCCTGTATTATTGCTTCAGTGTAATCCGAGCCTGCGGCCATATCACGGGGCTGTCTGGCCAGAATCAGCACGAAATGGCTTGCCGTCGGGAGCTGCTTCTGAGCGCCCCAGGCATGAGGCCGCAGCTTCTCGCGGATCTCCGGGCTCTGAAGCACCACGAATTTCCAGGGCTCGAAGCCGAAGGAGCTGGGCGACAGCCGCCCCGTCTCCAGAATGAAGTTGAAGTCCTCTGCGCTGATCTTCCGGCTGCTGTCGAATTCTTTGGTGGCATGTCTGTACTGATATGCGGCCAGAATGCTTTCTTTGGTAATAGCCGCAGTTGTGTTAGATGTGCTGATCGTATCCATATTTATTCTCCCTTTCTGTGTTTCCTTGATAGTGAGGAATTGACGATATCCTGCTCTTATGCTTATAGTAATGGATATACAACACATTTAGAAGTACGCACATTTTTGTGATGTAGTATACCAAATGATACTAAGGAGCGTGTTCCTTATGCGCAACCGCAAAGGGGGCTTCGGTGAATGCCCGGACGGCCAGGCACACGCCTGTCCTGTTGAATTTACCCTTGACGTTATCGGCGGCAAATGGAAGGGCGTGCTGCTGTACCATATGATGGACTCCCCTGTCCGGTTCAATGAGTTCCGCCGGATTTGCCCCGGCATTACCCAGCGGATGCTGACTCTGCAGCTCCGCGAGCTGGAGGAGGACGGCGTTGTTCACCGCGAGGTCTACCACCAGGTCCCGCCGAAGGTTGAATATTCATTGACTGACTTTGGCCGCACACTGATTCCGATCATCCGGCTGATGCGGGATTGGGGCATAGAATACCAGGCGAAGCAGCAATCTGTTGGCAGCCGTGCCGTGGATGCCGAGGTGTAGCAGCCGACACAGAACAGGGATGCAGCACCCCGCTGCATCCCTGCGCCTTATCGCATTTTCTAAGAATCCTTGAAGAATTCCTCCGCCTTCTGCTTATGCTCTTCCTTGACCTGTCCTGCGATAGCCTTGATCCCCGCCGCGATAACAGCGGCATCATCCGTGAAGCCCAGTCCGACCAGTGCATCGGGAATGGCATCAATGGGTGATATGAAATAGGCCAGCGCGCCGAAAGCAATGCCTTTGGCCCATAACGGGGTCTTGGCATCCAGTGCACAATAGTACATGGCTACCGCTTCTCTGGTGAACGGAATTTTGCCGGCGAATTTCCTGGTTTTGCTCCAAAAGCTCTTCTTCACCAGCTCCTCATTCTTCCGGTCATATTCGAAGTTCTCCACCAGCAGGGCTGCCGGAAGCTTATCCGTATGTTCGTCCATCTTCATTCCTCCCCGAGCTTAGACCGCCAAGCAGTCCTACTATCATCTTCACACCATTCACCGGCAGCTAATCAGCTTCACGGCTTAATGGCTTCTACCGGGAGCCCAGATGTTCCTGGAAAAAGAGTGCCGTCTCCCTGCGCTGATACTCGCTCACCTCATGCCCCGAGAACGGATAGTCCCGCATCTGCTTAGGGGATTCTATCCGGTTATAGGCGGCGTATATGGCCTCGGGCATACAGACCGTGTCCTTCCACCCGGCGGACATCATCACTGGCACCGTGAACCGGTGAGCCAGGTTTACAATATCGAAATAGGCCAGGTTCTCCAGGGCAAGCTCCAGATGCTCGGGATAACGCTTAAGATAATCGGCAATCTCGGTGAGCGAGCTGGTTGAATTCAGCACGCCGTAGTCCAGCCGGCACAGATTAGGAATATCAGCCGCAACGGCGGCTACGCAGCTGCTGAGCGCACCGGCCAGAAGGGCAATGCCTCCGCCCTGGCTGGCCCCGGTAATGGCAATGCGCGCGGCATCCACGCCCGGAAGCTGGGCGGCAGTCTCTATCGCCCGCACAGTGTCCATGGCGAGCGCCAGGTAATAGGATTGCTCCTTGTCCAGCAGTCCCTGGGTGATCCAGCCTTTGGTTACACCATGCTCCTGCGGCAGCAGATTGCCGGTCTCGCCAAGCTGTCCCCGCACATCTACAGCCAGCACTGCATATCCCAGCAGCACGAAATGGGCGTACCGTTCCGGATACCCCCGGTCTCCGGTGTAGCCGGGGAAAGTGACAATGCATGGCAGTCCCTCCCCTTCTCCAGCATCTGAAGCAGGCTGAATATACCAGGCATGGATCACCGTCTCTGCATACCCCATGAAGCTGACCTTGCTGACCTTCATACCGGGATAGGGCACTGGCTCCGGAGTCACGGTAATATCGAGCGGGTGCTGTTCATCTTCAGCCAGGCGGTCATTCCAGAATTCATCCACCGTCTCCCGGTCCAGCGTAGGATTGGTGAGGCATTGCAGAAGCTCCAGCTTGCGTTGCTCTATTGCGTTCATCTTTATTCCTCCTGTGTGCATGTCTATGTAAGCGTCATTATTCATTATAGAGACTAATTCATAGAATTCCAAAGGCTGAGGCGTGAAGGCAGATAAAAGTCCCGTTTCCCCCAGTCCTTTTCACTGAAAATGGAATAAAATAGCATATCCGGCGTGCTAATCAAGCTAGGATTTCGATAGAAAGGAAGGGATCATAAGTGCGGTTCACTTTCCCCATTCTCACCTTAAGCCATGGCGGCGCACAGCGGATGCTCGTAGAGCTGACGAATGGCCTCACCGCGCGGGGCCACCAGGTGGTGATCGTCATGCCGCTGGGAGGGCAGGTATCCTATAATGTACACTCCACCCTGCTGATTACTGACTATACGATGCTTCGTGAATCCGATTTTCCGGTCAGCGATATGATCGTTTCCAACTTCTTCACAACGGTTCCGGTATCCCAGGCGGCAAGCCAGAACGGCAAAGGCCTCCATGTACGTCTGTCCCTCTGCTATGAGCCGATGTTTCTGCCGCGCAGCGAGGTCTCTTTTCCCACCTATCATAGCACTGACAAGCTGATCGTCCTCTCCCGGTGGCAGCAGGAATTGATAGAGCTGGGACATGGCATCAGCGGCCGCATTGTCCCCGTAGGCATCAGCTCGTCCTTCAGAAACATGCAGATCCGCCATAGGCTGCAGGAGCCGCTGAATATAACCGCCATTCTGCGCAAAGTAGAGTATGGCTTCTCCTGGCACCGCGACCAGGATTACCTGATCCAGCAGCTCGAAATCGTGAAGCAGAATCTCCCGTGGGTGAACATCAACTTCATCAGCCCGCCGGATGAATTCTATACCTCTGACTGGCTGCAGGAGATGAAGGCCAGCGGCAAATACCGTTTCTTCACCCCGTCCAATGACGAGGAGCTGTGCTATCACTACAACTGTGCCGATATCTTCGTCAGCTCCAGCATATTCGATACAGGCTCGCTGCCGGGACTTGAGGCTATGCGCTGCGGGGCTGCTCTGGTGTCCGTCTACTCTGGAGGCAATCTGGAGTACGCCCGCCATGAAGAGAACTGCCTGCTGTCCTACCGGCACGAAAACCGGCTTGCAGCCGATGTGATCCGGCTTATTCAAGAGCCGGCGCTGCGGAACCGGCTGGCGGCACAGGGAGAGGCGGATTCGCTGGAGTGGACCTGGGAGAACAGTGTCAACATGATGGAAGAGGTGACAGCCACCTTCTTTAAGGGCGCTCCCGCAAAGGCTTCATCCTCAACCGCGCTGCTGCAGCGAATGAAATCCAGAGGACGCAAGCCATAATCTGCGGTTCAAGAGGAACGAAAGAAGAGGTCTGGCCTGATTACGGATCGGGCTGACCTCTTCTCTATGTCTGTGCCTGTATAACCCAAGCTCAATTCCCGAAGATGATATCCTGCTTGCCGAGACGGGTGTCATTCCATACCGCAGCCAGCGTATCCGGGAAGATGGTAGCCGCTGTAATGTAATCGCCGATCAGGTCGGTAGGAGTCGGGGAAGTGCCGTTAGGATTGGTGGATACATCCGAGACTCTCCGGTTCGCGAAGGACAAGCCGCTGTCGCTGGATTCTGCCACGAACACATCCAGCAGGAACCCGTCCAGCCGGTTCGTATAATAGATCACCCGTATCGTACCCGTTGCGGGAGCAACGGTGATGGAGGGTGAGAAATTCTGTGACCCGGCCGGAGCGCCGGTGATGCTTACCGGCTGGGACCACAGCAGGCCATCCGGGGAGCGCGAGAAGAAGATATCGGCATAACCGAGCCGGAAGTCATTCCACACTGCATAGACAAACCCTGCAAAAGGACCATTGGAGATGTCTGCCCCAAGCGCCAGATTGGTCTGGACCCGGAAGTTGTAATTCGGTACAGGCAGCGGGCTTGGCACCGGCACGGTACTGGCCAGGAAGGTGGCTCCCCGCGTGACCGGGGGATTGAAGGTAACCCCGCCGTCCTGGGAGACCCGGATATACGCATATTTCGGGCCCGGCCCGAGCTGGATATAGCCCACGTAGACCTCGCCCGCCAGTCCGACAATCAGTGCCGCCCGCTCCAGATCTCCTCTGGGATCGGATATGCGCTGCGGCGATTCCCAGGTCAGTCCCTGGTCGAGCGAACGCTGGAAGAAGATCGCAGCGTTGGTTCCGAGATAATACAGCGGCGTATATCCCACGTATGCATTGCCCCGGTAAGGGCTGGAAGGAGAACGGTCCACCGCCAGGAAAGGTTCGTCATTATGGACATATAGTCCGTATCCCCGCTGGACGATAACAGGCGGATTAACCGTCACTCCATTGTCAAACGTAGTGTAGGTGGCGATAGTCCCGTCATTGAAGTCGTTAAAATAATGGACAGCTATAATAAATGTATTCGGAAACGTATAATCAATAGTCGGTGCTTCCGCACTCATGAATCCCGGCGCCTGCGGCAGAATCGTAGAAGACCAGGTGGCCCCGCCGTCAACCGACCGGTAGAAGCCGGTCAATGCAGTTCCGGTGCTGGAATCAACCGCCACAGCGCACAGAATATTGGGGTCCAGCTCATTCACTGCGATTGAAGGCTCGAAATGATTGCCCGGCAATCCGGCTGTAATGTTGACATTCGCCGCCAATAAATATCCCCCCGCTTCAAGAGTTAAGAACGGTTACCCGGTCAATGTATGTAAGCTCTGGCTGAAGAATTTGTGCGATGATATTGCCTGCGGCATCAAGGGCAAACACATTCACAATCGTATTGACCGCACTGTAAAAGTTAATTTGGGCTTCATAGAAGTTCGCCGCATTAACCGAGTAGGTCTGCACCACCAGCTGCTGCGGATTGACTTGAAATAACGCCTCTCCTACAGCGACCCGTGTAAACGTACTGCCGAGAAAATGAAAAATCTGCAGATTGACATTAATCGCGACCACAATGGAATCATTCAGGCAGGAAATCTGAATCCGGTCGATATGCGTGCTTCCGGCGGGCGGATTGAAGACCGCTCCCGTGGTATAGGGCATAAGCTCCATACTCCTCCCCTGTTTTTTGGAAGATAGCTCCTTCTTGACTGGTTCTCCTTCTCTCCTCCTTTCCTCGCCGCAGACCTCTCCAATTCCCATTATATGTATAACTTTCTTTGTCCAATGAGCATACACTATTACTGCATGAAAAATAACCGGGGAATCAAAAATTCCCCGGCAAAGACATCAGGAAATGGACAGCCCCGAGAAGACCAGCGGTCCAATGATCAGCGGCGAATTCCCGCTGCCGGTGGCTGAGGCGACAAGAGCGTAACCATAATACCCGGCCGCAATCCCGCTGTCTGTAAACGTTAGTTGTACCGCTCCATAGTTAACCGTGCCCGATGAACTGTATCTTGCTGTGTAGACCTGTACACCATTGCGCGCAATGGTAAAAATAACATCCGCTGCATTTGCCGTATTGCTGTCCAGGCCAAGCGTTGCTTCAAGCAGGACTAGACCATTCGTTCCAACCGACACTCCGAACTGGCCCAGGATCGTACTGTTTGGCAGCCTCCTGACGGGAAGTGAAGCCGTTTGGCTGAAGCTGGTAGGAACACTTTTGCCGAAATCGATGATATTTGCCATGGCTTACACCAGCGAGAGGCCCGAGAAACCTACAGGACCTACCAGGATCGCGGAGTTAGAGGCAATGGAATTCACTTGCGAGATCGTTAACGTGTAAGCGAAGTACCCGGCCGGAAAATTGGAATCCACATAAGAGAGACTCAGGGGGTCAAACTGGCCTGTGACCGGCGCTGTGGCCAGCAGCGTGAACACCGGTGTGCCGGAGCGCAGAATCGTGAGCAGCAGATTGGGTGTGCCAAGTGTAGTCTGAACGCCAACCGTAGCACTCAGCAGAACATTTCCCCCCACTGCTGTCGCAAGCCCGAATTCAGTCAGCGCATAGCTGGCGGGAGCGGCGGGAATCGCTGTGGATATCGATTGGCTGAAGCTGGTGATGGCGCTTTTGCTGAAATCAATAATTTGGGGCATTCTACTACCTCCCAGTAACAAAATTCACTCTCCTCTATTGTATGGAGAATTTTTCCTGCTGACTGGACTAACAGCATGCTGCTGCAAAAGGCATCACCGCATCACATGAATCCATGACATCTGTACATAGGCACGGCCCGGCGTATGGTTTACACTTGAATTATCTACACTAGGGTTATCGGAGGCGGTTCAATGAATACGGGTGAGCAACACAAGGAAGGCCCTGAGACAGGGTCCGGGTTCAACTACATGGTCAGCGGCGACTCTATTTCCAAGGGAGTAGTCTATGATGAGTCCAGAAGCAAATACGTCATTCTTGAAGATAACTATGTCTCTATGCTTCAGGGCAAGCTTAAGGGGGCTATGCGCAATACGGCGAGATTCGGCAATACGCTGATGAAGGGGTTCGGCAATCTGAAGCGGGATGTCCTGAAGGAGAAGCCGGATGTGGTGCTGATTGAATACGGCGGCAATGACTGTGACTATCACTGGGGCGAGATTGCGAGTAACCCTGAGGCCGATCACCGGCCCAAGACCGATTTTCCGGCTTTTGAGCAGATGCTGCTTGATATGATTCATTTCCTGAAGAACCAGGGCATTACCCCTGTTCTGATGAGTCTGCCTCCGCTGAATGCGGACAACTACTTCAAATGGGTCAGCGGCAACCAGCCTGAGGCTGAGGCGAACATTATGAAGTTCTTGGGCAGTGTGACCAAGATCTACTGGTGGCAGGAGCGCTACAACTCCGCTATTCTCAAGGTGGCCGAGGTTACCCGGACGAAGATCATCGATGTGCGCGGCGCATTCCTGCAGCAGCCGGATTACACCCGGTTCATCTGCCGGGACGGCATCCACCCCAACCGCGAGGGTCACCGGATTATTTATGACAAAATCCTGGAGTTCATCCGCACCAGCGAGCCCGGCCTGCTGGCCGGGCCTGCGGCTCAGGGCTGAAGGGAGACATATCTCGCGCCCAGCAGCTTCTGGAAGTACTTCCGGTTATACAGCATACTGGGATGGCCCGGCTGCTGAAGCAAGGCGGTCTCATTATGCCAATTCGCCCGCTCATGCTGGCCCAGCCGGTCATAGCAGAGGGCGAGCTGCAGATTCGGAATCCAGGTGGAGAAGGCCTCATTCTTCATGCCCATGGATTCGTTCGGTGCAGGCAGCTTCAGTGCCAGCTCATACCAGTAGACCGCCGGTTGAAGCTGGCCCTTCTCCACCAGCCAGGCTCCCATCCGGCAGCAGAACTCGGCACGCGGCGCGTCATACTGCAGAGTCCGGGTGAAGGCTGTGTATGCGGCCTCCGGATCGCCCATGGCCTCCCGGCATTCCGCGAGGCGCAGGCAGGCCTGAATATTATCTTCCACCCAGCCCTGCCCCCCGCCAAGGAACTGCTCATAATATTCGCAGGCCTCCGCATGGAGTCCATGGTCGCGCAGCTCATTCGCATAATAAAATTGATCCCGCGGAGAGAAGCGCTCTCCGGCTTCCGCCCGTTTGCGGTAGATGCGCAGATTGCGGTCTGTGTATTCTTTATCCTTGTGGTGGGTAACACAGACGTCACTGCTGAGTGACGGGCCGTACACCTCCAGATACTCATGCACCGGACCGATCCACCTGAACCCGCAGGAACGGCGGACCAGCCGGTTGCGCCGCAAGGAGGTCACCACCTTCCCCTCCCCGTCAAAAGCAAGATTATACTGCATATTCACACTGTCCACATTTCCCGGCAGCGACTGCTTCAGCAGCTTGAACCGTTCCTGGTCCTCTTCCGTCAGATAGTCATCCGCGTCCAGCCAGAAGATATACTCCCGGGTCGCCTTGCTGAAGGCGAAGTTACGGGCCGCCGCGAAATCGTCGATCCAGGTGAAATCATAGATGACAGCTCCAAAAGAAGCAGCGATCTCCTTGGTCCGGTCGGTTGACCCCGTGTCCACCAGGATCAGCTCATCGGCCAGACTGCCTATGGACGACAGGCAGCGCGGCAGGCTGTGCTCCTCATTGCGGACAATCATGCATAAACTGATCTCAATCATGGCAGCCTCCTGAATCCGTATCCGTTGTGCTACCATGATATGCAGGAAAGCCGGCGGGAAACACCTGCTCCAGCCCAGTTTGGGCGGCCTTCGCAGGCCTGTACTTTTTTTGCGGACTCCGGCCGTGATTTTTGTTATAATAGGCTCCATACTATTGTTATAGAGAGAAGGGGACGTTACCTTTGTCAAAAATCATTAAGACTCTAACCATTGCCGGCAGTGACTCCAGCGGAGGCGCAGGCATTCAGGCAGACCTCAAGACCTTTGAGGAATACGGTACTTACGGCTTCAGCGCACTGACCACCATCGTGACGATGGACCCTGACCAGGGCTGGCACCACAATGTCTATCCGGTAGATGCAGCCATCGTTGCCGACCAGCTTAAGACCGTCTTCGCCGGCGGCCCCGTAGACGCTATGAAGACCGGGATGCTGGGCAGCGTGGAGATCGTGCAGGTGGTTGAAGCAGCGCTTAAGAACAACCGGCAGACCAATGTGGTCATTGACCCGGTGATGGTGTGCAAGGGCGAGGATGAAGTGCTGAACCCGGAGAGCGCCAATGCGATCCGCGATCTGCTGCTGCCGCTGGCTACGGTGGCTACACCGAATCTGTTCGAAGCAGGGGTTCTCTCCGGCCTCGGCAAGCTGACTACCCTGGACGAGATGAAGGAAGCGGCCCGCCTGATTCATCAGCTCGGCACACAGAATGTGGTCGTCAAGGGCGGCAAGGCGCTCGGCGGCGACATGGCGATTGATATCTTCTACGACGGCAGCGAATACCTCGTCCTGGAGACAGCCAAGATTGAGCCCGCCCATAACCACGGAGCCGGCTGTACCTTTGCGGCTGCCATCACCGGCGGTCTGGCGAACGGCTTATCGGTGAAGGACGCTGTGGTGAAGGCGAAGGATTTCGTCTCCGCCGCAATCCGTAACGGCTATGCGTTCAACGAGTATGTCGGCCCTGTATTCCACGGCGGCTACCGTCTGGAGCAGTAACAACTATCCGTTAACAGGCAGACCCGCCTGCAGACTTCACGCCAGCATAATGTATGCTGTTTTCCGCATACATTCGGGCCTTGTGCCTGCGTGTGAGCACAATGTATGCTGTTTTCCGCATACATTCGGGCCTTGTGCGTGCGTGCGAGCAGAATGTATGCTGTTTTCCGCATACATTCGGGCCTTGTGCCTGCGTGTGAGCAGAATGTATGCTGTTTTCCACATACATTCGGGTCATGTGCCTGCGTGCGAGCATAATGTATGCTGTTTTCCGCATACATTCGGGCCTTGTGCCTGCGTGTGAGTACAATGTATATAAATTTTCTATTTACACAAAGAAACCTCTCTTCATTGGCTGTATCTACAACCATCCGAAGAGAGGTTTCTCTCTTTTATTTGTACTATTTGGCAGCCATTCCTTCTGCGATATGCTTCACGAAGGCGGTCATCTTCTCATTATTGTCTAAGCCCACCACACCTATAATGACGGACTTCGCGTTATAGTTAAGCGGCAGTGCAGCCAGGAACGGAGAATTCAGAATATCGACCCCGACCAGCTCGTTCTGGCCGGTCTCCGGATTGGCGGCCCATTTCATCTGCGGATCGTCTGTGGCCAGCTTCCCGTCAGCCATTACCGGCTCCAGATTCTGCAGGGTGGCCTGCTTGCCGATCCAGTCGATAGTAGTCTCATCCATCACGAGGATATCCGGCCGGGTAGCAGCCATTTCCACTACTGCCTTCTGCAGGTAGTTCATATCCAGCTCCTCTGAGCCGTTGCCCGCTTTGGGAAGGTAGGTGACGGCAACCTCCACCCGCTTCCATTCCGGGTAGGCGGCGACAATCGCTTGCTCCAGCTCCTCCGTCTTGCCGCTGGTATCCTTGACGCCGAAATTGCCCACGAACATAATCTTCGCATCCACCGGCGGCAGCGAAGCAAGATACTGCCGGTGCTGGTAGTTGTCGTAGAGTGCCTTCCCGCCAAAGATCACCACCAGCAGCCCGATAATGCTGAGGATCACATGCGTTTTGTACAGGCGGAAGAAGGTCTCCCATTTGCCGGCTGTCCCGGAGAACCGCCCGTATTTGGCCAGCCGCTCCTCCTCTGCCTTCTGAATCTCCTCTTCATCCCAGGTATCAAGAATCTGCTTGTACGCCTGGAAATCCGCCTCATAATCTGCAATCTCTTGTTCGGTGGAGAGGGACCGTCTCCGCTTCAAGAGCAGATCGAACCGCTTGTTCAGCTCCTCTCTGGTTACGCTTTCCGGTAATCCCAACCGCTCATACGCTTGCTTCAGGTTCTCGTTCACATTGAATTCTCCTTTGATATGTATGATGCCGTAGTTCTATATTAACAGACTTCGCCTTGTGTTCTCCACTCGCGCTAGGGATGGACCTTAAACCCCCTGGTTTCCATCAGTAGGAACTGCGTTTCCGTCTCTCCGCGCTGGTGCACAAAGCTCTGAATTGGCAGGAATCCCGCCTTTGTGTACAAGCTGATAGCTCTCTGGTTAAAGGCTGCAACCGACAATCTGAATCTCTCCGCATGATAGATTTGTTCTGCGAACTTCATACCTGCCTGTAAAAAGACCAGCCCGTTGCCCTTCCCGGTCAGATCCGGTCTTAAGCCGAGGCCGATATCCAGTGCGGTTCCATCCAGGTAGAGTCCGCGTTCTCTTCCATCCCCAACCTGGGCATTCTGCCCGTAACAGAAGAAACCGGCCAAGCCTTCACCTGAAATAGATACACTGAAGTAGGAGCCATCCAGCAGCTCTTCAATATCCTCATCTGCATCAGCAGTCTCCATCATATTGTAAAAGGAATACGGCGGTTCGTATTGCCAACGGATAATTTCTTTGGCCGCAGACTCATCCATAAGCCCGATTCGATAGACATCCTCATTACTGTTTCCCATTTCATAATACCTCCTGTTTACTGTTTCCCGAACAAAGTATCCGTCAGCCTCAATCCAGCCCGTGCAGCCCCCGCCACTCTTCCGGCTGCATCCCGGTGATCCGCTTGAACACGGCGCAGAAATAGCTGACGTTCTCGAACCCGGTCCGCTGGGCGATCTCATAGATCCGCTGTCCCCGGCTGCTGAACATGAGCTGCTTGCTCCGGCTGACCCGCTGCCTGTTGATATAGGCCATCGGCCGTTCGCGGACGGTCCGCTGGAACAGGCGGCACAGGTACTGCGGGGAGACCGCGGCCACCTCGGCCAGCTCCTTCAGGAGCAGCGGGCGGTGCAGGTGCAGCTCAATATATTGCAGCACAGGCTTCATCCGCTCCAGGTCGTTATCCTCATTCGAGGCGGGCAGCAGGCTGCGCTTCAGATCAAGCAAGAGCGCATACAGCAGCTTGGAGCGCTCCAGGTTGTCCTGATGCTCATTGCCGTAGGAGAGGTTCAGCATCTCCGCCAGCGGACCCATAATCGGTTCCGCTCTGAGGCGGCCTACCCCGGATTCGCGGATGCCCGCATAGAGCAGCATCTGGGCGGCTTCCCTGCCGTTGAAGGAGATCCAGGCCAGCTCCCATTCCCGGCTGAGCGGGGAATACGAATGGGGAATATCCGGGTAGAGGAAGAACAGGTCGCCCGCTCCGGCAATATAGGACTTGCCCCTGATCTTCACCTCACCCTTGCCGCTGAGGACCTGGTGCAGCTGATAATCCGGGAAGCCCGCCGTCCGGGTCATCTCCTCCTGATGCTCCCAATACCCGAGCGTGGTGGCATAGAGCGGCAGCAGATGCATATCCTCCATTTCGCAAAAGATCATTTTACTCTCCACAGCAGACTCCCCCTGTTCTGTTTCAGATTCATCAACAAGTTTCATATTTTATTATACTTGAAGAAAATCATTATATATACCCGGAACATTTCCCATCCTATAATATGAATATAACGATATAAGGAGATGTTAACTTGCGCAACAAGCTCTCATACCAGCCACCCGCCAACGGATATCCTGAATGGAACAATAATCCTGAGATTTTTCAATTGAACCGTATAGACGCGCATGCCTCCATGATGTCCTTCCCGGCGGCAGCCGAGGCCCTGAAAGGGGACAAGGAAGCTTCTTCCCGTTACCAGTCGCTGAACGGAACGTGGAAATTCGCTTTCGCCGAAACCCCGGATGCCCGGATCAAGGAATTCTACCAGTCCGATTATGACTCCAGCGGCTGGGCCGAGATTGCCGTCCCATCCCACTGGCAATTCCAGGGATATGACTATCCCCAATATACGAATGTGCGTTACCCTTGGGAGGTCTCCGAGCCGGACCTGAAGCCGCCGTTTGCTCCAACCGTCTATAATCCGGTAGGCTCCTATCTCCGTTCCTTCACTGTGCCTCAGGATTGGAACGGACAGCCGGTATTCCTCAGCTTCCAGGGCGTGGAATCCGCCTTCTATGTCTGGGTGAACGGCGAACTGGCAGGCTACTGCGAGGATACCTTCACGGCATCAGAATTCGACATCACGGCTTATCTGCAGCCCGGCGAGAACAAGCTGGCGGTGGAAGTCTACCGCTGGTGCGATGCAAGCTGGCTGGAGGACCAGGACTTCTGGCGCCTGAGCGGCATCTACCGTGATGTATACCTGTATACTGCACCTGCTGTGCGGGTAGCTGACTTCTTCGTCCGTACTGAACTGGACAAGAGCTTCACTGATGCGGAGCTCCAGGTCGACCTGACGGTGGAAAATTATTATAACCGGGTCACCCGGGGTCATTCGGTAGAGATACAGCTCTTCGACAGTGCGCAGCAGGCGGTATGGGCGGCTCCGGTCTCTGCCGGATTTGCTTTTGAACAGGATGGGACACAGCAGCTGAAGCTGGCCGCACCTGTAACGAATCCGCAGAAATGGAGCGCAGAGAAGCCTAATCTCTACACCCTGGTGATCACGGTACTGAATGATCAGGGTCAGGTGCTGGAAGCGCTCAGCTGTAAGGTGGGCTTCCGTACCTTCGAGATTCAGGATGGCCTGATGAAGATCAACGGCAAGCGGATTGTGTTCAAGGGAACGAACCGCCATGAATTCTCCTGCGATACGGGGCGCGCCCTCTCCAAGGAAGACATGATTACCGACATCAAGCTGATGAAGCTGCATAACATCAACGCTGTGCGGACCTCCCACTATCCGAATCAGTCCGTGTGGTACGAGCTGTGTGACGAATACGGCCTGTATGTCATTGACGAGACGAACCTGGAGACCCATGGCTCCTGGCAATACGGACAGAAAGAGCTGCACGAAGGCAACGTTCCCGGCAGCCGTCCGGAATGGCGCGCGAACGTCATTGACCGCTGTAACTCCATGATGCAGCGCGACAAGAACCATCCGTCTGTCATCATCTGGTCGCTCGGCAACGAATCCTTCGGCGGCGACAACTTCCTGGCGATGCACGACTACCTGCGGGAAGCCGACCCGACCCGTCCGGTGCATTATGAAGGTACTTATCATTACAGACCTTCGGATGCAGCCAGTGATATCGAATCGACAATGTATATCAAGCCCGATGATGTTGTGCAGTACGCGCTAAGCAATCCTGAGAAGCCGTACATTCTGTGTGAATACAGTCATGCCATGGGCAACTCCTGCGGCGGTCTGCATCTGTACACTGAGCTGTTCGACAAATATGACGTTATTCAGGGCGGCTTCATCTGGGACTGGGTGGATCAGGCGATCCGCACCACGACTCCAGAAGGTGTGTCTTATCTGGCCTACGGCGGGGATTTCGGGGAGCAGCCGCATGACGGCAACTTCAGCGGCAACGGCCTGCTGTTCGCAGACCGCAGCGTTACGCCGAAGCTCTACGAGGTGAAGAAATGCTACCAGAATATCACCATCACCGCAGCCGATCTGAAGAATGGCCGCTTCGAGGCCCGCAACAACTTCCTGTTCACGGATCTTGCAGACTATCAGCTGAAATGGAAGCTGGCGCTGAACGGCGAGACCGCCCAGGAAGGACAATTGCCGCTCTCCGCAGCACCCGGCGAAGCTGCCGGCTTCACCGTGCCGCTGGATTCCAGTCTGCTGGGAACCGGCAAAGAAGCAGTGCTTACGGTTTCGTTCGTGCAAGAGGCAGCAACCTCATGGTCTGCAGCAGCCCATGAGATCGCCTGGGAGCAGTTCATCCTCTCCCCTTATATTCCGTCTGCCACTCCGGATACAGATGGAAGCAAGCTAGAGCTTCAGGAGCAGAATGGCCTCCTGACCTTCGCAGGCAGCGGCTTCGCGCTGAGCTTCGAGACTGCAACCGGCGCTATTGTCTCCATGCAATCCTCCGGCAAGGAGCTTCTGCTGGCACCGGCCCGGCCGAACTTCTGGAGAGCTGTTACGGACAATGATCTCGGCAACAAGCATCATGAGCGCTGCGCCGTCTGGAAGGATGTCTCTTACCAGCGACAATTGGTCCGCTTCAGCGGCCGGGTTGAAGGCAGTATCGGCTTCGTGACCGCCGACTACCTGCTGGACACACAGCCGCAGTCCACCCTGCGGGTTCAGTATGAGCTTCGTACCGACGGATCTGTCGGCATTGTCCAGCAGCTTAACCCGGGCAGCAGCAGTCTGCCGGAGATCCCGGAATTCGGGATGGCCTTCGAGCTGGACAGCAGCCTGGATACGATTCTCTGGTATGGCCGCGGTCCGCATGAGAACTACTGGGACCGGCAGAGCGGCGCTCCGCTGGGACGCTACTCGGGCAAGGTAAGCGAGCAATTCACGAATTACCTCCGTCCTCAGGAATGCGGCAACAAGACGGATGTCCGCTTCGCCTCTGTAACCGCAGCAGGAGATGGACACGGATTGTCCATTGAAGGTGCAGTGCCGGTTGAAGTTAATGCGCTGCCTTGGACTCCTGCCGAGCTTGAAGCCAGTGACCACGGCTACAAGCTGCCGGTGTCCACCTGCACCATGCTGCGCGTCAATTACAAGCAGATGGGTGTCGGCGGCGACGACAGCTGGGGTGCGCCTGTGCATGAGCAGTTCACCCTGCCGGCCAACCGTCCGTACACCTTCCAATTCAAGCTGACTCTGATATAGATCAGCACACAGCACAAGAGCGATCCTCCTTAGGCGGGGGATCGCTCTTTTTTTGAGCCAACAATGTTCAGCTCTGGTACAGCCGGATGCTGGCTATGGTCATCACTGCCGGTAATGCAGCCTCGTCCACCGGCACAGGATCATACCAGCCGCCAACGGCAAGGTTAAGCAGCAGGTAGAAGGGCTGATTGAACGGCATCTCCGGCACAAGCTGCCGCTCGGCGTAGCAATGCCCGTCTACCAGCCATCTCATGACCCCTTCCTCCCATTCCAGCGCGTAATCCCGGAATACTTCAATCGTTCCGCGCTCCAGCTCGTAAGTGAATTCTTCGACAACCTTCCGCTCGATGTCTGCACCGTAATGCAGCGTTCCGGCTATCTGCCGGGGCAGACGCCCCTTCGCCTCCAGAATATCAATCTCGCCGGAAGCCGGCCAGGGACCATACGCCTGATCCTGCGGAAGCAGCCAGATGGCCGGCCAGACTCCCTGTCCGGCCGGCAGCTTGGCGCGCACAGTCAGCTTGCCGTAGCAGAACGCGAAGTGATCTCTTGTATCAATCCGGGCCGAGGTATACGCGAAGCTCCGCCCCTCCTGCTCCGTGACCTCACGGTGCGCGCATAGCCGCAGTCCCTCCTCGCCGATAGACAGATTCTCCGGCCGTCCTGTATAGAACTGCTGCTCCCCGTTGCCCCAGCCCGGGAAGACGGCATTCCCGTCATTGTCCAGCAGATCATTGCCTAAGCGGATGTTCCAGAGCTTCAGATCCGCAGCTCCCCCTTGGAAATCCTGCTCCCACATCAGTCTGTTCATTTGCAGCACACTCCCTTCATGTAATCACAGCATACTTAATTTTCTGGACGGGTGGGCCGAATCCAAAAAAATGGGATACCGCCAATAATCCTGGCCTTTTTTTCCTCCGGGCTTTTTCATACCATGAAGGAGGAAGGGGGCACAGTACATGTTCCAATACAAGACGGGACAAATGAAAGCGCTTATGCGGCAATGGCAGCTGCAAAGCATGGTCATCCCCGGCATTCTCTGGATGTTTATCTTTTGCTACATCCCCATGCTCTGGCTGATTATTGCCTTTATGGACTTCAGTATCGCAAAGCCCATGCTGGAATCGCCGTTCGTCGGGCTGAAGCATTTCCGGGAATTCCTGACGGATGACCGGTTCTGGCGCTCGATCCGCAATACGCTCGGCATGAGCAGCATCAAGCTGATCCTTGGATTCCCGATTCCGATCCTGTTCGCCCTGCTGCTTAATGAGATCCGCAGCCTGCGGTTCAAGCGCACGGTGCAGACGATCTCCTATCTGCCGCATTTCATTGCCTGGACGATCTTCGGCGGCATCGCGCTGAACTGGCTGGGCGAGGGCGGTGTGGTGAACCAGCTCATGATGGCGCTGGGACTGCAGGACCGGGACATTCTTTTTAACAGCGAGCCTGGGTACTTCTGGTGGATCACCTTCTTCACCGATACGCTGAAGGAGACCGGCTGGAGCGCCATCATCTACATAGCCGCCATTGCCGGCATTGATCCCGGGCTGTACGAGGCCGCGGAGCTGGACGGGGCGAACCGCTGGCAGCGGATGTGGCATATTACCGTTCAGAGCATCCGCCCCACGATTGCGATTCTGTTCATCCTCGCCGTCAGCGGCATTCTCGGCAGCAACTTCGAGCAGATCTTCATGCTCAAGAACAATATGAACATGAAGATGGCCGAGAGTCTGGACCTCTACATCTATAACATGGGGCTGGTCTCCGGGCGTCATTCGTTCTCCACCGCCGTCCTGTTCGCCCGCTCGATCGTAGCGCTGGGGCTGCTGCTGTTAGCTAATC